>JAFQVL010000026.1 GCA_017408045.1 Clostridia bacterium | reverse complement strand
GCTCTGTGGTCAGGTAATAGCAAAGCAGATATGCCCCGACAGACAAGATAGAGAAAATTCCTGCAATCAGCATAAATTTTTCGCCGTCTAAATACAACTGCCCTTCGGTGTTGGTGCTGTACGCAAACAGCGGTACGCCTGCGCCGACGATTAGCCCTGCAAGAGTGCTACCCACCGAACGGAAGGTAGAGAGGGATTGTCTATCCGCAGGCTCGGCGGAAATTGCCGACGCCATCGATCCGTAGGGGATATTGATGGAGGTGTAGAAAATCGAACTCCATAAAATATAGGTAAAAAACAGCCAAATGACCTTAAAGGGAGTAGGGGAAGAGGCAAAGCCGCTTTGATAAATCAAGAAGGAGGCGATTGCCACGGGGGCGCACATACGGCGTATCCAAGGCTTGAATTTTCCTGCTGGCGTAGTGCGGCTTCTGTCGCAAATTCTGCCCATGGCAATATCCGTGAAGGCGTCGATGAACCGTGCCGCCATCATGACGAGCCCGACGATAAAGGCGTCCACGCCCATAACGTCCGTATAAAATTTTAACAAGAAACTGGAGGAGAGCAGGAAAGTAAAGTCGTTTCCCAAATCCCCCATTAGATAGCCGAGTTTATCTCGCCAGCCAAACGGCTTGTGTTGCTTTGTCAAGGTGCGTTCCTCCCAGATGTTTCGTGTGCTTAGTATGCCCAACTGGGGGAAAGGTTATACAAAAAAGCGCCGACCAAAGTCGGCGCAAGTATTTACGTAAAAAATGGGCGGATAAGAGGACTGAAAGCAGGTTATTTTTTGAATCTGCCGTAAACCTCGTTGACCTTGCAGGAATAGGAGAAGGTTGCCTCGTACCCCTTTAAAATCTTTAAGAGTTCACCGACTTGGCGTTTGCGGATGATGCAGACAAGCAGGGTTTTTTCCTTATGTGTATACATGCCTTGCGCGTGCAGAGCCGTCACACCGTGCCTAAGCTTCGCCATAATTTCTGCCGAAAGTTCTTCGGGCTTATCGGTGATGATTTCAAACTTATAACCGCTTCTCAAGCCTTGCAGCATATAGTCAACCACAAGGTTGGAAAGGAAGATGTTTAAAAGGGTGGAGATGACGGGATTAATCTGAAAGTCGTAAACGAAGAACGCCAGCCCGACGATAGAGGAGTCGAGGGCGAAAGCCACCCAAGCAATACTTTGTTCGGGGTGGAAATGCTTAATCAAGGCAGAGATGGCGTACGTGCCGCCCGACGCGCCAAAGCGACGGAGCATAAGCGAGAACCCAAGACCGGAAACCACGCCCACGCCGATTGCGGCGAACACGACGTTGTTTTCCTTGGGGGAAAACTCGCTAATGGCGTCATAGAAGGGAAGCCCAACGCTATCCTTCAGCCATTTGAACAGCATCATCAGCCCCGATTGCATCAACATATAGGCGATCAAAATAAAGCCTGTCTTACGGCTGACGAAAATGGCAACCAAGATAAAAATAGGGGCGTTGAAAGCGAACATCAAAATACTCATATTCGACGAAACTTCGCCAAAGCCGAGGGAGTATAAAAAGTTGCCGACAATCGAGGCAAGACCTGTTACGCCACCGGGCGCAAAGTTGTTGTAGTTGGAGAAATAGAAGAGGGAGAAAGAAACCAAGATTGCCGCCAATAGACAGATACTTAAATCTATTAGCAACGTCTTTATCCGCCAGTCATCCTTTTGGACAGGGTTGGGAAGATGAGGTTTCTTTACGGGTTGTGTTTGCTGTTCTTGTTGCTGCTGTTCCGTGCTCTCCATAGTCAATACCTCAAGGATTTTTGATATTATTATGATAATCCTTTTCATGTAAAAAAGCAAGTATTTTCTCATAAAAAACAAAACTACGCTAAAAAAATGGAAAAAAGTCTGTTTATGAAAAAATTTCACTTGTTTTTCATTGTAATTCGGCGGTGTTTTTGGTATAATATACCTTGAATTAGTACGTAATTTTTAGGAGCATATGCACCCTATGCAAGCCATTCGTTTTAACAAGGTCTGTTTCAGCTATGAGACGGAAAAACCCGACGCAGCAGATGCGCCGTTTGCGGAGAACTCCTCAATCGAGGAGGGTTTTGCCTTGCGCGAAGTGGATTTTTCGGTGGGAGAAGGGGAGTTTGTTGCGGTGCTTGGGCATAACGGCAGCGGGAAGTCGACCTTGGCAAGGCTGATTGACGGCTTGCTGACCCCGACAGGCGGGGAAATTACCGTGCTTGGCTTGGATGCGAGCGAGCCGAAGAACTTGTTTGAAATTCGTCGGCAGGTAGGTATCGTATTTCAAAACCCCGACAACCAGACGGTTGCTTCAATCGTAGAGGACGACGTGGCGTTCGGTCCGGAAAATATCGGCGTAGACCGGGAAGAAATCGGGGACAGAATTACCTTTGCGTTAAATGCCGTAGGTATGTCGGCGTACCGTCATTCTACGCCTACAAGATTATCGGGTGGACAAAAGCAGCGTATTGCGATTGCTGGCGCGTTGGCGTTAAAGCCGAAAATTTTGATATTAGACGAATCGACTGCGATGCTCGACCCCTTGGGCAGAAAAGAGGTAATGGACGTCGTTTTGCGCCTGAATAAGGAAGAAAAAATGACGGTGCTGCTGATCACCCATTTCCCTGAAGAAGCGATGCTTGCCGATCGTGCGATTGTTATGCACGCAGGAGAAATCGTCCTGCAGGGCGAACCCAAAGCGGTGCTTTCAGACGAGGCGCGCCTTCGTGAATACTCGTTGGCGTTGCCGCACGCATACCAACTTTGCAGGGCGTTGTCGGCAGGAGGCTTAACCGTTGAGGATTGCATGGACGAGGAGGCGTTAGCGGACGAGATTGTTCGCAAGCTTTCGGCGAGTAGCGGGGCACAGTTGGAAATTCCTGCTATGGAAAAGCCGTTGATACCCGCAAAGGACGGCGGACAAGCGGTGATTGCGGAAAACGTGTCGCACGTATACAATCCAAAATCCCCCTTTGAAACGTACGCCTTAAACGGCGCTACCTTGACGGTGGACAGCGGCGCGTTCTTTGGTATTATCGGCTATACGGGCAGCGGAAAATCGACCTTTGTGCAGCATTTGAACGCGCTGCTCAAATTACCGACAGCCGAAAAGCATTACCGTCCGAAACGCAAAAAGGGAGAAGAAGTACCCGTGCGCTTAACGGTGGCAGGGTACGATTTAACGGATAAAAAGACGGATTTCCGTTCCCTTCGTAAGAACGTAGGAATGGTGTTTCAATATCCTGAATATCAACTGTTTGCAGAAACGGTATTTGACGACGTGGCATTTGGGCTTCGGAATTTTTCCGAACATTCCTTGTCGCGGGAAGAAACGGAACAGGCGGTTCGTGAAGCGCTGGAGATGGTAGGGCTGCAATATACGGCGGTAAAGGATCGTTCCCCGTTCGAGTTGTCAGGCGGACAAAAACGGCGTGTCGCAATTGCAGGCGTTTTGGTATCCAGACCGCAAATTTTGGTCTTGGACGAGCCTGCCGCAGGGCTTGATCCGCAGGGAAAAGCGGAGATTATGCAACTTTTGCACAAGGTGCATTCCGAATGGTGCAAAACGGTGATTGTCGTTTCGCACGACATGGACGAGATCAGCGAACATTGTACCGAGGCGGCGGCTTTTGGCGGCGGCAGAGTGTTGGCGCAGGGTACACCGCAAGAGGTATTTTCTTCGATGGAGCAGGTACGGGAAATGGGGCTGGATACCCCGTTCACCGCAAAACTCACCTTTGCGCTTCGTCGTCGTGGGTTGGAGATTGCCTCCGACTTAACGCGCGCAGACCTTGTGAAAGCAATATTGCTTTACGCGAAAAAAAATGGCGCAGGAATCGGTTGCAATGGAGGTGGCATCCATGGCTGACGTTTCCTTCGGGCAATACTATCCTACCAAATCCTTCGCGCATAAGTTAGATCCTCGCATAAAGCTATTGTTTTTAATCACGTATATCGTGGCGATCTTTTTGGCGACCACCTTTTGGGGGTTGGGCGTATGCGCCGTGGCGTTGCTCTTTTGCGTGATTTTCTCCCGTGTGCCGATAGGCAAGCTGCTCAAATCGGTAAAGGGAGTGTTATTCCTGCTGCTGTTTACGGCAGTATTGAACGTCTTTTTTTACAGCCCTAAAGAGGGCGAAACCGCGCTGTGGAGTTGGCAATTTTTGCATATCTATTCGGGCGGTTTGATTGCGGCAGGGTTCTTGATTGCTCGTTTGTTCTTGCTGGTGATGGGTTCGTCGTTGTTGACGCTCACGACCACGCCCGTTGCGCTGACGGACGGATTAGAGAGCTTACTCACCCCCTTAAAATGGATTAAAGTACCCGTCCATGACATTGCTTTGATTATGTCGATTGCGCTCAGATTTATCCCCATTTTAACGGACGAAACCTCGCGGATTATGAACGCACAGAAAGCGCGTGGGGCGGATTTTGAAACGGGCGGCTTGTTCAAACGTATGCAGGCGATTGTGCCCGTCTTGATACCGCTGCTCATCAGCGCCTTTCGCCGCGCGGACGAGCTAGGGGATGCGATGGACGCGCGCTGCTATGCAGGCAGTAAGACGCGCACGAAGTACAAAAAACTCCGCTTTGCTTGGAGGGATTTGGTTGCGTCGATTTTCGGCTTGGCGATGCTGGCTGGGGTCATTGTATTAAAGATTATGCTGCCCGGTATTATCTGAGGCAGCAGGCAGACGATTTAGGAGAAAGGTATGTTATACGTGCTTAAAATTGCATATGACGGCACGGAATACGCTGGTTGGCAACGGCAAAAAAACGCCCTTTCCGTGCAAGAATGCCTCGAAGAGGCGGTGAAGACGGCGCTGGGTATAGACGTACGGATTACAGCTAGCGGTAGAACGGATGCAGGGGTACACGCTGCGGGGCAGGTATGCCATTTCAAGGCGGAACTCACCGTGCCGCCAACCCGTATGCCTGACTGCTTAAACGTATACCTGCCCCCCTCCATTCGCATATTAGAGGGGTGGGAAGGAGAGGAAGGCTTTGATGCGTGCAGAACGGCGAAACGAAAGACTTACCGCTATACCGTCTATGAGAGCAATCGTGAAAATCCGCTTTTGGAACGTTTTGCAACGAGGGTAGAAAAACTGCCTCCGCTGGAAAGTATGCAGGCGGTAGCGAGGGCGCTGGAAGGCGAGCACGATTTCAAGGCGTTTTGCGCCAGCGGCTCTTCGGCAAAAACCACCGTTCGAACCGTCTATTCGGTGCAGCTCTGTCCTCGAGTAGAATACGGGGTGCAGGTGCTGGACGTGTTTGTATGCGGCAACGGATTTTTGTATAATATGGTGCGCACGATGGTGGGCGAATTGTTGGACGTCGCTTCGGGCAGGCGTAGTATGGATAGTCTGCAAGAGGCATTTGCAACAGGCGCGCGACACTTGGTTGGAAAGAACTTTGCGGCGAAAGGCTTGACTTTGATGTCGGTGGAATACTAAGAAAAAAGGGAGAACAATATGACGAATCCGGGTTGGTTTTCGGTCTTTAATTGGTTGGTAGATAGCTTTGCATTTATCCTCTACCAAGACAAACAACGAATGAATAAGTACCATATGCTCACCATTTTTGCGATAGCGGGTGCTTTGTGGTTAATCACCTTTCTTTTGCAAGCAATCGGTTTGTATAAAATGGCGAAAAAGGTGGGCGCTAAGCGTCCTTTCTTGGCGTTTGTTCCTTTTGCCTACACGCTGCTGGTAGAAGAGCTCGCAGGCGAGGTTTCCTTCTTTGGGCACAAGGTAAAGCATTTGGGCTTGTGGGCGATGGTTTTAGAGCTGATTTCCGTCGTTTACCACGCATTCGTGGTATGGGCTCTCCACGTTCTGTACGTTAGAAACGGGGCGTTTCTCGAATACGTTTCTTTGAGTGGTATCGACATTGCGACTTGGTCGAAATTGTCGGCTGAAGGAGCATTTTGGCTGGAGTTTTATCAGCTTGGACTGGAATCGTTAATCGTATTGGTGGAATCCATCCTCTTCCTGATGCTGTATATAGGTCTGTATAAGAGATACGCGTATAATCATGCAAAGTTGCTCGGTGTTGCGGGTCTGTTTGTTCCCTTCTTCAAGCCGATAGCCGTATTTTGCTTACGCAACCGCGACCCGATTGATTACGAAGCGATTATTCGTGCGCAGCGCGAGGCGTTCCGTCGTCAGCAGCAACAATGGGGCAACCCCTACGGCAACCCTTACGGCAATCCTTACGGTACTCCCTACGGCAATTCGTATGGCGATGAAAATCCCCCGCAGGAGGAGAAACCGAAGGACCCGTTCGAGGAGTTTTCGGAAGAAAGCAATGGGGATACGCAAAAGAAGAACGGCGACAACGATTTCTTTGGCTAATTGTCTTTTATGAAAAGTCTAAAAATGGAATAAAAGATAAGCGGAAATTATATTTTCCGCTTTTTTTTTAAAAAAAATTGCTTGAAACAGTTTACATCATAACATAGTTATGATACAATATTAACGAAAGTTATACCAAAAAGGAGGGCGTAGATATGCTAATGGAAGAAACGATTGCGGCGATAGCAACGCCTGCAGGCAAAGGTGGCGTTGCCGTCATTCGTTTAAGCGGCAAAAATCCGTTGGAAATTACGGCGCAGATGTTTACTCCCTCTGGAAAGACTGCGGTTTCCGATTTTCAGCCCTATCGCCTGTACCCCGGGACGATTGCTTGCGACGGCTTTACCGACTACGGTATGGCGGTGTATTTCAAAGCGCCGCACAGCTATACGGGCGAGGACGTGGTGGAATTCCAATGCCACGGCGGCGAAAGTATCGCACGAGGGGTGTTGAAAAAAGCCCTTTCCCTCGGCGCGAAAAGCGCAGGCAGGGGGGAATTCACAAAGCGTGCGTTCTTGAACGGCAAACTGTCGCTTGCCTCTGCGGAAGGGGTTGCCGATATGATCAACGGCGAGAGCGCGGCAGAGGTCAAGGCAGGCTATATGCTGTATAGTGAAAAGTTGACGGCAGAAGTGGTTTCGGCGCAGGAACGGCTGAAAAATCTGTTGGCTGGCATCGACGTATCCGTGGACTACCCCGAAGAGGATATCGAGGAACAGCATATTGGCGAATTAAAGACGGCGCTGCAAACCCTGCTTGTGGACTTGCAAAAGTTGCTGTCCACCTATTCGCTTGGTAAAAAAATCAAATCGGGCATCACCGTTGCCATTTGCGGTAAGCCGAACACGGGGAAAAGTTCGCTCCTGAACCGTCTGCTGGGGTACGACAAAGCGATTGTATCCTCGGTGGCAGGTACGACCCGTGATGCTGTTGAAGGCACGATAGAAATCCGTGGTACGAAGTTTAATTTATACGACACGGCTGGTGTGCGTGATAGCGAGGACGATATAGAGAATATCGGTATCACCCGCGCAGAGAGTATTATTCGCGCCTCAGACGTAGCGGTGTTTGTCGCGGACTTATCCCGTGGCGTCGACGAAGAGGACGCGCGCGTGCTGGAAATGGTGCAGGACAAGCCGTTAATCAAGGTGTTCAACAAGGTGGACGCCACTTCAGACGATACAGACACGGATGCGGACGTACACACCTCTGCGCTGACAGGCGAAGGGATAGAGCGCTTGAAGTCGCTCTTATACGAAAGAGGGTTTGGCGGCGACCAAGCCGAGGATGCGGCGTTCTTGATCGAGCAACGGCATTTCGACGCGCTTTCCCGTGCGGCGGACAGTCTGCATTTGGCGATTACGGCTTGCGATTTTCAGCCTTTGGATTTAATCGGCATCGACGTAAAGGCGGCTTGGGACGCTTTGGGGGAAATTACGGGCGAAACCGCAACAGAGGCAATCATTACGGAAATTTTTGAAAAGTTCTGCGTAGGGAAATAATACGAAAGATAAGGGTGTAGTATGGTTAATTTAGAGCTTTACAAGGTATTTTATACGGTGGCAAAATGTGGCAGCTTGACACGCGCTGCGGAGGACTTATACATTTCGCAGCCTGCGGTTTCGCAGTCGATTAAGCAGCTGGAAACGCAGTTAGGGGTTTCCCTGTTCAACCGTACCCACAGGGGTATGGAGCTTTCCGCGCAGGGCGGCAAAGTGATTTTTGACAAAGTAGAGGCGGCGTTGGGGCTGTTTAACGAAGCGCAGGTGATGCTTTCGCAGATTAACAGCTCGGCAACGGGGACGATTCGTATCGGTGCATCAGACACGATTTTTGAATACGTTTTAGCGGATAAGATTGTCGAATTCCACGAAAAGTATCCTCCCGTGAAAATCGAGCTCATCTCCGATTATTCGCCGCAGACGCTGGAAGAATTAAAAAACGGCGAAATCGACGTCGCGTTTGTCAATCTGCCGATGAAGTTGGACGAGGCTTTGCAGCTGCACGGCAATTTCAAGCGCTTGACGGACGTGTTTATTGCGGGGGGGAAATATTCCGAACTTGCCAAGGAAACGATGCCTCTTTCCGCGCTCAAAAAGTATCCGTTAATTACGCTGGGTAAGGACACGGTAGCGACGAAATCGTTAAACAGTTTCCTTTCTTCTGTCGGGATTGAGCTGCAATCCTCGATTGAAATCGGCAGCTGGGAATTGATGAAACGTCTGGTCGCGCAGGGTATGGGCATCGGCGTTATCCCCAAGGAGTACGCGGAAAAGGAAATTGCAGAAGGTGTATTGCAGGCGGTAGAAACCGATCCGCCTCTGTCTGTTCGCTCGGTGGGAATGGTGCTGCCGAAGAATACGACGGTATCCTATGCTTTGCGGATGTTTTTGCAACTTTTTGACGTAAAACTGTAAATGGAAAGAAAGAAATTGAGATAAAAATATGGCGAAACCAAACAAGAACATACGAAATTTTTGTATTATTGCGCACATTGACCACGGCAAAAGTACGCTGGCTGACCGTCTGATTGAAAAGACGGGGCAGGTGTCCAAGCGCGATATGGAAGAGCAACTTCTCGACAGTATGGACATCGAGAGGGAGCGTGGTATTACCATCAAGCTGACCCCCGTCAGAATGTACTATACCGCAAAGGACGGCACGGAGTACGAATACAACCTCATCGACACACCGGGGCACGTGGACTTTACCTACGAGGTAAGCCGTTCGTTGGCGGCTTGCGAAGGGGCGATTTTGGTCGTAGACGCAACGCAGGGGGTAGAGGCGCAAACGCTTGCGAACGTATACCTTGCGTTGGAAAACAATCTGGAAATTTTGCCCGTTATCAACAAGATTGACCTGCCCAGCGCACGCATTGACGAGGCGAAGGCAGAGATTGAAGAGGTCATCGGTTTGGATGCAGAGGGTGTTCCCTGCGTTTCCGCAAAAGAGGGCACGAATATCGAGGACTTGCTAGAGGCGATTGCCACCCATTTCCCGTCCCCCGACGGAGATACGGACGCGCCCCTGAAGGCGTTGATTTTCGACAGCTACTACGACAACTATAAAGGGGTAATCCTCTTTGTGCGTATCGTGGACGGCGAAGTAAAGGTAGGGGATAAGATTGGCACGTTTCTTTCTGATGCCACCTACGACGTTACCGAGGTCGGCGTATTCGCGCCTGGCTTATTCCCCAAGGAAAAGTTGGAGGCAGGGCAGGTAGGATATATTGCCGCTTCCATTAAGTCCATTCAGGACGTGGCGGTAGGCGATACGGTCATCAACGCTCTTCGTCCTGCTGCAGAGCCTCTCCCCGGCTATAAAAAGGTACAACCCGTGGTGTTCTGCGGTATTTATCCCTTGGACGGAAGTAAGTTTAACGACCTCAAAGAGGCGATTTTAAAACTGCAATTAAACGATGCGTCGCTCATATTCGAGCCGGACAATTCGGTTGCGCTTGGCTTTGGTTTCCGTTGCGGTTTCTTGGGACTTTTGCATATGGAAATTATCCAAGAGCGTATCGAACGAGAGTTCAACCTTGACATTATCACGACCACGCCGTCGGTAAGTTATTTGGTACACAAGACGAACGGCGAGGAATTTTACGTAGACAATCCTTCCCACTTGCCCGACGCTTCGGACATCGAGTATATGGAAGAGCCGATTGTCAAAGCGGAGATATATACTCCTTCCGATTATCTGGGCGCGGTGATTGACTTGTGTAAGGAAAAGCGTGGTGTGTTCAAGAATATGACGTATATGGACGAGCGCCGTGTTAAGCTCGAATACACCCTGCCGTTAAACGAAATCGTCTATGATTTCTTCGACGGCTTGAAATCGAGAACGAGAGGCTACGCAAGTTTTGATTACGAGCTGGCTGGCTATCAACGCTCTAAGCTTGTGCGTCTTGATATATTGCTCAACGGCGACGTTTGCGACGCACTCTCTTCCATCGTGTTCGAGGGTAGCGCATACGAGCGTGGCAGAACGCTTTGCGAAAACTTGAAGGGGGCAATCCCTCGTCAACTGTTTGAAATCCCCGTGCAGGCGGCAATCGGTAGCAAAATCATCGCGCGTGAAACGGTAAAAGCGGTGCGTAAGGACGTCTTGGCGAAATGCTACGGCGGCGACATCACCCGTAAGAGGAAGCTTTTGGAAAAGCAGAAAGAAGGCAAAAAGCGTATGCGCCAAGTGGGCAGCGTGGAAGTGCCGTCTGAGGTCTTTATGGAAATCCTTAAGACGAATAAGAACTGAAAATTATGAACCTGCGGCGCAATACGTCGTCGAACTTACGTTTTCCCTTGCTCGTGTACGGTTATGTACACTCCCGTCGGGAAAGCCGCGTTCTTCTTGTCTTGCTTGCATCTTGCATAATTTTTCCGCGTTTAAATCTGCGCCGTCAATTCACGAAAACAGAGTTTCAATTCACTATCTAGGAGAACTTTCTATGCCTGGAATTTATATCCACGTGCCGTTCTGTCGGCATAAATGTACTTACTGTGATTTCGTTTCTTTTCCCGACAAGATTAATTATGCCGAGGCGTATATGGCTTGCCTCTACAAGGAGCTGAAAATGCGAGGGGAGGAACTGAAAAGCTACGTATTCGACACCGTATATTTCGGTGGCGGTACGCCGTCGTACATTCCGCCTAAATTGATTGCAGGGGCGATGAAGCAAATCAAAAGCTGTTTTAATCTTTCCAAGGATGCGGAAATCACGTTGGAGCTCAACCCCGGTACGATTAGCGAAAGCAAAATCAAAACGTACAAAGAGGCGGGCATTAACCGCTTTTCCATCGGCTTGCAGACGGCGATTGACGAACAGTTGGAAGACTTGGGGCGCATTCATAACGTACGGGATTACGTGTACGCAACTAAGCTGTTAGAGGGCGAAAATTTCAGCACGGACGTAATGCTGGGCTTAAAGAACCAGACCAAAGAGGATATCCGCAAGACGATTGAACTTGCGCACGCCTGCGGCTCAAAGCACATATCCATGTACGCGTTGACGGTAGAGGATGGCACGCCTATCTATACCGATTATTTGAACGGCGAGCTGCCCGATTCCGACGAGGTTGCTGAAATGTACGAATTTGGCTACGGACTTTTGAAAGAGAAGGGCTACGTTCGCTATGAAGTATCTAACTTCGCCTTGGAAGGGTATGAAAGCCGCCACAATCTCAACTACTGGAAGAGAGGGGAATACATCGGCTTTGGCGTAGCGGCAAGCTCGTTTATGCTGGGGCAGCGCTTCACGAACACCTTTGACCTTGACGAGTATATGAAATGTATCATTTCGGGTTTCTATCCTGCCATCACTTGCGAAAAGGTGAAGGACGGCGAGGCGAAGTTCGAATTTATTATGCTCGGATTGCGTACGAAATACGGGTTTTCCCTTTCGGAATATAAGCGACAGTTTGGCACGAACGTCGGCGAGGACTTCCCCAAGGCGTTTCAAAAGAGCTTGCAATATCTTGAGCTTAATGGGGACAACGTCCGTATTAAGGACGAATATCTGTACGTACAAAATTCGATATTGATGCCGTTTGTGGACGAAATGCCTATGGAGGAAGAAGTCGAATGAAAAGAGCGGAAAATTACTACGTTTATATCTGCAACACCCTTGCCGAGCTTTTGTCAGTAAACAGCCCCACGGGCTTTTCTTGCGCTGTGAACGAATGCTTGCAGGAGCATTTAAAGGAACTTGGCTATACCGCTGAAATCAGCAATAAGCGTTTGGTCAAGGTTTCCGTGAAAGGTAAATCGAGCGCAAAGCGGTTGGCGCTTTCCGCGCACGTAGACACCTTGGGCGCTTTGGTCAAAGGGATTGACGGGGACGGCAAAATCCGTTTCTCCGTTTTAGGCGGCCCGATTTTGCCCACGTGGGACGGGGAATATTGCGAAATCTACGGTGGCGGTGGAAAGCGGTACACGGGTACGTTTTTATGCGATTCTCCCTCTTGCCACGTCTATCGCGATGCAAGCACAAAGGAGCGAAACGAGGCTACCATGTACGTACGCATTGACGAGGAAGTTGGCTCGGCGGCGGACGTTGCGGCGCTGGGGATTCGCACGGGCAGTATGATTGCTCTGGATACCAAAACCCGCTTTACAGACAGCGGCTACGTAAAGTCCCGTTTCTTGGACGACAAAGCAGGCAGCGCTTGCCTTTTGACCGTACTCAATATGATGAAGGAAGAGGGGCTTGTACCTCAGTACGACGTCGATTTCTATTTCACGAACTACGAGGAAGTAGGGCACGGCGCGGCGACCTTGGGCGATGCAGACGAATTGCTTGCGGTGGATATGGGTTGCGTAGGCGCAGGGCTTGCCTGCAAGGAAACGCAGGTTTCTATCTGCGTAAAGGACAGCCGTGGTCCGTACGATTATGAGATGGTGGAACGGTTGCTTGCGCTTGCCAAAGAAAACGAGCTTGATTATGCGGCGGACGTATATCCCTACTACGGGTCGGACGTCGATGCGGCGTATGCGGCAGGGAAGAATTTAAAAGGCGGCTTAATCGGCCCCGGCGTACACGCTTCGCACGGTATGGAACGCACGCATCTTAAAGGAATTTACAATACCATTGATTTAATAGCAGCGTATTTAACCAAAGCGATATAATCCGAACCAGCCCAAAAGTCGTCTTTTGAACGCTTTTATGGCTTGTCGTCATCATAATACTTTGGTATAATATCTTCCTTCGCACCAAAAATCATTTCAAAATTCGAACTTTTGGGTGCGGAGCAATTTTATAGCGAGTAAATTTTCGTCTTCTACAAGGCGAAAGCCGCAGGTAAACCCGACGGTTTATCAAGGGTTTCAACGAAGTAGCAGGCAAAATTCGCCGCTAAAAATCTTGGTTCGGATTATATTGTTTTGGTTATGATTATGAAAAAACATATACAGGTTGCGGCAGCGTTGATTTTTGAAGGGGGCAAGTTGCTTGCCACAAAGCGTGGGGATAGCCCATACCCTTACGTCGCGCATAAATACGAGTTTGCAGGCGGTAAAATCGAGGCTGGCGAACGGGGTGAGGACGCCGTAAAGAGGGAACTGAAAGAGGAACTGGACTTAGACGTGCGCGTAGGCGCTCTGTACGCCAGCGACACCTACGAATATCCCGACTTTATCATCACGCTTTGGCTGTACGAATGTGAAATGCTCTCGTCCTTTGTCTTAAAGGAGCACGAGAGTTATCGTTGGTTCGCCCCTGCCGAGTTAAACGCAGAGGAGTGGGCACCTGCGGACGCAGAGATTGTAAACGCCATTCGGCGTGTATTTGGAGAATAGAGGTATGAATAACGTAATTTTAATCGGTATGCCGGGCAGCGGCAAAACGACGGTGGGCACGTACCTTTCCGAGCTTATCGGCTACGGCTACATTGACAGCGACAGCGTAATCGTTGCGCGCGAGGGGATGCGTCTGCCGGAGATTATCGAAAAAAAGGGCACAGAGGCGTTCTTGGATATTGAGGCAAAGGTCAATTCTGAAATTTGCGCATCTCGCTGCGTGATTGCGACGGGGGGCAGCGTCATCTATCGTGAAAAAGCGTTAGAGGCTTTGAAAAAAATCGGTAAAGTGGTTTATCTGCAGCTTTCTTACGAGGAAATCGACCGTCGTTTGGGCGATTTAAAAGCACGCGGCGTTGCGTTAAAAGAGGGCTTTACCTTGCGCGACTTATACAACGAGCGTGTTCCTCTGTATGAAAAATACGCGGACGTGGTCGTTTGCTTAGACGGCTTGACGGTCGAACAGTCGGCAAAGGCGGTTGAGGAGGCGGTTCGGTGAGGGTAGCCATTTACGGCGCAGGCGCGATGGGTACGGTCTTGGGTGCATTTTTGACCGAGGGCGGTCAGAGCGTGGACTTAATCAGCCGCAACAAGTCGCACGTAGAGGGATTGCGAGAAAAGGGCGCAACCGTTCGTTGCGTGGCGGACGGGGTAGAGAAAAAGGTACGCGTTTCAGCGTTCTTGCCCGAGGAGATGACGGAAAAATACGACGTAATTTTCCTGATGACCAAGCAGCGTGAAAATCCGCAAACCGTACGCTTTTTGCAGGAAAAATTGACGGACGAGGGAATCGTCTGCACAACGCAAAACGGACTGCCGGAACAATCGGTAGCGGATATTTTGGGTGCGGAGCGTGCGTATGGCGCGGTGGTTTCCTTTGGCGCAAATATGGTGGGAGGCGGCGTAGTGGAGCTGACGTCCAACCTTTCGGCGATGTCAATGCTTTGCGGCGGCTACCAAAACGACAATGCAAAAAACGAGGCTTTGAAATCGGTCTTAGAAAAGGCAGGCGCGGTCAGCGGTAATCCCGATTTTGTTAAAATGACGGAGAACTTAGCAGGGGCGCGTTGGTCAAAACTGGCAATCAATGCGGCGTTTTCCACTCTTTCGACCATCACGGGTTTGACGTTTGGGGAGGTTGCCAAGGACAGAAAGGCGAGAAAGCCGGCGCTAGCAATCCTGCGCGAGGCGATTGCCGTAGCGAGGGCAAGCGGTATCCGCTTGGAAAGGATGCAGGGGCACGATTTTGAAAAGGTGTTTGGAGGCAAGGGCTTTTTCAAAACACAGCTGATATACGCGTTGTTGCCAATGGCGATAAAAAAACACCGATTGTTGAAATCGGGGATGTTAAAGGATATTGAAAAGGGCAGAAGGTGCGACGTGGATTACGTCTGCGGAGCGCTGGTGGCGGCAGGAAAAGCCGCAGGGGTAGAAACCCCCGTTGCCGAGGCGGCGGTGCAGCTTGTGCACGGCATTGAAAACGGTTTGTATGAAATCACAGCGCAAAACGTGGATTTCTTAGGTTAGATAGAAATATAGAGAAAAGAGGTGCGATTATGAATTATGAAAAACTTGCGCAATTGCTCATTCCAGACGCGGACGTAAAGCCGCTGGAATATTATGAAGCGCAGTATCCTGAAAGAGGATTAGAAAAGGGCGCGGAGGTCACCCGACTTGCGCCCAGCCCGACGGGCTTTATGCACATCGGAAACCTGTACGTTGCGCTCGCCAACGAGCGTATTGCTCACCAAAGCGGCGGCGTGTTCTATCTCCGCATTGAGGACACGGACGAAAAACGTAAGGTCGAGGGCGCGGTAGAGGTCATTCTGTCTTCCTTGAAATATTTTGGAGTGGAATTTGACGAAGGCGCAGACATGGGTGGGGCTTATGGCCCGTACTACCAGCGCCAGCGCGCAGAAATCTACCACGCGTTTGCGAAGGATTTAATCCGTCGTGGGCTTGCTTATCCTTGCTTTTGTACGGAAGAGGAGTTGGAGGCGACCCGCAACCACCAGACGGAAAACAAGCTGTTGCCCGGCTATTACGGCGAATTTGCGCATTGTCGCAGTCTTACGGAAGAGGAAATTGAGGCAAACGTCAAGGCAGGCAAACCTTACGTCATTCGTCTTCGTTCGCAAGGGGACGTGGAGAAAAAACACACCTTCCGCGATGCGGTCAAGGGTGAAATCACGGTAACGGAAAACAATCAAGACGTGGTAATCTTGAAATCGGACGGAATTCCCACCTACCATTTTGCGCATGCGATTGACGACCATTTTATGCGCACGACCTTGGTCATTCGTGGGGAAGAATGGCTTTCCTCTCTGCCTATCCATATCGAGCTGTTCAACGTTTTGGGCTTTAAATTGCCGCGCTACGGGCATAACTGCTCTATTCAAAAGATTGACGGCGAGGTGCGCCGCAAGCTGTCCAAGCGTAAAGACCCCGAGGCGTCCTTGACCTTCTATCGTGAGCAGGGCTATCACAAGCAAGCGGTCAAGACGTATATGCTTACTCTTCTCAATTCCAACTTTGAGGAATGGCTGCTGAAGAACCCCGAAACGCCGCTCGAAGAATTCAAGTATTCGATCGGCAAGATGGGCAAGAGTGGCGCTCTGTTCGATATTGTAAAACTCAACGATATTTCCAAGACCTATCTTGCGACCCTTTCCGCGGAGGAGATGTACGACTTCTTGCAGGAATGGGCAAACGACTACGGCACGGAAGCGCAAAAGGGCTATTTTGCAGACAAGGATTATATGCTGAAAATCCTTACGCTGTATATGGGCATCGGCGGCAAGAAGAGAAGAAAGGACTTCATCTGCGCAAAGCAGGCGCTGGAAACGATTGCTTGGTTCTTTGCGGACGGCTTCCATCCCGAATATGCGTATAAGTTCGACAATGCAACGGTAAAGCAAATTCTTTCCGATTTTGCGGCGGCGTATGACTTCGCGGACGATAATCAAGCGTGGTTTGGAAAGGTAAAGGCTGTGGCGGAAAAGAACGGCTTTGCTACCGATATGAAGGCGTATAAAGCCGACCCTACGGCTTTCCCTGGCAGCGTTTCGGACGTAGCCGAGCTGCTCCGCATTGCGACGACGGGGCTTTCCAACACCCCTGATCTTTGGACGATTATGCAGATTTTAGGCGAAGCGGAAACGCGTGCGCGTTTGCAGACAGCGATTGCGGCATTATAAGAAAGGATGGAAAAATACTATGCAAAATCAAATCATTGATTTAAAAGAAGAATACGGCTTACAGGGCGGCAAGTTAGAGTGCGTATGTATGGCTCGTCCCTTTGATGGCGATAGAGAATGGCTTAGACCTGCGGTGGTAATTGCACCGGGCGGCGCTTATGCGCATTGTTCTGAACGTGAGGCTACCAACGTGGCGGTAGCATTCGTCGCGCGTGGATTTCAGGCGTTCGTGCTGCGTTATAAGACGGCAACGGACGGGGTTTCCTATCCCGAAGAGTTGTTAGAACTTGCGGCATCGCTCGACTACGTTCGCAAAAATGCGGCGGCGTTCTCCGTCAATCCTGCGGAAGTGTTTGCTGTGGGTTTCTCGGCAGGTGGACATTTGGTTGCCGACCTTGCCAACGAGTATATGTTGGTGGAAGAAAAATACGGTAAGCCTTTGGATTGCAAGCCGACGGCGGTGGGGCTTTCTTATCCCGTCATCTATTATCAGGGGCACGTTGGTTCGTTTAACAACTTGTTAAAGCATCTTCCTGAGGAGGAGCAGGCGCGCCTGTTGCCTACCTTAAACCTTGACGAGCGTGTATCCGAGGCTACCCCGCCCGCATTTATCTGGTCTACCTTCGAAGATGCGTTAGTGTCCTGCGAAAACGCGCTGCGCTATGCAATGGCGATGAAGAAAGCAGGCGTGCGGTTTGCGTTGCAGATTTATCCGTTTGGCGGACATGGTTTGGGAACTTCTGATTACGAAGTTTCCCCCGCGTTTGGTGAAAACGCGGTAGAGGGTGCGCGCGGCTGGATAGACGAGTGTGTAAAATTCTTCCGTATCTACATTGAAGAAAAGTATTAAGCCTAATCACGGTACAAAAAAAAGACGGCGGTTTGCCGTCTTTTTTATTTTGGTTGTTTGGCTTATTGTTCCTTCTTTTTGAAGAAGACGAACGCCGCCGCTACTGCGCCTACCAAGCCTACGCCGCCAATGCTTATTGTACCCGAACAGCCGCCGCCAAGGGCAGGGATTATATC
The DNA here is from genome assembly GCA_017408045.1 of Clostridia bacterium. Lineage (GTDB taxonomy): Bacteria > Bacillota > Clostridia > Christensenellales > Borkfalkiaceae > Scatosoma. The sequence continues at coordinate 1,425 of JAFQVL010000026.1, read as the reverse complement.
GCCTTCAATCGCGCCGCAATGGGAGCAGATACGCTTACGCATACCTTCTTCGGTTTCGGTGGGCTCTTTGATGGTTTCCCATTCTCCCCAAACGTGTCCTTCGGGGGTGGTGGAGCTGTTGTCGGTAGAACCCGAGTTGCCGCCTGCCGAACCCGAGTTGCCACCCGTGCTGTTGTTGCCGCTGTCGGTCGAGCCAGAGCCAGTATTTCCGCTGTCAGTCGAGCCTGAGTTATTACCTGAACCAGTATTGCCGCCCGTGGAGTCATCGTCGCCATTGCCGCCCGTGGAATCGCCGATGCCTTCGCCGTAGAAGGTAATGGTGTTAATCATCACGCGCGAGCTGCCGCTTGCAGTTTCCACGGTAATCGTCTTGTTGGTAGTGGTATCGACAGAAATCGTTTCGTATTCGCCGTCGTCCGAACTTTTGGTCAACGTATACTCTGTTCCGTTGATTTTTACAACCGAGTTTTTAGCCTTGTACTTTGCAACCGCAATAGCTACCGTGTCTACGTCGTCTGCTACAGTAAACGTGAAAGAGCCCGTATTGCTGCCCGTGCCCAGCTTGATGCAGCCGTTGCCTTTGGCATCACGTGCGCCTATCCACATTTGTGCGTTGCCTGTAAGATTTAAGGTATAGCCGTTATTCGTATAGGTTTTGCTGGTGGAGAGGCTGCCGTCGTTGTGCGAGGCAGAGCCGTCGTCGCCCAAATTGAATACCGCCAAGCAATCATCAGGCAGTTCAGGGTTGATGGTCGAGCTGCCGCCCGAGGAGCTATTTCCACCCGAGGAGCTATTTCCACCCGTAGAGGAGTTTCCACCCGTCGAACTATTGCCACCCGAGGACGTACCGCCGCCCGTCGCATTTTGAATCCAAGCATTTTTCAATTGTGCGCCGTTGTAGTTGCCGATGACGGAATATACGGTGATGGTATCGCCGACGACGGGTTTGTTTGCCAACGCGTCGTATCGGGTATTGCCGTCTGCGCTCCACGTGCCGTAAATAAAGATTTCGTCGCCACTCCCATCACGAATGGTCATATTACCATGGGTTGTGTTGGAAATTTCGGAAATCGTACCCGTAATATAATACTTGTCCGAAGTGGTGGTATCGTGCGTCATGCTTGCACCGACTTCCAACGCTTTGGCAATCGAAACGTTGGAATTTGCCGCAGGCAATTCAACGGTAGGGGTATCGGGAGTCGTGCTGCCGCCCGTGTTGCCGCTGCTGGAAGGGGGGACGACCACGCCGTCGTTGGCAATCATAGAGGGGGTGTTCATGCCCTTGGGTACTTCTTCGCTGAACAGCAGCCACGCAAGCTCGGGATAATCGACGAATACGTTTCTCGTGCCCGTAATGGATTGCACGGAATCGTTTCTACCCATTTCCCAAGTATCAACGGGGTCTGCTTCCATCCATTCCAAAAG
>JAFQVL010000025.1 GCA_017408045.1 Clostridia bacterium | reverse complement strand
ATTAAAAATTGGCTATTTTTTTGTCAAGTATATATTTTAATAAGATTTTTGACGAGATTTACACAAGTTGTCAGAATATCACCCGTCTTGCCGCCGACGCGCACGCCTTCCACCGCCGCCTTTTTTCCGCTGCCTTCCGCAACGACCCCCTCTAACATTTCCGCCATGATACGAGAGGCTTTCTCGCTGATGACCGTGCGTTGCAGCTCTGCCCCCACTTCTTTTTCCACGTACCCGTCCTCTGCATACACCTTTTTGACAAGGTGCGGCGTATAATATTTACCGCCGTTGATTGCCGCCGCCGTCGCGCAGGCAAGTTGCAGTCCGCTGACAGCAATCGTCTGCCCAAAGCCGATTCTGGCAAGGTCGCAACCTCGTACCGCGCCCTGTGGCAACAGTAGCCCTAACGCCTCGCCGCTAAAATCCAAGCCCGTAGACTTCCCAAACCCAAACGCCGAAAGGTACTGATAGAAGGTTTCTTTCCCCAAGGACATCGCAATATCCGTAAAGCAGGGGTTGCAGCTATTGTTGAGCGCCTCTGAAAGCGTTTGATTACTGTGTTTGCCGTTTTGGTGGTTGTTCCAGCACTTTACCGTCGTGCCGTCCACCGCCCTCGTCCTCGACGAAGAAAAAATGCGTGTCTGCGAATACGCCGCAGAATTCCCCTTAAGGTGTTCCTCTACGTTCGCCGCCGCCGTGATAATTTTGAAGGTAGAGCCCGGCTCGTAAATGTCGCTGACGATACGGTTTCTGGAAAGGGCGTTCAATTTTTTTATATCGTCCCTTGGCACTTCGTTTAGGTCGTACGAGGGATAATTCGCCATCGCCAACACCTCGAAATTGTTGGGGTCTAACACGATACACTCTGCGCCGACGGGAGAATATTCTTCCACCGCTTTTTTCAAAGCCTCTTCCACCACCCTCTGTATCTCTAAATCGACGGTGAGTTGCAGGGACATTCCCGGCTCTGCGGCGCGATACGCAGCCACGGCGTCCTGCAATTCTATACCCACGAGATCGGTTTCGTACAGCAATTCGCCGTTTTTGCCTGCGAGGTATTTGTCGTAATACTTCTCCAGACCCGTAGTCCCCGTATTGTCCGACGAGGTAAAGCCCAACACTTGGCAAAGGATCTCCCCCTGCGGATAATACCGAAGATTGTCGCGCGCATAGTACACCCCGTCCAAGCCCTGCGCCGTCAAGTTTGCTATCCTTGACTTCTCCACCCGACGAGCCACGGTGATTTCCGACGCCTTTACCGTGGTCAACTTTTTGAAAAGCGCCTCACCGTCCAACTGCAAAGCGGTTGCAAGCTTTTCCGCCGTCCCTGCTTTGTCCTTGACGGCGTTCGAGCGCGCATACACCGTATAAGCCGTGTTGTTCTCAACCAAAACCGTACCGTTGCGGTCGGTAATCAAGCCCCGCTCTGCCACCAAAGGAATTTCCCTCGTCCATTGGTCAAGCGCGCGATAAGCGAGCTCTTCCTGCCAAACGACCTGCACGTAGAAAAATCTACCGCACAAAATGCAAAAAAGAAAGGTTATCGCTATGCAAATAGCCGATAACCTCTTTCGTAAAACCGATATGGAATAATCGTTATTCAATTTTTTGCTCCTTAGCCGCTTTTATTCTTGTATCAAGCCCTCTTGCAACGCCCACTCACGAATGGACTCTTCGCTGCTCTCTACTGCAATCTGCTCTTCGAGCTGCGCAATCGCCACGCGAGCGTTTGCATTGCTGAGTTCCAACGCGCTGATTTCTGCCTTGCGCAAGTTGATTACGTGCGTATTCACGCAGATTAAGGTCATCATCACCGCCGCAGCAGACGCGAAAATCGCAATTGCTTTTTTCGCCGCAGAAGTCAGGCTGTAAGCGTACTCCTGCTCCTGCTCCGCCTCTACCGCTACTTGCGTAGGCGTAGGCTGGTAAACGGGATAGGTAGGAACGCTGCGTTCAATCGTTCTATCCAGCGTTGCAGGGGTAAAAAGATCGGATTGAACGGGCGTATGCTCGTAGACGGGCACTTCGGCAGGCTTTTCGGGCGCAAGAACACTAGCCTGCGGCGCGCGCTTCGCCTCTTCCCAAAGGCGTTCGAGCTGTTCGCTTTCCGCATTCTGCAAAATGGTATACATATTATTGATACGCGAATTATGTAATTCAGCCTCTTTATCGATAACCGTCGTCTTTCTTCCGTCGTTGTAAGCCATGGCCGTCCTTCTCCTTATCTCATTCTTTATAATTTCTCAGCAATACGCAATTTTGCGCATTTACTGCGGGAATTGTCGCACAATTCTTCTTCGCTCGCCGTAATCGGCTTGCGGTTGACCGTCTTTACCTCTGCCTTTTTGCCGCAGATGCAGACGGGAAAGCTCGGCGGACAGGTGCAGGGTGTCTGCATATACCGAAACGCCTCTTTCACGATTCTGTCCTCTAAGGACTGGAAGGTGAGAATGACGATTCTGCCGCCCTTTTTCAGCCGTCTTGTCAGCCCTACGACTAAGTCGTACAGACCGTCCAGCTCTTTGTTTACCTCAATGCGAATCGCTTGATAACTCTTTCGTTCGCAAGGCGCGCCGTAGCGGAACTTCGCAGGAATACTGCCGCGGATAATCTCGGAAAATTGCCCCGAAGTCTTGATGGGCTGCGTTTCCCGATACTTGACGATGTTTCTCGCAATCTGCCGCGCAAAGGTTTCTTCGCCGTATTCTTTTAAAATCCTCGCAAGCTCTGCCTCGGAATAGGTGTTCAGGACGATTTCCGCCGTCAAAGGCGCAGTCGTGTCCATGCGCATATCCAAAGGCGCAGAGGCTATTTTATAGGAAAAGCCCCTATCCTCGTCGTCTATCTGATGAGAACTGATGCCAAAATCAAGCAATGCACCGTCGATTTTATCAAAGCCAGCCTCGTCGAATAACCGTTCAAAATCCTTGTAGTTGGATTTATAAATGGTAAATCTGCCCGCGAACGGCGACAGTTTTTTTGTCGCTGCCTCTATCGCCTCGTCGTCCAAGTCGGTGGCAATCAATCTGCCGTTAGGACCGCTGCGCCGCAGGATCTCGTAGGAGTGATTTCCGCCCCCTACCGTGCCGTCGAAGTAAATTCCGCCGTCCTTTAAGGCAAGCCCTTCCATACATTCTTCCAGCATTACAGGCTTGTGCGAAAATTCCAACATCGCTAAATCCCCAACTTCTTGAACTCAGCCTTGTAATTCGCGTCCGCGCAAATTCTTTCGTAAACGTCCGCCGCCCAGATTTCAATGCGCTTGCCGTGACCTACCGTCACGATATCTTTTTCGATACCAGCCGCCGCCTTCAGCTTTGCAGGAAGCACTACTCTGCCCTGCGGATCTTCCTCCGCTTCGTACACGCTTCCGTAAAAGAGCATCGTCGCCAAGGACGCCTCGCCCATCTTTTCTTCGGACAGCTTTTCCATAATCGCCTGCAGTTCTTCCTCGGGCAGTACGTAGACGCACCCGTCTACCATACCACGCGCAAAGCTGTACGATTTATCGCCGTCCTCACCGATGAGCGCCTTTCGGAATTTCGCAGGAATCCGCAAACGGTTTTTATCGTCGATTTGGTGTTCGTAAGTACCGCAAAAAAACGTTGCCATTCGCGACCCTCCTTCTTCCAAAAGTTCTCGCACAAAAGAGTTTCTCCCCTTTTACACGATTTGAGGTTATTATAGACCACCTCTGACATTTTGTCAACAGTTTTTTGAAAAAAAATTGAAAAAATTTTAAAATTT
>JAFQVL010000024.1 GCA_017408045.1 Clostridia bacterium | reverse complement strand
GGACGATACTTCCATCCCTGCGGACGTAGAAGAAAAGTTGCTGCGTTTTGCGCGCTGTGCGGTAGCGGTTGCAACCATGCGTGGAAAATCCTATTTGCAGATCGGCTCGATTTGTATGGGTATTGCAGGCTCTATCGTTAGCGTAGAATTGTTTGAAGAATACCTTGGTATGCGTGTAGAGAGCGTGGACGAGGTGGAAATTATCCGCCGAATGACTGAGGGTATCTATGACAAAGCGGAATACGAAAAGGCGTTGGCTTGGGTAAAGGCAAAGTGCAACGCGGATTTCGACAAGAATCCCGAGGATTTGCAAAGAACTCCCGAAGAAAAGGAAAAAGATTGGGAATTTACGGCAAAGATGGCGTGCATTATCAAAGATTTGATGAATGGCAATCCCAACTTGCCTGAAGGCGCAGAAGAGGAAATGGTTGGACACAACGCGATTGCGGCTGGTTTCCAAGGTCAAAGACAATGGACAGACTTCTACCCGAACTGCGACTTCCCCGAAAGTATTTTGAATTCCACCTTCGATTGGAACGGCGCAAGAGAGCCTTATATCCTTGCCACCGAAAATGATACTTTGAACGGCGTTTGTATGCTGTTTGGTAAGTTGTTGACAGGCAGAGCGCAAATCTTTGCCGACGTGCGTACCTACTGGTCTGGCGATGCGATTAAGCGTGTAACTGGCTATGAGATAGAGGGCAAAGCGAAGGAATCGGACGGTTTTATCCACTTGATTAACTCGGGTGCGGCGTGTGTCGATGCTTGCGGTGAAGTGAAGGACGAAAACGGCAACGCTGTAATGAAAAAGTGGTGGGATATGACAGATACGGATATCGACGCTTGTATGGCGGCGACGACCTGGCCGTACGCCGATCTTGGCTACTTCCGTGGCGGTGGCTATTCTTCCAGATTTGTTACCCGTGCGGAAATGCCTTGTACGATGCTCCGTTTGAATATGGTGAAGGGCATTGGCCCTGTGATGCAGATCGCCGAGGGTTGGGCGGTAGGCGTACCCGACGAGGTAACCCATAAACTTTGGAAGCGAACGGACTACACCTGGCCTTGTACTTGGTTCGCGCCTCGTTGCGATGGCAAGGAAGGTAGCGCGTTTAAGACGGCGTATGAAGTAATGAACAACTGGGGCGCTAACCACGGCGCAATATCCTACGGGCATATCGGCGCAGACGTAATCACCCTTTGTTCAATGCTGCGTATTCCCGTTTGTATGCACAACGTTGCAGAAGATAAAATTTATCGTCCTGCGGCATGGAATGCGTTTGGTATGGATAAGGAAGGGCAGGATTATCGTGCTTGCCAAGCTTACGGATCGCTTTATAAAACAATTAAATAAAAAATAATACAATAACGAAAGTTTTTTAAGTTGGAGAACGATAAGTAGGAGCAAACAATGAGACAAGCAAAATGGATTTGGGCAGATACGCCAATTCGTGCAGATGAATATGCGACCTTTTACGATGAATTTACTTATTCGTCTGG
>JAFQVL010000023.1 GCA_017408045.1 Clostridia bacterium | reverse complement strand
TGGACGAAATCAATTACTTGGCGAAACGGCTTGACGCTATGACGAAAAAGGAACTTGATAAATTTTCCGTCGTGGCGCAAATGGAGGGATACGATAATCCGAAAGACTTAATCAATCTTACGTTTAACGAGCGTCGATATATGCAATCAGTCAAGCGATAAAAAATGCAAATTTAGATGAGAAGGCTATGGACTTGCTTGTATCGGGCGACTTGCTAAACCAAATTATTTCTGCGTCGTTTGCTGCCCGTGATTTCGATTTCCCTTTCCTTGGGGTATATGGTGCTTGTTCTACGATGGCGGAGAATATGGCGATAGCCGCATCTTTTGTGAATGCAGGATATTATAAAAAAATTGTTGCCGCGACGGGAAGTCATTTTTCTTCGGCAGAGCGACAATATCGATATCCGTTGGAATTAGGGAATACCCGTCCGCCTCAAGCACAATGGACTGTCACAGGTGCAGGTGGATGCGTCGTCGCAGACATGGGTGGTGGAAATAATCAAAAAACATACCCTGCTATCACTTCTGCAACGTTTGGCAAGGTTGTGGATTTTGGTATAACGGACGTGAATAATCTCGGTGCAGCTATGAGTCCAAGTTGTGCTTCGACTATATTGGAACACTTAAAAGATACAGGTAGGAAGGCAGACTATTATGACCTTATAGTGACGGGTGATTTAGGGGCGTTAGGTAGCCGAATTTTGAAAGATTTAACGTGGGAAAAGGGTGTGGAAATACAGCCGAACCATGTCGATTGTGGGGAGATAATTTACAACGTAATCGAAGATGAGTTCCAAGGTGGAAGTGGCGCAGGCTGTAGTGCCGTGGTTTTTAATTCTTACATTATGGACAAGATAAAAAGGAGAGAATTAAACAAGGTGCTTTTCATCGCGACGGGTGCATTATTGTCCACCGTGTCGAGTGGACAAGGTGAAAGTATCCCTTGTATTTCGCATGCGGTGGCAATAGAGAATTTATAAGAGAAAAGAATAGAAATTAAAGCGTAGCACAACCTATTTATAGGGGATGTAAAAAGAGTGGAAAAATAATCAAAAAATTAAAGAAAAATTTTGCGATTTCACTATGGTTCTACTTGACACATATCCCCTGCGGCGGCGGATACCATTTTGACCCACCTGCAGGACACGGGCAGAGAAGCGGATTATTACGATCTCATTATCACGGGGGATTTGGGCGCGCTGGGCAGCCGCTTGCTAAAAGACCTCTTATGGGAAAAGGGAGTGGACATTGAAAAGAACCACGTCGATTGTGGCGAAATCGTCTACAACGTCGTCGAGGACGAATTTCAAGGGGGCAGCGGCGCGGGCTGCAGCGCCGTCGTGTTCAATGCCTACCTCTATGAAAAGTTGAAAAGAGGCGAGCTGTGTCGCGTACTGCTTGCGGCGACGGGCGCGCTATTGTCTACCGTATCGAGCGGTCAGGGGGAGAGTATTCCCTGTATCTGCCACGCCGTTGCTATCGAACGAGAGGAAAATTAAAAAATTAGGTTCTATCACAGAGAATGGTTGATTTACAACAAAATTGTTTTGTTGGATTGACGAGAAAAATATAAGAAAGACCAGCGTTTTGTGAGGGCGCATACCCTCAGCGGTCTGTAACCGAGCAAAATGCGAAGTATTTCGCAATTATTTTCCCGAGCCGTTTTCAAAACGGCGATTCAAAAATCAAGCAGGTGAGGTGATAGAACCGAAAAAAGAAACGCATAAAAGTGTGTTCCTTTTTGCATACTGTCTATGGAGGAATGGGTATGTATGCAGAGCTATTAGAGCTAATTTTAGGATTTGTAAAAGCGTTTGCCGTGGGGGGATTGATATGTGCAATTGCGCAGGTGGTCATCAATTTTACCGATCTTACGGCAGGAAAGATCCTCGTTATGTTTTTGGTAGTTGGGGTCGTTTTGCAGGGGCTGGGCTTGTATCAGCCGCTGGTGGATTTTGCCGGCGCGGGCGCAACCGTGCCGATTAGCGGATTTGGCTACCTTCTTGCAAACGGAGCGATGAAAGGGGCAGAGCAGGGCTGGTTTGGCGCGATCACCGGTTCGTTTTCCGCCGCCGCGGCAGGGATTTCCGCCGCCATTATCTTTTCGCTGATTATGGCGTTTCTGTTCAAAGCGAAGACGAAAAGGAATTAAAAAAGAGGCAGTCAGCCTCTTTTTTTAGTGAATGGAAATCTTTAATTTCGTGAATTGCATACTTTGTATGCGTGAATTGTTTTGCAGGGCAAAACGTGCATGGATTGCCTCGGGCAATCGTTGTGGAATGATTTAAAATTTTTCCTTAACGCAAGGCAATAGCCTTGCAATTCACGAATGCTTTTTGCGTTCAATGCATGACGGCTGCGCCGTCAATTCACGATTTACACAGTAAATCAATTCACTTACAATGGCAACTTATTGCCGAAGATATCCGTCTGCAAGAAGGTGTCGGGGACGCTGCCCACGATGACAAATTCCCCCACCAAAATTTCTGTAATCACGGCGAAGTTTTCCGTCCGTGAGGGCATGACGATACTGATGTCTGCAATCACGTTTAGGTAGATACTGTGCTTGGTTTGGTTGATGCCTACGCTCTCGAACTCAGAGCTAAAATCGCAGGAAACGGAGCTAACGGGAATAATCCGAAAGGGGATGGGCGGCCCTAACCCTGCAAACGCCTCAATTCCTGTCAACGCCCCCAAGGGAATGGGAATGCCGTTTAGGCTGAGGCTTTTTAGGTTGGATTGCGAAATGGACGCGGTGTCGCGTGCGATTTTATTGATTTTCAGGGCGTTTGCCGATACGGCGACGATGTTCCCCTTTTCGTCCCGTTCTACCTGCACCAAGTCCTCATAGCGCAAATCGTCCGAAAGGGTATAATACACCGCGTCGTTGACGGCGACGGTGGTGGAAGCGCGCATTGTTGCTTGGCTGATAGAAATGAGTACCCGACGTACGTTTCTTTGAAAATAGAAAAAGAGTATTGAGGCAACGGCAACAATCGAAAGCAGAATGGCTAACAGCCGTTTTTTTCTTCTATGGCGGCGCTTTTTGGCAGGGTAGCGAGGCAGGTCGTAGGTCGCTCTCATTCCGTTTGTAAACAGCTTTGCACGGCGGCTACGGCGGCGGTCGTTCCCGATTGATAGGGGGCGCGCAAAAGCGCTTCGTATAACGCCGTATCCTGCAGCGTTTCTTCCACCTTTTCGGGGAGGCGGTCGAGGTCGCTTTGGGGTAAAACGTGGCAGAGTCCACGGCGCAAAAAGTACGCTGCATTCTCCTTTTGATCCCCCCTCGTCTGTCCCTCTAACGGGATCAAGAGAGCAGGTTTTTTCAGGGCAATCGCCTCAAATATTGCCCCTGCGCCTGCGCGTGAGATGATGAGGTCAGCGGCGGCATAGACGCCCCCCATGTCCTCAATGAATTCCACCTGCCGATAGTTTTTTAGCTTGCTTTCCATACCGTTACCTCTGCCGCAGACGTGGATAAGATAATACTTTTGGCAAAGGGTAGAGGCGTGTTTACGAATCGCCTCGTTTAAGGCGGCGCTGCCGCTGCCGCCACCGAAAACCAAGAGGACTTTTCTGGTCGTATCCTCTGCCCAAATCTTTCTTGCAGAAGTGCGGCTGCGCCCGAACAAGCTGCTGCGCAGCGGCTGTCCGCAATACCGACCGTTTTGAAAGCGGTCTGCTGTTTCGGGAAAGGCTGTGAGCACCTCTTTGCACCGTCTTTGCATCAGGCGGTTGGCAAGCCCCGGGGTCAAGTCGCTCTCGTGCGAAAGGCAGGGGATTTTTAGCTGAGCTGCCGCCAAGACGACGGGCAGGGCGACGTAGCCACCCTTGGAAAACACGAGATCGGGACGGATTTCCTTGAGTGCCTTTTTCACCCTTTTGACGGCGGCGAGCAGCCGAAAAGGGATAGACAGATTGTTCTTAAAGGCGGCAAAGCTACCGCCGCGTTTTAACTTTGGGGTTTCAAAGCAGAAATAGGGTAGCTTTAAGGGGGCGATGATGCTGCGCTCGATACCGCTTGTTCCAAAGTAATATAAATCGTATGTGCTCGCCTGCTTTAACGCTTCGATGATGGCAACGTTTGGAAGGACGTGCCCTGCGCTGCCGCCGCCCGTAAACACAATTTTTTGCATAAAAAATACCCCCTAAACCCATGGATAATGTATCATATTATATCCATTTTTTAGGCGGTATATGCTGTTAACCAAAGCAATATAGTCCCAATCAAGATTTTTAGCGGTAAATTCTTCCTGCTGCTTCGTTGAAATCCTTGGTAAACCGTCGGGTTTGCCTGCGGCTTTCGCCTTGCAGAAGAAGAGAATTTATTCGCTATAAAATTGCTCTGCACCCCAAAGAGGACTTTGGGGCTAGTTTGGACTATATTACTTTGGTTAATTTTAGTCAGGGATTAGAGTAAGGGCAGTAAAACGGCATCGGGGTTGTCGTCCTCTGCGGCTTCCAACAGCTCCTCTTCCGTCGGCTTGTATTCGGCGGCAAGCTTTTCTTTTGCGAGCAAGAACCGTTCGTCCGGTTGATGACAGTAGGCGATTTCCAACCCCTCGATAGCGGCAAGATATTCCTCGTTCGTCATAAAGTTGACGGGCAGACGATATTTGTCCGGCAGGGCGATGCCGCCGTTTCTGCCACGGGTGATTTCTAAGGGAACGGCGGTTTTTAACGCCTCTACGTATCGGTACACCGTTCGAGGGGAAAGGCGGTACTTTTTGGAAAAATAAGCGGCGCTCAGTTTTCTTTTTTGCAACAGCTCGAATAGCATATCTAAGATGATTTTTAGTTTCATTTCGTACCTGCCCCCCTCGTTTTATAGGGCTATTATACAATATATGACGGAACTTGTCAAGTTTTTGCTGCCAATTTTTGCCTTGAAACGCTTGACAAGAGGGGGCGAAATGTAGTATATTAAAGCAAAGCTTTAACAATAAGGAGTATTGAAATGGCAAAAAACGTAATGGATACGCTGAGAGAACGCGGCTTTATCAAACAGACGGTGTTTGAAGAGGAGCTGTATGAAAAGCTTGGAAAAGAGAGCGTACCTTTCTATATCGGTTTCGACCCCACGGCAGATTCCCTGCACGTTGGGCACTTTATGCAGCTCATTGCGATGCACCATATGCAGCAGGCTGGGCACAAGCCCATTATCCTCATCGGCGGCGGTACGGCGATGGTCGGCGACCCCTCCGGCAGAACGGATATGCGCAGCATGATGACCAAGGAAACCATCCGCCACAACGTCGAATGTTTCAAAAAGCAGATGTCGAAGTTCATCAGCTTTGAGGGTGAAAATGCGGCGATTATCGTGGACAACGGCGACTGGCTGCTGGACTTGAACTACGTCGATTTCTTGCGTGAGATCGGCGCGCACTTCTCCGTCAACAGAATGTTGTCGGCGGAATGCTTTAAGCAGCGTTTGGAAAGAGGGCTTTCTTTCCTGGAATTCAACTATATGCTGATGCAGGCGTACGACTTCTTGTACCTGCACCAAAAATACGGCTGCTCGTTGGAGCTCGGCGGCGACGACCAATGGAGCAACATTTTGGCGGGCGCAAACCTCATCCGTATCAAAGAACAAAAGCCTGCGTTTGCGATGACCTTCACCTTGCTTACGACCTCGGACGGCAAGAAGATGGGCAAGACTGCAAAGGGCGCAGTATGGCTGGACGAAAACAAGACGAGCCCGTACGAGTTCTATCAATACTGGCGCAATACCGCAGACGAGGACGTCGAAAAGTGTATGATGCTGCTCACCTTCCTGCCTGTGGAGCAAATTAAGGAACTTTGCGCCCACCGCGACGAGCGTATCAACAAGGCGAAAGCGGTGCTTGCGTTCGAGCTTACGAAAGAGGTGCACGGCGAAGAGGCGGCAAAACTGGCGGAAAGCCAAGCTAAGGCGGCGTTCGGCGGCGGCGATGCGGAGCTTTTGACCAAAGAGGTTTCGGGCGTTGCTACGGTCGTGGACGTAATGGTGGCGGCTGGGATTGCAAAATCCAAGGGCGAGGCGCGCCGTTTGATTGAACAGGGCGGCGTTTCCGTGGACGAAAGCAAGGTATCTGACGTGAATATGCCCGTTCCCGCGGCGGAGTTTGTCCTGCACAAAGGGAAAAAGGTACACGTAAAAATCGTAGTTAGATAAAAAAGAGGCAGGGCTTTTCCTGCCTTTTTTGCATAATAGGAGTTATGGAAAGAGCAATCTTGACCGTTCACGGACGGACGGAAACGGAAAAAATCATCGAAAAATCCCGATTTCTCACCTATTCGCAGCACGTAGGGAGTGAGGAAGAGGCGCGGGCGTTTATCGCGGAGATTCGCGGTATGCACCCCTTTGCCACCCATTGTTGCTTTGCGTTCGTTGCGGACAAGTTGGGGAATTTGCAGCGTTTTTCGGACGACGGTGAGCCGCAGGGCACGGCTGGCGTGCCCATTCTCGACGTCTTAAAAAACAAAAAACTGTTTGAAACCGCCGTGGCGGTGGTGCGCTACTTCGGGGGGATTAAACTGGGCGCAGGGGGGCTGGTACGCGCGTACTCCTCTTCTGCGGCAGAGAACCTTGCGGCGGCGGATATCCGCAGTCTTGAAAAGTGTATCGAACTTGCTATCGAGGTGGATTATACGGGCATTGACAGCGTGCAGAAATACTTTTCGACCCATACCTGTACGGTACTTTCCTCGGACTACGGCGCAAAAGTGCTGTTCACGGTTGCGGTGAAAAAGGCAGGGGTAGAGGCTTTTGAAAAGGGCTTGGTCGACTATATGCAAGGCAGAGTGGACATCGTAAAAACAGACGAATACTACAGCGCGTTCCCATTGGAGGAAGATGGACATGTACGTTTTTGAAATGGAATTTATCCCCCGTGAGGGCGTTGATATTGACGGCGAGGAGAGGATGCTTGCCTCAAAAATTTCTTGGTTTTTGCTTTTATGTCGGCATAGCGGGCAGTCGTTAGGCGGTGAAATCAGGCGCGGAGATAAGCCGTTCGCCTATTTCGTATACGCGCCCGAGGTGGACGCGTTGGCAGAAAAGAACGACGCCCCGTACGTGGCGCGCGACCGCGCTCAACTGAAAGAATATTTCGATATTTCCCTTACCCTGCTGGATAGCGGCAGCGAAAAGTGCGTTTGTTCCTCGCGGGTGGGCATTGAAATGCGGACGGAGCATGGGCAAAGCGAAGCGCCTTTCGTCTGCCTTTCCTGCGGAAGGACGATTCCTCTGTATCGCCTGCCTGCCTTTGAGGGCGGCGGCTTTGACGATACGCTGAAGTGGCAGGAAGCTTTTGCAGCAATGCTTGCGTTGGAAAACACCGTGATGTACGACGAGTTTACTTCCGACCAGTTGCTGCGATATGATTCCAAGCTCAACGAAGAGGGACGTAAGCTGGCAAAAAGGCTTGGGCAGCAGGTGGACGTCCCCGTCTATTACCGCTTGTACGAGATTGACGAAACGTTCAAGCAGCAGCCTCGCAAGAACGTGGACGGTATCTATATTCGCATATGCCCTGTCTGCGGCAAGACGATGGAGCGTATGCCCGTCGGCGGCGACGAGGTGATAGAGGTTTGCAAGGCTTGCGGGCTTTCCTCTGCGGAGGAAATTTTGGAGTGGTAAAGGGCTCTTTTTGCAAAAATGCGTATTGACAAGCGTTTTTGAATATGCTATAATGGACGGGAAAGATTTCCGACGTCGTTTTGGGGCGCGGGAACGGCGGGAAGTCCATTGATGGGCTTCCCATTTTTTATAGGTTGCAATATGACGAAAAAGAAGACGCAAAAAGTATATTTTAACAGCGATCAGCAGATTGAAAAACTCAAGCGCGACGGGCTGCATATCCCCGACGAAAAGCACGCGAAACGGCGCTTGAAGTGGGAGGGGTATTATAACTTCGCGGTAGGCTACAACCGCCTGTTTAAGGATCAGAATAAACGTTATCGCAAGGGGGTTAGTTTTGCGCACGTAGAGGCGCTGTTTGATTTTGACAAGCGCTTAAGAGAAATTGTCTACGAGGCGACCCAGCAGGTGGAATGCAATATAAAAGCGATGCTCTCCGACGTCTTTTCCGCAAGGTATGGCGTGGACGAAAAGTTGTACCTGCGGGAAGAAAATTTTACCCAAGCCCCTACTGAATTGCCGCACGTGCGTTGGATCATCGGCACTTGCCGTTCGGCGTTGCAGGACGCCTGTAAAACGGGCTCTTCTGCCTATCGGGACTATATCGCTTACTACGATAAAACCTATCGCCACGTTCCCTTTTGGGTACTGATACGGTTGTTGAGCTTTGGAAACGCGTCTAAGTTTTTGAGCCTTTTGAAAACGGACGACGGCAGAGAGATTGCCAGGGAATACGGCGTTGCTTATCCCGATTTGTGCAATATGATTGAGCTGTTGGTATGCTTTCGTAATATTGCCGCCCACGGCGAGCGTGTGTATTGCGCGCACTTGCCGCGCGTGCGCTTGACCCAAACGCTGGGCGTTTTGACAAAACTGCAGCTGCCGAAAAGGCAGGACGGAACGGCTCTATACGGCAATAACGACTGTATGGCGATGTTGGTCGCCTTGAAATATGTCTTGCCTAAAAAGGCGTTCGACGAGTATTTTGCACAGTTGAAACGCGCCGTCGAGACGTTGGAAAGCCAGTTGCCTGCGTTTGCCTATCATCGTGTTTTGCACGAAATGGGGCTGCAGGGGAGTTGGAAAAAGTTGGATTTGATGTAAAAGGCTCTGTCGCATCATCTGGTTAATTTTTGAACCGCTGTTTTGAAATTCTGCGCGATATTGCGTTGAACTGCGCTTTGTTTGGTTGCGTACAATGGGTATGCGCCCTCACAAAACGCTTGTCTTTCTTATATTTTTCTCGTCAATCCAACAAAAACAATTTTGTTGTCAATCAACCATTCTCTGCGACACGGCCTAGAAAAATAGCCGTTTTAGGAGCGGAGAAAGCTTTATAAAAAGGAGATGCTTATGAAATACGTAGACGTGGGCGGTGTCAGCTGCTCCAAAGTGGTGGTTGGCGGTATGCGCTATGCAGGGAAACCGCTCAGACAGATTGAGGAGATTATCATCGAGGCGTTAAAAGCGGGCGCAAATACCTTTGACCACGCGGATATTTACGGTCAAGGGGACAGCGAAACGGTGTTCGGCTTGGCGATGAAGGATTTGGAAATCCCTCGTGAAGAACTGGTACTGCAGACGAAATGCGGGATTTGCGAAGGGTATTACGACCTCACGCGCGACCATATTTTGGCGTCCGTCGAAACGAGCGCAAAACGTATGAATACCGACTATTTGGACGTGCTCTTATTGCATCGTCCCGATGCGCTGATGGAGCCTGACGAGATTTACGAGGCGTTCGATCGCTTGCAGACGGAAGGAAAGGTGCGCGCTTTTGGCGTATCCAACTTTTCGCCTGCGCAAATCGAGTTGATGCGCTCGGCAGGCATTAAGGTTGCCGCAAACCAAGTGCAGCTTTCCCTGATGCATTGTCCCATGATTGACGAGGGTTTGCATTTCAATATAGAAACCGCAGAGGGTGTGGGCAGGACGCAGGGCTTAATCGAATACTGCCGCAAAAACAATATCGTTTTGCAGGCTTGGTCCCCCCTTGCGTACGGGTTTATAGAGGGAGTGTTCGTGGGCAACGAAAAGTTCCCTGCCTTGAATGCAGAATTGTTCCGACTTGCTGAAAAGTATTCCGTTTCCCCTGCCGCCATTGCGGTAGCGTGGATTTTGCGACACCCTGCCGGTATGCAAGCGGTGGTCGGTTCAACCACCCCCGAACGGATTGCGGAACTGTGTAAAGCCGCGGACGTCGAATTGACGAGAGAGGAGTGGTATGGGTTGTATCGTGCCACGGGTAAGATTCTCCCCTAAAAAACGATGAATCTGCGGCGCAATAGGCAACGCAAAGCGTTGCGGTGAAATGATTTACTTTGTAAATCGTGAATTGCATACTATGTATGCGTGAATTGTTTTGCGGTTGCAAAACGTGAATTGATTGCTTGCAGCAATCGTTGCGGAAATATTTTAATTATTCCATAACGCAAGGCGTTAGACTTGCAATTGACGAAACTTTGTTTCAATGCACTCTCGCGGGAGGGGAAACCCCTCCCCTACGAAACCGTGCCGCTTTTGTGCAATATAGACAATAGAGAAGGACAAGTTTGTCAAAATTGCCTATTGTATTTTTTTGAAAAATATAGTAAAATATTACTATCGAATAAAAATATGAATCTTTGGAGGAAAAGATTATGTCAGGACTTTTGCTGAAAGGCATTAACAAAGTATACCCTTCCGGTGTACAGGCTGTTTTCAATTTCTGTCTCGATATCAGAGATAAGGAATTCATCGTTTTGGTTGGCCCTTCCGGTTGCGGTAAGTCTACCACCCTTCGTATGATTGCAGGTTTGGAAGAAATTTCTTCGGGCGAACTGTATATC
>JAFQVL010000022.1 GCA_017408045.1 Clostridia bacterium | reverse complement strand
CATCGAAAGGTGAACCTGCCGGTGTAGCTCAATGGCAGAGCAGCTGATTTGTAATCAGCAGGTTGTGGGTTCGAGTCCAATCACCGGCTCCACAACAAATCATAATTCGAATTGCATATATATGGGAGGGTCGCATAGCGGCAATTGCAGCGGACTGTAAATCCGCCACCTCAGGTTTCGTGAGTCCGAGTCTCACCCCTCCCACCAAAAACACCACAGAAAATAATACATTTTCTGTGGTGTTTTTATCCATTGCGAAAGCAATGGTATATCTTCAACTGTAGGTTGTATCACTTTTGCAATAATGCATACAAGAGGGGAGTTGGCTGTTTCCAACTCCCCGATTTTTACGATTGCGCGCCAAGTCGCAGATACAGCTCGTAAAGCTGACGGCTGTCTTCTTCGGCTTTCGCGAATAGCCTTTCCGCCGTTTCGGGAGATTCGCGCAATAAAGAGGCGAAACGGTTTTCCCTAAGCAAAAATTCGCGCAACGGCTTGCTGGGCTGCTTGCTATCCAAAACGAAGGGAATTTTTCCTTCCCCACGCAAAGCAGGGTTGTATCGGTACAGATGCCAGTACCCACATTCCACCGCCCTTTTTTCCTCTTCTACCGAGTGGCTCATACTCACGCCGTGGGCGATACAAGGCGTGTAAGCAATGACAAGCGACGGGCCGTCGTGCGCCTCTGCCTCCATAAGAGTACGCACCAGCTGTTGCATATTCGCCCCTAACGCCACCTGCGCCACGTAAACGTTTCCGTATTGCATCGCCATCAGCCCAAGGGGCTTTTTCCTCGTTTGTTTGCCTTTGGCGGCAAATCGTGCGATTGCGCCTAAAGGTGTTGCTTTGGACAGTTGTCCACCCGTGTTGGAATAGACTTCCGAATCAAGCACCAAAACGTTGACGTTTTTATCGCTTGCCAAGACGTGGTCTAATCCTCCGTAGCCGATGTCATACGCCCAGCCGTCGCCGCCGATACACCAAACGGATTTTTCCCTGCCGCACTCTTTTAGGTCGTAGGCAAGTCGCATTCCAAAACCAAACTCGGCGTTGTCCTCAAAGAGGGAGCTTCCCCACGCCGGACCTTTTCCGTCTTTGGTCTTTGCGTAGGGGCAGGTCGGCGATGAGCCGCCGTAAATGGACGAACAGCCCGTGGCGTTGGCGATGAGCAGGCGCTCGCCAAACAGTTGTGTCAGCAGTTTGATATAGGGGGTTTCTCCGCAACCTGCGCAGGCGTAGGAGAACTCGAAGAGTGGTTGTTTAAACTGGCTACCTTTCACGGTATCGGCGCGAAAGGTGGACGAATCAGGGCTCGGCAAAGTTTGCGCAAATGCCCAGTTTTCCCCTTCTTTCTCTGGCAATTCGCCCACAGGGGTCATTACAAGCGCTTTGTTTTTGGCGGGGCAGGTACGAGCGCACACGCCGCAACCCATACAATCGTGAATGGAAACTTGTATGCGAAAGCGTTTCCCTTGCATTCCCGTTGCCGAAATGCCGTAGAAGCCCTGCGGTACGGAGTCGCCCTCTTCAAAGAGGTAGGGGCGAATACATGCGTGCGGACAGACGAAGGAGCATTGATTGCATTGTATACAGTTTTCTGGAATCCAACGAGGAATGGATGCCGCTACGCCGTGCTTTTCTAACTTTGCCGTGTCGGTGGGAACGGTGCCGTCTATTGAGAACGCGGATACCGGCAGGTTGTCCCCCTTTAAGCGCAAAATGGGGGAAATATACTCCTTAAAATACCCGTTTTCGTCGGCGTTTTGGTTGACTTTTTCCATGGTTGCCGTTGCCCATTCTTTGGGGTAAACGATTTCCTTTAAGGCGGCAGGCACTTTTGAAATCGCGGTTAGGTTGGCGTTTATTACCTCGCTGCCTTTTGCGGAGAACTTTCGCTTTAAGGTGTCCTCTAAGAGCCGTATCGCTCGTTCATATGGTAAAACGTGCGGATGCAACAGGAAAAAAGCGGCTTGCATCACGATACTGTGCTTTCCGGGCAGCCCTGCTTCGCCTGCGATTTTTGTGCCGTCTATGACGAAAAAACGTAGGCTCTTTTGGGCGATGATTTGCTTGTATGCAGGGGGCAGGTGCGTGTTTATCTGCTCTAAATCCGTCCAAGGGCAGTTTAAAAGGAACGTGCCGCCCTGCCGTATACCCGTCAGCATATCGTAGCGGTTTAGATAGGACGGATTGTGGCAAGCGACGAAATCGGGATGCTCTACGAGGTACGCCGAGCGAATAGGGGTCTTCCCAAATCGCAAGTGGGAAATTGTATACCCACCCGATTTTCGGGAATCGTACTGAAAATATCCTTGCACGAATAGGTCGGTGTGTTCGCCGATGAGCTGAATAGAGTTCTTGTTCGCCCCAACGCTTCCGTCCGAGCCAAGCCCATAAAACTTGCACTCCGTTAGATCCCGATCCTCGATGCGAAAATCGGGGATAGGCAACGAGGTGTGGGAGATATCGTCGTCAATGCCCACGGTAAAATGATTTTTAGGGTGGGGCTTTGCAAGATTGTCAAAGACGGCGGCGACCATGGCAGGGGTAAATTCCTTTTGCCCTAAGCCGTACCGCCCACCGACGACGGCAATCCCCTGTCTACCGCCCTCAATCAGCGCGGCGCAAACGTCCAGATACAGCGGCTCTCCCACCGAGCCTGCCTCCTTGGTTCTATCCAAAACGGCAATTTTACGGCAGGATTTAGGCAGAGCCTTGCAAAACCGTTCACCGTCGAAAGGGCGGTAGAGCCGCACGACAAGCAGCCCGATTTTCTTGCCCGGCTTCGTCCATTCGTCTACGCATTCTTGGGCGGTTTGCGCTCCGCTGCCCATCATCACCAGCACCTGCTCCGCCTCTGCGCTTCCGTAATAATCAAAGACGTGGTATTGCCGTTTTGTGATTTTTGCGCATTTGTCCATACAAGCCTGCACGGTATCGGGCAGGGCGGCGTACAGCGGCTGACTTCGTTCTCGGTTTTGAAAATAGACGTCCGGGTTCTGCGCCGTGCCTCTTTGGGCGGGAGTGTCGGGAGAGAGTGCGCGGGCTTTGAAACGGGACACGTCTTCTTCGCAAAGCAGCGTTTTCAGTTCGTCATACTCCATAATCTGGGCGGTAGAGGTTTCGTGCGAGGTACGAAAGCCGTCGAAGAAGTGCAAAAACGGCAGACTGGAGGACAGCGTCGCAAGGTGGGCAAGCACGGCGAAATCGGCTACCTCTTGCACGGACGAGGCGCACAGCATCGCAAATCCTGTTTGCCGACACGCCATGACGTCTTGGTGATCGCCGAAGATGCTGAGGGCGTGCGTGGACAACGCCCGTGCGCTGACGTGAAAGACGGTGGGCAGCAATTCCCCTGCAATCTTGTACATATTCGGCAACATCAAAAGTAGCCCCTGACTGCAGGTATAGGTGGTGGCAAGCGCACCGCAGGTCAACGCGCCGTGCAAAGCACCTGCTGCGCCCCCTTCCGATTGCATTTCTACGACTTCAGGGACTTTGCCAAACAAGTTTTCTTTTCCCTGCGCTTGCCATAGGTCGGCAAGTTCCGCCATAGGGGAAGAGGGCGTGATCGGGTAGATGATAGCAAGTTCTGAAAATGCGTACGAAGCGTATGCGGCGGCGGTGTTTCCGTCGATGGTGGTCTTTTTCATAGATCGTTCTCCTAAAAAATTCTCTTTGGGAATATTCCCCTTTTTTAGAAGATTGAAACGCGCAAAGAAAAAAGCCGACGTTTCTCCGTGAAATGTCGGCTTGGGTTTTATTTTTTTTGGTTAAATGTGTTTTATGTAAGAGCGTCTGCGCTTATGTTGGATACTATCAAAGCGTTTCCAAAGGGTGTAGATAGAGGTATTGCTCTCGAGGTTTAAGTTGGTTTCCATATATTCCACCGTGCCGTCTTTGAGAAGGTCGCGAAGGACGACCGCCATGAAGGCACTCAAGCCCGTCTTGCGGTATTTGGGCAAAACTCCGACCAAACCAAAGTCGATCGTGGTGGGTTTTTTCACCGCCTTCAAGAGGCGCACCAAAGCGGCAGGGGTCAGCCTACCGCCGCTCTTTTGCAGGGCTTTACCGATGCCGGGCAGGCACAAGCCGCAGGCAACGACTTGCTCGTTTTCGTCGCAGACGACCACCAGATACTTGCGGTTTAATATCAGCATAAACTGGTCGACCATTTGCTTTTGCATTTCGGGGGTGTAGGGTACGACGCCGTACAGATGCTTGTAGCATTCGTCGATGCAGGCAAAGAACCCCTCGCCGTATTTTTCAATGAATTCCCGTTTGGATAATTTCGGATCAGCAAAATGCAGATTGTATTTTTTGAGAGTGTGCTGCACCATGGCTTCCAACCTATCTAAGTTGTCGGTTAGGGAGAAAAGACGGAATTCCAGCCAGTCTACGTCTTTTTCGTAGCCGCAACTTTCCACAAGGGCGGGGTAGTAATCGTAGTTGTATTGCTCCTCAAAGGTGGAGAGGTATTCAAATCCTTCAATCAGCAACCCTTCTCTATCGAGGTCGCTGTACCCAAGCGGCCCGACGACTTCGTCCATGCCAAGCCCCTTTGCCCATTCTTCCACGGCGTGGAACAACGCCTTGGCGGTTTCGGGGTCGTTCTCGCAATCAAAGCGAGTGAAACGCACCTGCTTTACTCCTTTTAAGTCGTTGTACTGGGTCTGTAAAATCCCTTGAATTCGCCCGACGGTTTTGCCGTCCTTTTGTGCCAAATAGAACACGGACTTGCAGGTTTTGTTGTAGATATTTTTGTCGGTGAAAAGGTTGATTTCGTCGCCGTAAAGCGGGGGGACGAAATAGGGATTTCCCTTGTATAAACGCAACGGGTATTCCACAAATTCCTTTCGTTGTTTTTTCGTTTGTACTTCGATGATTTGCAACATAAAAATACGTTCCTTTCTTTTGTGTAAAGATAGCACTACGAATTATTCTATCATATGCGCATATGCCTCGTCAAGCATTTTTTCGAAAAAATGTCATAGGTCGGTATTACAAAAAAACTCCCCCGTTGTAATCGGGGGAGGGGCTTTAAGCCAACATATCTTTCATCTCGTACTTACCTGCGGGTTTTCCGACCAGCCATTTCGCTGCGCGGATTGCGCCGACGGCAAATACGCGTTTGCTTGCTGCGGAATGGGAAATGGTAATAACCTCGTCCTCGCCTGCGAAAATCACCTCGTGTTCGCCGACGATCGTGCCGCCGCGTACGGCGTGTATCCCGACTTCCTTTTTATCTCTTGCGCCGACGATGCCTTCTCTGCCGTAGACGAATTTCTTGTCGCCGTCAAACGCCTCGTTTACGCTGTCTGCCAGCATCAACGCCGTCCCCGAGGGGGCGTCCTTTTTGAGGTTGTGGTGTTTTTCGACAATTTCGACGTCAAAGCCTTCGCCTAAAACCTGCGCCGCTGCTTTGACAAGCGCCTGCATCAGGTTGATCCCCAAAGAAAGGTTGGCGGTGCGGAAAATAGCAACGTCCTTTTCGTAGGACTGTATCAGGGCGAGGTCGTCTGCGGTAAAGCCCGTGGACGCCAAGACGATGCCGATGCCTTTGCTCTTAGCGAACTCCAAACGATCTTGCAGACCAACGGGGGAAGAAAAGTCGATGATCACGTCCGCCTCTTCCTGTACCTCGTTAAAGTTGCGGTAGACGGGCACACCGATTTCTTTAGGGTAGAGGTCCACGCCGCAAACGACGGTTGCCTCTTCGTCCTCGGAAAGCAACGACAGCACGTTTCCGCCCATCTTTCCGCAAGCGCCGCAAAGCAATACTCGTATCATGCCTGCACCTCCAAGCCATAGGCTTGCATTGCCGCGATCAATTTTTCGCGGTTCGCGTCCTCAATTTTCGTAAGGGGGGCTCTGGGTACGCCTGCGTCAAAGCCGATAAGGTTCATCGCCTCCTTGACGGGGATAGGGTTGACCTCTACAAAGCAAGCGTTTGCCACGGGCAACAACTTATCGTTGAGCGCAATCGCCGCTTCCATTTTGCCGTTTAAGACGAGGTCGCACAACTTTGCTACGTCAGCAGGGACGACGTTGGATAAAACGGAAATTACGCCTACGCCGCCGCAAGCAAGAATAGGGAGGTTCAACGCGTCTTCGCCCGAATAAACGTCGCACTTATCGCGAACGAGGCGCAGGGTCTCCATTGTCTTTGCCATATTGCCGCCTGCGTCCTTGATACCTGCGATGTTGGGAATTTCCGCGATTTTCGCCATAGTGGCAGGCTGAATTTCCACGCCCGTGCGACCGGGTACGTTATAGGCGATTACGGGGATAGAAGCCGCCTCGCAGATTGCCTTATAATACGCCACCAAGCCGTTTTGCGTACATTTGTTATAGTAGGGGGTAACGGCAAGTAAGCCGTCGCCGCCGAACCTTTCCGCCGCCTTTGCGGTCATGACGGCATCGCCCGTGTTGTTGCTGCCGCAGCCGAAGATAACCTTCGCTCTGCCAGCGACCTTTTTCACGGCGTATTGCATCAAAATATGCTCTTCCTCAAACGTCATGGTCGAGGGCTCGCCCGTCGTGCCTAAAAAGACGATTGCCGAAGTACCGCCTGCGATTTGGTGTTCAATCAAAGCCCCCAACGCATCAAAGTTGATCCCGTTTTCGTTGAACGGTGTAATCAGCGCAGTAGCGCTGCCCTTAAAAAAACCTTTCATACCCTTATACTATGTCCTTTATCGTTTTTTTGTTCTTTGGTTGTTAGTTTGCAAAATATCCCTTTGCTGCAAGCAACTCTGCCAGTAGTACCGCGCCGCCCGCCGCGCCGCGCAGGGTGTTGTGGGAAAGCCCGATGAATTTGTAATCGTACACGCTGTCCTCACGCAGTCTGCCGACGCTGACGCTCATGCCGTTGCCTTCCATTCTGTCGAGCTTTGCCTGCGGACGGTTGTCCTCTTCGAAGTAGCGAATGAATTGCGCCGGGGCAGAGGGGAGTTGCAGGCTCTGCGGCGCGCCCGAGAAGTTTTCCCAAGCGGACAAGATTTGCTCTTTTGTAGGCTTATTTTCAAAGCGCACGAACACCGCCGCGGTATGTCCGTCGGAAACGGGTACGCGCAGGCATTGCGCGGTAATCGCAGGGGCTGTGGCGGAAACGATTTCGCCGCCCTTTACCTCGCCCCAGATTTTGAGGGGTTCTTTCTCGCTCTTTTCTTCCTCGCCGCCGATGTAGGGGATTACGTTGTCTAAAATTTCAGGCATCGTCGTAAACGTTTTGCCTGCGCCTGAAATTGCCTGATAGGTGCATACGGCAACCTCTTTTACGCCAAATTCGCGCAAGGGGTGCAGCAGGGGTACGTACGACTGCAACGAGCAGTTGGACTTGACGGCGATAAAGCCGCGCTTCGTGCCCAAACGCTTTCTTTGCGCTGCGATGACTTCAAGATGATTGTCGTTGATTTCGGGAATGACCATCGGTACGTCTGCGGTAAAACGGTGCGCCGAGTTGTTGGATACGACGGGAATTTCCGCTTTTGCGTACCGTTCTTCCAAGGCTTTGGTTGCCGCTTTGTCGAGGCTGACCGCGCAAAAGACGAAATCTACCTGCGCGCCGATCTGCTCCATATCTTTTTCAGCGTCCAAAACGGTCATATCCAAGTACTGCTGAGGAATGGGACAATCAAACGCCCACTTATTGCCAACCGCTTCTTGATAGGTCTTACCTGCGGAACGGGCGGAGGCCGCCAATACCTTTACGTTAAACCAAGGATGTTCGGCAAGCAGCAGCATAAATCTTTGCCCTACCATGCCGGTTGCGCCGATGACGCCCACGTTAAATTTTTGCATAGTTCTATCTCCTAATATTAAAAAAATAAGACGGTGTAAGCACCGTCCCAACACGCAAAAGTCCGAAATCCCCCAACGCATGGCAGGATGTATCGAATAGCGCGCGCACGGACGGTGGCAGTCGCACGGGTATTCTCCCGTACGCCCAGCGGATGCAAGCGAAAGGCAATCCGCTTCGGCGGTGATACCCTTTCCTCGCGTTCTGCCAAGCTGCTTGGCGCGGACTTCGCACGTCCGACGAACGAAAAACGAGTACTGATGTTCAACCGCTCCTCTATTTGACGAGGCTATTTTAACACAGAAAGAAAAAAAAGTCAAAGATTTTTTGCGTATTCCCTATTTAATTTAGAAAAAATCCCGTTTTTTTCTTGAAATTATCACAAAATTGTAGTAAAATAGTATTCGGATAATTATGGAGCAATGCTCCGAAAACGATAAATGGGGTGCAGTTTCTATGGCGCAACAGAAAAAGGGTCTAATCGCCCGCATGCTGGAAGGAAAAGAGAGAAGCGAGGATTACGCAAGAAGTACGTTGCCGACAAACCGTTGGCAGCTGTTTTTCGATATTTTTAAGGGCAACTTCGGTAAGTTGGTAAAAATCAACCTTTTGACGTTGCTCTTCTTTATTCCGTTGCTTGCGGTCGTTATTTTTTCCGTGATGTATACGGAGGCGATGGGTGCGCTCTATCCGTTTGGCGCAAACCTCGGCGTAGGCTATCCCGTTGCGCCGAATATGCAGGGGCAATCGGAAATGCTTGCCTTGACGACGGATACGACGGCATATCTTTTGTTGACCCTTTCTTCCATTATTGCGGCGGTCGGCTTGGCTGGCGGTATGTACGTCGTAAGAAATATGGTTTGGACGGAAGGTATTTTCGTCGCCAACGATTTTTGGCGTGGAGTAAAGTTGAACTTCAAAAACGCCCTGCAGGCGGCGCTGTTTTTTGTAATCGTGCTCTCCCTTACCGTTCTGATGCAGGATATGGTGGCTTTGACGCGCGTGCAGCAAAATCTGTCCTCTTTCCAAGACGTAATGCTTACGATTTCGTCTATCCTCAGTTATATTTTCTTAGGCGTAGCGACTTGCATGAGTTTTTGGATGATTGCGCTCGGCGTAAACTACAAGATGGGATTTATAACGCTGTTTAAAAATGCCTTCTTGATGACAATCGGTATGCTGCCGCAGACGTTGTTCTTCGGTTTCTTAGCGCTGTTGCCGTACCTGTTGTTCCTAATCGCTGGACAAGGTTTCTTCCTGATGATAGCGATTATGATACTGCTGCTGTTTGCGCTCTCCTATACGTTGCTCGTATGGTTGGACTTTGCGCAATGGGCGTTTGACAAGTATATCAACCCGAAGATTTCCGGTGCGAAAGTGGGTAGAGGTATCTACGACAAGAACGCGCTTTCCGAAGAAGGCGAGAACAGCGAGGCTACCCTCGAATACCACCGTGTCATTTTGGCGGCAGGTAAGTCGCAGCTGGTGGCTCGTCCGATTAAGCCGATTGACGACGAATTGCGTGTATATGACTTGCCCCCTTCCTATTCTCGCGACGACTTGAAGAAATTGCGAGAGAGCAAGGAAGCGATTGTGGCGGACAGCGAAGCGTACGTGGAAGAGCATAAGGACGACGAACGCTACGTGGAATACAACCGTCAATTCGACGAACGGGAAAAGGCGTTGCAGGAAGCTGAGCAAGGCAAAAAGCACCGCAAACGCAAAACCCCGAAAATTTTAGAGGATAAAAAGAAATAAGGCGGGCAGGTATGGAACGAAAAGTGGCCTATTCCACCTTGGCGGAATGGTTTGAATATCTAAACGACGACTGCGACTATGAAAATTGGTCGCAGTATTTAATTAACAGGCTTTCGGCGTATCGGCTGGGAACGGGCTTAGACGTGGGTTGCGGCGGCGGTTATTTTACGCGCGCATTCCAACGCGCGGGCTACGAAATGACGGGCATGGACGTTTCCTTGGAGATGCTGGACAGGGCGCAGAGCGCCGCTTTAAAGGCAGGATTGCGTGGAGAATATATCCACGGCGATGTGGCGGGGAAAAAGATTGCTCGCAAATACTCCTTTGCGACGGCAATCAACGACTGCATCAACTACGTAGAGCCTCAACGCCTTTTTAAGGCGTTTAAAAACGTATACGGCTGTTTGTCGAAAGACGGCGTGTTCCTCTTTGATATCAGTTCCCCGAAAAAGTTTGCGGAAAAGTTGAACGGCGCAGTCAACTTAGACGACCGTGAGGATATCACGTATTTTAGTTTTACTCGTTTCGACGGTCGGCAGGCGGTGTTGGACGTTTCTCTGTTTGTGAAAAAAGCCGACGGCAGCTATACTCGGCATGATGAAACGCACGTGCAGTACGCCCATACGGAAGAGGAGATTTTGGAGGCTTTGCGGCAGGCGGGCTTTGCAAAAGTGTCTGTCGAGGGGCACTTAGGAGAGGAAAAAACGCAATCGGATCGGTTGGTGTTTTTAGCGGAGAAATAAAGACGATGAAAAACCTTATCAGAACGTTAATCTGCGACGAGCAGGTATCCTTGACCCTTGCGGACACCACCGAGTTAGTGCAGCGCGCGCAGCAGTTGCACGGCTTGAAAGGCGAGGCTGCGGCGGTCTTGGGGAAATTCCTTTCGGCGGCGGTGTTCATGAGCGCGGCGCTCAAAGAGGAAAGCGGTGAAATCTCCTTTGCTTTGCAGGGCGACGGCTTGGCTGGTCAAATCAACGTATCGGGCAATTACCCTCTGCATATTCGAGGGTATATGGAAGGAGCAGACGCCGAGGGAACGGAGGCAGAGTTTTTAGGGCAAAGCGGATCGTTCACCGTCATTCGCGACGACGGGTACAGTCGTCCGTTCGTAGGCTCTTGCGGCTATCCCAGCGAAGGCGCGGTGTCTGTCGAGGGAATTTTAGAGGAATATTATCGCATCAGCGAACAGTTGCCCACCTTCTTTGGCTGTGTGGTCGATTTGGACGCTGAGGGTAAGGTTTGTTTTGCGGGAATTGCCGTTTTACAGCCGTTGCCGTTCACGGACGAGGGGACGGTAGAGGCTCTGCCAAAAGGAGAGGCTCTCTGCGCATTGGTGCGTGAAATGGGGAAACGAAGTGTAGACGAGGTGGCAATCGACCTTTTTTCGGCAAAAAAAGACGGGATAAAAGGGAAAAAAGCTACGTATACTTGTAATTGTTCGCGGTCGTATTTAAAGCAGGTGCTTACCTCGCTTGGGGAGGCGCAGATGCGCGCGATTATTCGCGAGGACGGCGCGGTGCGGGTGCATTGTCATTATTGCAATACCGACTACGCCTTTGACGATAAAGACGCGGACGAGATGTTTGGAAAATGAAAGGAAACGAGCATGGGTACGATTCGATTTGATCGCAGCAAAGAACGCTTGCAAAGGCTGGCGGAAAAAGCGTACGGCGAGGGGAAGTATATCTCCGCGCTGCGGTTTGCTTGCGCTGCGATAGACGAGGGCGGTCCAGACGTGGACGGGTATTTGCGTATTGCGGACGTTTACGAAAATTTAGGGCTGCAAACGTACGCCGTTAAATGGCTGTATAGGTGTCTGGAAATTTGTGAAGAAGAGGACTTGCCCGACGTATACGAGGGGCTTGCGGTCAATTATCTGAACATGGGCAACGAGGGGGCGTCGGCGTATTATTACAACCAACTAATCGGCGTGGATGATACCTTGACCCCGGAAAATAAAATGGAGATAGCGCAGGCGTTTTCTCGGGATAAAAAGGAGGGCTTACGGTTTGTATGGCCCCCCAAACTTGCGGATTATTCCAAGGAAATGGAGGAGGGCGCAAAGGCGTTAAAGGGCGGAAATTGCCGAGGCGCAATCGCCGCCTATTCAAGCGTTGCGCGTGGCAATAAGGATTACGTTGAGGCAAAGCGAATGCAGGCGGTTGCGGAGCTTTTAGAGGGCAATCACCTCGTTGCGGAGCAGCTTTGCGAGGAGGTATTAGAGGAGAAGTCGGAGGACATCCAAACCCTCTCTACCTTGGCGGCGATTTATTTAGAGCAGGGAAGAACGGCAGACAGTCAAGCGCTTGCCGAACGGTTGGTGAAGATGCCGATTTCTTCTACCGAGGAGATGTATAAGGTTGCAACCGTCTGTTGTGAAAACGCTATGCACGACGAAGCGTACGGGCTGTTTGCGCAATTAGAGGAGAAGATGCCCTACGATGGCAGAATGCTCTATTTCAAGGGGGTATCCGCGGCAAAGAGTGGGCGTTTGCAGGTTGCCGAGAAAACGCTGGATAAGTTCTGTACCCTCTACCCCGATGCGGCGGTGGGGAGATATTACCTCAAAGCAATCCGTAAAATGCTGGACGGCGGCGAGGACACGACGAGAGAGTTCACCTATTTCTACGCCGTACCTAAATCCGCCAAAGAGCTCATTTGCCACACCCTCATTTCCTTGGGGAAAATGCCTGCGGCGCAGGCGGCGAATTTTGCGTTGTCGGAAGATTTCATCGAAGACCTGCTGTGGTGCTTTGACGAAATGGACGGCATGGACCAGGATTTGCAATACGTGGCTCTGATGGTTGCCGAGCACGTTCACGCGGACGATTTCTTGCGGAATATTCTGCTTGATTTTGAGGTCGCGGATTTGTTGAAAGTGGAAACTCTGCGCGCTTTGTACGAACGCAACGAGGAGAATACCGTGGGGGTAGTGCTCTGCAATATCTATCGCAGTTTGCAATTGCGCAGAATTGAAATCGGCAGGAAAAAGCATAAAAAGTACGTGGCTGGATATGCGAGAGTGGCGTCCAAGTTTGCCATCATTGCGCCTTCTTACGGGAAGAAATTGAAGAACGCCGCAGAACGGTTGTATCGCGCTTTAGAGGATGCTGATGCTACCGACTTGCTTATAAAAGAGGACGATATTGCGTGCGCAATTTTCTTGGCTTCGGGCTTGAAGGAGCTTGGCGGCGACGTCGTACAGATTGCCGAGGCGTTCGATGCTGACCCGAATACGGTAAAACTATTGCTAATGCATTTATAATACAGAGGACGAAAGTATGGAATTGATGGATTTTGACGGCTTGTTTGATGAAAAGCTTGCTTTGTATATGGAAGAGAAAAAGGATAAGTACACCGAAAAGGAATGGGAGGACGTCATTCCTCGGTTGTATAAAAAATTCGGGGATACCTACGTGGCGAAAGTGAAGTGTACTCCTAAAGAATATTATGCGAGAATGACGGACGAGCAGTTGGTGCAAACGCTGTCGGCGCATTTATTGCAGGACGTTCCCGTATCCGAGTTTTTGTGCAACGAGCTAGAAAATCGCAACAACGTAGAGCTCTTGTTGCCCCTCTTGGAGAGCGACGACACCGCCACGCAGTCGTATGCAATCAATCTGATTTTGGACGATAAACGGGCGTACGACGCATACTTTTCATTGCTTTGCAATGAAGCTGCCGACGAGGACGTTCGGGACGACGTTGCGGAGATTTTTAAGCACAACGCAGACGAGGTAGTTGACAAGGTTTTGGCTGCCTATCGCGCAGGGATTGCGACGGAATATATGCTGGAAATCATGTCCCGTGTGGTGGGGCGCTTAGAGGAGGTCTTTGCAATTTTGCGCGATGAGTTTTTATCGGCGGGCGAGCGCACGCCCATGCGCGCGAGCTATCTTGCGGCGTACGGGGACGTGAGGGCGTTGCCGTTGCTTATGCAGAAAATCGAGGACAGGAGCATCGGGTTCGTAGAGTTTCAGGAGCTGAAATACGCCATCGAGGCGTTGGGAGGCGAATACGACGAGCCGAGAGATTTTTCCGAGGACAAGGACTATTTGGCGGTGGAAGCGGCGACGGCAAAGGCGCTTGCAAAACCTGAAATGAAATCGTAATATCATTGCAAAAGCAGGTGGGTAAATCCGCCTGTTTTTTCTTTTGCCTTGTCATAAATCGCGCGTTCGTTTGCATACGATAAGACAAATGGAGGTAGCGATGGAAAATTATAGCGTATACGAGGATATTCTGCGCCGTACGGGTGGGGATATCTATATCGGCGTGGTAGGGCCCGTGCGGACGGGCAAGTCCACGTTTATTAGACGTTTTATGGAGTCGCTCGTTTTGCCGTACGCAGACGAGAGTGTAAAAGCCGTGATGACCGACGAACTGCCGCAGGCTTCGTCCGGGAGAACGATTATGACCACCGAGCCGAAGTTTGTGCCGGCGAAGTCGGCGCAGATTACCACGCCTACGGGCGTAAAAGCAAGTGTTCGCTTGGTAGATTGCGTAGGCTACGTGGTGGACGGCGCGATGGGCTTTGAGGAGGAGGGACAACCGAGGTTGGTAAAAACTCCTTGGGCGGAAGAGCCGATCCCTTTTGCGGAAGCGGCGAAAATCGGCACGGAGCGGGTGATTAAGGAACATTCTACCGTTGGGGTCTTGGTGACGACGGACGGCAGCTTTACCCCCGTAGAGCGCGCTGCATACGAAAAGGCGGAGGCGCGCGCGGCGGCAGAGCTGAATGCGATGGGAAAACCGTACGTGATCGTTCTCAACTGCGTAGACGTACACGCCTGCGAAGGACTGCGTGCCGCGCTGGAAGAAAAATACGGCGTACCCGTGGTTGCGGTGAACGTAGAACAGATGGGGGAGAACGCCGCTTTAGAGATTTTGCAGGCGGTGCTGATGGAATTCCCCATTCGTTGCTTGGACGTATCCATACCTGGGTGGTTGCAAGCGTTGCCGGAGGGCAACCCGTTCGTAGACGGGTTTATGGAAAAACTCAAGGCGGTTGCTCCGTCGCTCAAGAAGATGAAGGACTGTCGACGGTTTTTCGATGCCTTTGCCGATACCGAAGATTATATCCCGTCCGATAGTTTGGATATGGATGCAGGTACGGGGGAAGCAAGGGCGGCTGTCGAGGTGAAAGACGGTTTGTTTTTCCGCGCCCTGTCGCACGAGTGCGGGGTGGAAATTCACGACGATTGCGCCCTGATGATGCGATTGAAGTCGCTTGCCGACGACGGTAGGAAGTATGCGAAGATCAAGTCAGCTTGGGAAGAGGCAGAGGCGACGGGCTACGGCGTTGTTTGTCCGCAAATGGAGGAATTACGGCTTGCCGAACCTGCGCTGGTGAGAAAAGGCAGCAACTACGGCGTTCGGTTTTGCGCGTCGGGCGCGAGCTACCACATTATGAAGATTGAAATCGACGGGCAGGTAGAGCCTATCGTAGGCGGTAAATCGCAAGGGGAGAACTTCTGTGCTTCGCTTGCCGAATCGTATGAGGAGCAGCCTGAAAAGGTTTGGGAAACCAACGTATTCGGCAGCAGCGTACGCCAACTGTTAGAGGTGGAGCTGAGCGGTAAAAATAAAGGTGTACCCGAGGAGCTAAAAGGCAAACTTCGTCGCACTCTTTCTAAAATTGTCAACGAGGGGAAAGGCGGTTTTTTGTGCATACTCTTGTAGCTTTTAGCCCATACTTTTATAGCGCAAGGCGATGGAGGATAGGTATGGCAAAAAAGAACAAGGTTCGGAAAATTACCGAGGAAGAATACGCGCAATATCTTGCGGAGATAGAGTTAAAAAGCGCTGAAAAGAATAAAATAGAAAAAATTTGAGAGGAAGGCGCGGCTGTAAAAAACACGGCTGCGCGCTTTCTATTTTTTTGTGGGGCAGGTATGCGATGAGGAAAAAAAGGCAAAAATATCCCCCAAACAGGTATGCGTAGAACAATTTTTACAAAAAAATGCCATTTTTTGCGGCTATCGGGGGGATTTTTTTTGTGAAACCCTTGACGGGCAGAAAGACTTGTGCTATAATAAACGTAAGTTTATTCCTTTATTTTGGTACGAGGGATAGTGCGAAAGAAGGAAAATAATAACAGAGGTGTGTTATGGTGGAAAACAATAAGGATATGCAGCCTGCAACTAGTGAAGAGGAATTGGTGCTTGTTCTCGACGGCATTTACAGCGAACTGGCGCAGGATATAGACGCCGCAAAAACGGCAATTGTAAACGAAGTAAAATATACGGCTGTGCAGTCGCAGTCCGTGGAGAAAGATTTGACGGAAAAGCTGAATCAACAGCTTGCGGCGATCAAATCGCTTGCCAACGAACTGAAATATAGCCTGCAACAGAGCCAAGCGGTACATAGCGATATCTCCGAAACCATTCATGAAGAGGTTGCGTCGAAACTGGATTCGGTAGACGCGAATACGGCGTTGCTTGAGGAGATTGATAAGGCGGTACAGGAATTAGAGGAAAAGATTTCCGCTTTGGATCCGGACGCTGTGGCAGACAAGGTTTTGGCTGCGCTTCCTGCTGTTGAAGAACTTGACTATGATAAAATCGGCGATACCGTTTCTGAAAAAGCGGAGGCGGTTGTTTCCGAACATTCCAAACAGATTTTGGAAGCGGTTGCGGCGATTCCCGTTGCGGAGAACTTCGATTATACCCGTATCGTAGAGGAAGTGGGCGATAGAGTTCTGGAAATCGTGCAGGAGCAAACTGCTACGGAAACGGAAGGGGCTGCGCCTGCAGAAATCGACTATGACAGAATCGTATTAGGAACGACGGAAAAGGTTGTGGAGAGCTTGCCTCCCGTTGAAAAACTGGACTATGAAAAGCTTGCGGAGATGGTTGCTGCAAAATTGACCGTTCCTGCGTTCGATTACGACCTGCTGGCGGAAAAGGTGGTAGAAAAACTGTCGGCGAAAGAAGAAACGGCAGAGGTCTATATTGACGGCGACGGGGTGCAGGATATTGCGAACTGTGTTGCTGAAAAGCTTGCGGACGCATTTGCTTGCAAGGCTTGCGCTACGGAAACGGTGGAAGAAGCCGTTGAAGAAGAAACGTCCGTTGAGGAAGCGGTTGCGGTTGTAGAGGAAGTCTTTGCGGCGGAAGAGGAGTTGGCAACGGCAACGGCTACGGAAGAAGCGGTGGCTGTGGAAACCCCTGTCATCGGTTTGGTGGATGCGGATAGCGAGCTGGTTCTTCGCTTAAAGAGAAGCTTTACGGCGAAACTCAAACAGAGCGAGGACGACGTCAAGGGCTATTACAGCGCGTTGAAGAATGCTTTGACGGGATACAAAAAAATCAATTCTAACATCAGTTGGCACGGCGACAGGTTCAACTTCGGGCGCGATACGGTTGCAAGAATTACCATTACGGGTAAGACGCTTGGCTTGTATTTGGCGCTTGACCCTACCGACCCTGAATTCAAGCAGACGGTATATCGTCAGAAGGACGTCAGCAAGCAAAAGGCGTACGAGGGCACGCCGTTCATGGTGAAAATTAAGAGCGACGGCGGCTTGAAGAAGGCTCTTCGCTTGGTAATCGCCTTGGCTGAAAAGCTCGGCGCAGAAAAAGACGAATCGTTCTCCAACGTGGATTACGTTGCGATGTTCCCTCATGCTACGGATGAAGAGATGCTGGAAGAAGGCTTGATTAAAGCGACGAAAGAAAAAAGGGTTGCGTTGGATTTCTAATCCTTGCAACGGATATATTATGACGACGACAAACGATTAAAGCGTTCAAAAAACGGCTTTTGGGGCGGTTTAGATTGTATTGTTTTAGTTATAGAAACGACGGAGAGCTGATAAGAAATTTTCGGCTCTCTCTTTTATGAAGGCTTGACATGGGATACGTAAAAGCCGATTTAGAAAACAAGGAGAATATAGATAAGTGATTACCAAACCTGCTAACAGCAGAAAAAACACTCGTTCGCCGATGGGAACGTCTTTTGACGGGACGATATTGCAGCCCAAACGAACGGAAGAAAGAACGAAGACGGTTGCGCGTACGAAAGGGACGAGGGAAAAAGTAGCCGTGGAAACGGAACAAAAAGTTTCCTTAAGCGGAAGAAAACACGCGGCAAACGCCCCTTCTACGGCGCAGAAAAATGGCGCGGCGGTAGAGAAAAAACGGCAGTCCAAGCCCGCTATGAAACGGGAGAGGACAAGCCCTGCGCGCGGCGCGGAAACGAAAAAGACGTTGGTGTTCAACGCAGAGGAGAAGAAGCTTACGCCCGTGAAGGTAAAGAGGGGTAAAAAAGCGGTAAAAATCCTCTTCCTTGGCGGCGTGGGTGAAATCGGTAAAAATATGACCGCGCTGGAATACGGCAACGATATCATCATCATCGACGCTGGTATGACTTTCCCGAATATGGAAGAGATGCCGGGCATTGATTCGGTTGTCCCCGACATCACCTACCTTGCGCAAAACCGTGATAAGGTGCGCGGCGTATTCATCACGCACGGCCACGAAGACCACATCGGCGGTCTGTCGTACCTGATGAAGGAGCTCAACCCCGATACCCCCGTGTATGGAACGAAGTTGACCTTGATGCTTGCGGAAAACAAGTTGCAGGAAAATCGGGTCGTGGGTGTGAAACAGCGTGTGGTGCAGGTTGGCGACCGTATCAAGGCGGGCGCGTTTGAGGTGGAATTCGTCGGTGTCAACCACTCCATTTCCGGGGCTTGCGCCTTGGCGGTGCGTACTCCTTGCGGTCTTATCTACCATAGCGGAGATTTCAAGATTGACTTGACCCCCGTTGCAGGCGCTCCCATGGACTTAAAGCGGATTGCAGAGTTGGGACAAGAGGGTGTCCTTCTCTACATGGCGGAATCGACGAACATCGAACGCCCCGGCTATACGATGAGTGAAACGGTGGTGGGCAACACGCTGGACCATCTCTTTGCAGAGCATACCAACAAGCGTATTATCATCGCGACGTTTGCCTCTAACGTACACCGTATTCAGCAAATCATAGATTTGGCGGTAAAATACCGCAGAAAGGTTGCGCTGTCGGGTAGGAGTATGCTTCGCGTGTGCGAAGCGGCGACCAAAATCGGGGAGCTGAAAATCCCTGAGGGTGTCCTTGTGGATATCGAGCAGACGAAAAACCTGTTCGGAAGGGAGCTCGTCATTCTTTCTACCGGCTCGCAGGGCGAACCGATGAGCGCGCTTACCCGTATGTCGATGGGGGAATACAACAAGGTTTCCATCGGCGCAAACGACGCCATCATCATTTCCGCAACCCCGATTCCCGGAAACGAGAAAATGGTGTATAGGGTCATCAACAACCTGTACAAGCTTGGCGCAACGGTCATTTATGAAAGCTTGGAAAAAATCCACGTTTCGGGGCATGCTTGTCAGGAAGAGCATAAAATCTTGCACAACCTCTTAAAGCCCAAATTTTTTATCCCCGTACACGGTGAATACCGTCATTTAAAGCGGCATGCCGACCTTGCAGAGGATTTGGGTGTGCCGTCGCAAAATATTTTGATTGCAGAAATCGGCAACTGTGTAGAACTCACGGAAACTTCGATGCGCTTTGGCGAGAGTATTCCTGCAGGCGCGATGCTGATTGACGGTGAAGCGGTAGAGGACGGCGAGAACAGTTCGGTCGTCAAAGAGCGTTTGAAGATGTCCTCGGACGGTATCTTCCTTGTGTCGATTGCAGCGACGGGGAATTACGTAATTAACGACCCCGTAATTACCTCGATCGGCGTAGTGGTATCAGAAAATAAATGCACGATCCCGGAATTGACGGGAGTGGTCAAGAAAGCGATCGACAACTTCACGTACGAATATGCCGCAAAGGACGAGCTTTCTGCGCACGTACGAAAGAGTCTTAGAAACTATCTCTTTAAAAAGATGCGCGAAGCGCCTATGGTTGTCGTAAACGTGTTAGAGGTATAATACGAATGAATAAGTACACGGCGTCCCTTGTAAAATTGCATATCGACCAGCGAATTGCAGACCTCAGAAAAGCGGCGCTGGAACGGGAAATCCCCGTCGCGGACGACGAAACCTTGCAGTTTTTGTTGCTGATGGTAAAGGCGTTGCAGCCCAAACGGATTTTGGAAATCGGTACGGCGGTGGGGCTTTCCGGGGCGGCGATGCTGCTCGCATGTCCCGAGGCTCGTCTGACGACGATGGAGCTGGAGGAGGAACGGTATTTGGAGGCGAAAGCGAACTTTGCCGCCTTGGGGGTAAACGATCGCGTGGTGGCGCACCTTGGCGATGCAGGCGAAATTTTGGCGATGATGGACGGAGAATACGACTTCGTGTTTCTGGACGGGCCGAAGGCGCAATACGAAAAGTACCTCTTTGACTTAAAGCGTTTGATGAAAAAGGGAGCAACGCTGTTTGCGGACGACGTACTCTTATACGGTTGGGTGAGCGGCGAACAGCCCACCCCTCAAAAGCGGCATTCGATTGTGGACAAAATCCGTTCGTATTTGCAGACGATTACAGAGGATAAAGATTTTATTACGTCCGTTTTGGACGTGGGGGACGGCGTTGCGCTGTCCATTTACGTAACCAAAGCAATATAATCCAAACCAGCCCAAAAGACGTCTTTTGAACGCTTTATGGCTTGTCGTCATCATAATACTTTGGTATAATTTCTTCCTTCGCACCAAAAATCATTTCAAAATCCGAACTTTTGGGTGCGTAGCAATTTTTTTGATATAAAAATCTTGGTTCGGATTATATTATTTTGGTTAGGAAACAAGCATGAAAGCAGAATTGTTAGCCCCTGCAGGGAGCTATGCAAAATTTTTGACGGCGCTGCAATTTGGCGCAGACGCGGTGTATCTTGGCGGAAAGCATTTTTCGCTCCGCACCTTTGCCGATAACTTTACGGAAGAGGAACTTTGCTCTGCCGTCCGTTTGGCGCACGAAAAGGGCAAAAAGGTGTATATCACGGCGAATATCTTTGCGAAAAACTCTGATTTTCCTGCGTTAGAGGGATATTTTAAGAACCTCGAACAGATAGGCGTAGATGCCGTCATCGTCAGCGACCCTGGCGTTGTGGCTTTTGTAAAAGAGGTTGCGCCCACCCTCGATATCCACCTTTCCACGCAAGCAAATACCGTAAACAAATACGCCGTTCGCTTTTGGAAGGAGCAGGGCGTTTCCCGTGTAATTTTGGCAAGGGAGCTTTCGCTTGCGGAAATCAAGGAAATCCACGATTTCGTACCCGACGTCGAATTAGAGGCGTTCGTCCACGGCGCGATGTGTATATCGTACAGCGGCAGATGCCTCTTGTCCGATTATTTGGACGGGCGCTGTTCCAACCGTGGGGCGTGCGTGCAGGCTTGCCGTTGGCGGTACGAAATTCGTGCCTTGAACGCCACGAACGGACAGAGCGAATGGCTGCCGATCGAGCAGGACGAAAAGGGTACTTATATCCTCAACAGTAAGGATTTGAATATGCTGGCGCATTTGGAGGCGTTAGAGGCGGCAGGGATTTCCTCGTTTAAAATCGAGGGACGAATGAAGAGTGGCTACTACCTTGCTACCGTGGTAAACGCTTATCGCAGAAGAATGGACGGAGAGCCGCTTAGCGTTTGCGAACAGGAGCTTTACGCCGTTGCACACCGAGAATACACGACGGCGTATGCGTTTGGTAAGAATGCGGAAACGGTGCATTACGCGCACAGTCAATCGAAAGGAGATTGCGTGTATATCGCAGACGTTATAGGCTACGAGGACGGCTATGCAATCGTAGAGATGCGCAACCGTTTTCTAAAAGGGGAGCGGTTAGAGGCGCTTTCGCCCAAGGACAGCTTTTTGCGTAGTTTTACCGTAGAGGAAATCTACACCGCAGACGGGGCGCGCACGGATGATGCGAAGCTCGTATGCCATCGCTATAAGATTGCCTGTCCGCACGTCTTGTATGCAGGCGACTATTTGAGGAGAAGGGTATGAAGAAAATATTGCTGATCGCCACGGGCGGCACAATTGCCTCAAAGAGTGGCGATATGGGCTTAAAGCCGCATATGGATAGCGCGTATATGCTCGATTACGTACCCGAAATCCGCAGTTTTTGCAAAGTAGACGGGGTGCAGCCGTATAACATTGACAGTACGAATATCACGCCCAAACATTGGGTAGAGCTTGCGACGGTGATACGGGACAATTATGCGGATTACGACGGGTTTGTCATCTGCCACGGCACGGATACGATGGCGTACACGGCGGCGGCGCTCTCGTATATGGTACAACATTCGCCAAAGCCCATTGTCTTGACGGGCTCTCAAAAGCCGATTCACAGAGAAGATACTGATGCGCGTATCAATCTTCGGGACAGCTTTTTGTACGCGACCTCGGACGGGGCGGCGGACGTCGTTATCGTCTTTCAGGGCAAGGTTATCGCTGGCACGCGCGCGAAAAAAATCCGCACGAAGAGCTATAACGCTTTCGATAGTATGGACTTTCCCGTACTGGCGAATATACGGGACGGGCGAATCATTCAATATATCCAAACTCCGAAAGCCGCAGCACCGGAATTCTATTTAAACTTGGACGAGCGGGTAGGTGTATTGACCTTGACACCCGGAATGAAGGGCGAAGTCCTGGATATGTATTTCCGCTGTTATACGGCGGTGGTGCTTTCGGGCTACGGCACGGGCGGTATTCCCGAGGGGGAATATTACGGCTTTTACGACGTGATACAAAGCTGGGAAGGCAAGGGCAAGACCTTGGCGGTCACCACGCAGGTACAGCACGAGGGCAGCGATATGGACGTCTATCAGGTGGGTAGAGGCTGGAAAAACCGTTTTGACCTCTTGGAGGGATACAACCTCACCTACGAGGCAATCACCACAAAGCTGATGTGGATTTTGGGCTTGACCTCGGACGACAACGAAATTCGAAAACTATTTTATAAAAATATAAACTACGATTTAATTGGGTAGCCTAACGAGAGCCAAACTCGCTAGGTTTTGACGGCGGAAAATCCCTAAACTACGCAGGATTTCCGCTTGCAATACGGACGGTATTCCTTCACGTAAATCCTTTTATTTAAGGTATTTTACGCTCGTGAAAACTGCATAGCACCTTAAAGTAAGGATTTTATGATGGATTTTGGCGGTGGCGACCGCCGCCGTATCGACATAATGCAAGGGAGAAATCGTCGAAAGACGCAGAAAATAATATTTTAAGGCTAGCGAGTTTGACTCTCGTTAGGCTAGGCAAAGGAGAACAAACATGAGAAAAGCACAGTTAAAAAAATACGCAAAACTGATAGCCAGGGTTGGCTTGAACGTCAAAAAGGGTCAATCGGTATTCATCGGCGCAGGTCTGGACCAGCCCGACTTCGTCACCATGGTGGTAGAGGAATGTTATAAGGCAGGCGCAAGCGAAGTGTTCGTGGAATGGAGTCATCAGCCCGTAGAAAAGTTGTCTTCCAACTATCGCACTTTGGAATCGCTGTCGGAGATGAAGTCTTGGGCTTTGGCAAAGTGGGAATATAAAGCGGAAAAATACGCTTGCCGTCTGTTCATCGAATCGGAAGATCCCGACGGAATGAGCGGCGTTGACCAGGAAAAGATGAGCAAGGCTCGCCGTGCGATCTATCCGCTTATCAAGCCTTTGCGCGAAAAGATGGAAAACAAACATCAATGGTGTATTGCCGCCGTACCGGGCAAGGCTTGGGCGAAAAAGGTGTTCCCGCAGCTTCCTGAAAGCAAAGCCGTAGAGGCGATGTTGAAGGCGATTTTATACACCGCGCGTGCAGATGGCAAGAACCCCGTGCAGGCTTGGAAACAGCACAATGCGGATTTGCAGGCTCGTTCTGCGTACTTGAACGGCTTGGGGCTTGCATCCCTCGAATACGAGAGTGCAAACGGCACGAGATTGACGGTAGGCTTGATGGAAAACGGCATCTTCTGCGGCGGACAGGAAACCCTCTTGAACGGCAGAAAGTTCAACCCGAACATCCCCACCGAAGAAGTGTTCTCCACCCCCAAAGCAGGTTGTGCAGAGGGTATCGTGTACTCTTCCAAGCCCCTTTCCTATATGGGCGAGATCATCGACAACTTCTCCGTTCGTTTTGAAAAGGGTAAAGTGGTAGAGGTCAAGGCGGAAAAGGGCGAAGAGCTCTTAAAGAAAATGGTTTCGATGGATGAAGGCGCGGCAATGCTGGGTGAAGTTGCGTTGATTCCCTACGATTCTCCTATCAGTCAGTCGGGGATTTTGTTCTACAACACGTTGTTTGATGAAAATGCAAGCTGCCATTTGGCGCTTGGGCACGGCTTTAACGAGTGCTTGAAAGGCTTTGAGAAGATGAGCAACGACGAAAGAAAGGCGGCTGGTATCAACGATAGTATGATCCACGTTGACTTTATGATCGGCACGAAGGATATGTCGATTACGGGTATCACAAAGGACGGCAAGCGCGTTGCGATCTTCCGCGACGGCAACTGGGCTTTCTAAATTTGAGGGTATAGTATGAAAATAGATATTTTTTCCGGTTTTTTGGGTGCAGGGAAGACTACTTTAATTAAAAAATTGCTCCAAGAGGCGTATAAAGGCGAAAAGGTCGTTTTGATTGAGAACGAGTTTGGCGAAATCGGTATCGACGGCGGTTTCTTGGAAGAGGCAGGCGTCAATATCACCGAGATGAATTCGGGCTGCATTTGCTGTTCGTTGGTCGGGGATTTCTCCAAGGCGTTAAAGCAGGTGGCAAAGGACTATGCGCCTGACAGAATTATCATCGAGCCGTCTGGCGTTGGCAAGCTGTCCGACGTCATCAAGGCGGTTGCCTCGGCGGAGGTCGAGGGCGCTAAGCTGAACGCTTTTTGCGCCGTAGTGGACGCCTCTAAGTGTAAAATGTACATGAAAAACTTTGGCGAGTTCTTTATCGACCAAGTGGAAAATGCAGGCTGTATCGTATTGTCGCATACGCAAAAATGCTCGCAGGATAAGCTTACTACGGCGATAGAGTTGCTGCGCGAAAAGAACTACGCGGCGACGATTGTCAGCACCGAGTGGGATTTGCTGGACGGCAAAACGTTGCTTTCCGCGATCGAGCAGAAGAATAGCCTGCAAGCGGAACTCGAGGCGCTCGAACACGAGCACGAGCACCATCGCCACGAACATCACCATGATCACGGAGAGGAATGTTGCTGTGGACACGAACACCACGAGCATCATCATGAACATGGTGAAGAATGTTGCTGTGGGCACGATCATCACGAACATCACCACGAGCATCATCATGAACATGGTGAAGAATGTTGCTGTGGGCACGATCATCACGAACATCACCACGAGCATCATCACGAACACGGCGAGGAATGTTGCTGTGGACACG
This sequence comes from Clostridia bacterium, assembly GCA_017408045.1. Classification (GTDB taxonomy): domain Bacteria; phylum Bacillota; class Clostridia; order Christensenellales; family Borkfalkiaceae; genus Scatosoma. The sequence continues at coordinate 4,172 of JAFQVL010000022.1, read as the reverse complement.
AACACCACGAACATCACCACGAGCACGGCGAGGAATGTTGCTGTGGACACGAACACCATGGACATCATCACCATGCGGACGAGGTGTTCACCAGCTGGGGCTTGGAAACGGCGCGCAAATTCACGAAAGAGGAGCTGGAAAACGCCCTGCAAGCCATTCAGGACGAAGAAAAATACGGTGTCGTACTCCGCGCGAAGGGTATCGTAGCGGGAGAGAGCGAATGGTTGCACTTCGACTACGTACCCGAAGAACCCGACGTTAGAGAGGGCAAGGCAGGGATTACGGGCAGACTGTGCGTCATCGGCTGCAACTTGAACGAAGAGGCGTTGAAGGAATTGTTTAAGGCGTAAGCCGTCTATTTGGCTTGCAAAAAAGGAGAAATTATGGCAAGAAAGAGAGCACCCGCAGAAACTCCCGTTTATCTGTTTTTGGGCTTTTTGGAATCGGGAAAAACGAAATTTATTCAAGAAACGCTGGAAGACGAACGCTTTAATACGGGCGAAAACACCTTACTTTTGGTGATGGAAGAAGGGGAAGAGGAATACGACGAGGGGCGCTTTAAGGTGCAAAACGTGTCCATTTCCTATCTGGATAGCATAGAAGAGTTGAACGAGGAAAATCTTGCTTCTTTGCAGGCAATGTACGGGGCGACCCGTGTGCTTGTCGAATTTAACGGCATGTGGCAGTTGGAAGAATTTTTCAAGGCGATGCCCGAGGGTTGGATGATTAACCAAGTGATGACCTTCTTTGATGCGCGGACGGCGCTGAATTTTAACGCGAATATGCGTCAGTTGGTGTTTGATAAGTTGCAAAACACGCAGTTGGTGGTATTCAACCGTTATTCGGACGATATGGACAAGCTGGCATTACACAAGTTAGTGCGTGGCGTTTCCCGCCGATGCGATATCGTGTACGAGCGTGTTAGCGGCAAAGCTGACTTCGACGACATCGAAGATCCGTTGCCCTTTGATATCAACGCTGACGTAATTGTCATTGAGGACAAGGATTACGCCTATTTTTACCGTGATTTGACGGAAAATTTAGAGGCGTATATCGGTAAGACGGTGCACTTTAAAGGGATTGCGGCGGCGGATACGCGGTTGCCGGAAAAGAATATCGTACTGGGGCGGCATATTATGACCTGCTGCGAGGATGATATCGCTTACAGCGGCGTGGCGTGCGTGTTGCCTGAAAATCTGGACGTAAAGACGCGCGACTGGCTGGAAATCACGGCGAAGATCGAATTTAAAAAGCATTACGTTTACCGTGGGAAAGGACCTGTACTTATGGTAAGCGAAGTAAAACGCTGCGAACCGATTGAGCAAGCCTTAGCGGTATTCTATTAACCAAGTTTTTTAGAAAAAGAAGGGGGGCAGGGATGCGTTGAACGCATCCCTGCCCCTTGCTTTCTCTCTGTAAAAAAGGGGCTTACACGGCAAACGGAACAAGGCAAGGATAGAGAAAATACTATTAATAGTGAGGAAAAGCAGAAGCCCCCGAACCGCAGTTCGGGGGCTTCCGTATATAAAGGATTTAGGGAGAAAGTGCAAAAATCAAACAATGAAAGATTGTAGAGAAATCATCTCCCGGAGTAAGCTACTTATACAACGCCGTGTGCCATCATCGCTTCGGCTACCTGTTCAAAGCCTGCGATATTCGCGCCCATTACGTAGTTGCCTTCATACCCGTATTTTTTTGCCGCCTTATCCATATTATGATAAATGTTGATCATAATATTTTTCAGCTTTGCGTCAACCTCTTCTGCCGACCAGTACAGTCTGCCCGAGGATTGCGCCATTTCCAGCGCGGACGTTGCTACGCCGCCGGCGTTTGCCGCTTTTGCGGGCAGGAAGACGACTCCCTTCGCCGCTTGGAAGGTGGCAATCGCTTCCAACGTAGAGGGCATATTCGCGCCCTCGGCAACGTATTTTACGCCGCCTGCAACCAGAGCCTTTGCGCTCTCCTCGTCGATCTCGTTCTGCGTAGCGCAGGGGAGGGCAACGTCGCAGGGAATCGTCCAAATCCCTTTGCAACCCTCGGTGTAGGTTGAGCTGGGAACTCTTGCTGCATATTCCTTAATACGTGCGCGTTCTACCTCTTTAATCTGTTTTACGACGTTCAGCTGAATTCCGTTCGGGTCGTAGATATAGCCGTTGGAATCGTACATCGCAACGACCTTTGCGCCCAACTGCTGCGCTTTTTCGCAGGCGTAAATGGCAACGTTGCCGCTACCCGAAACGACCGTGGTCTTGCCCTCAAAGCTCTCGCCGCGAAGTCGCATTGCTTCTGCGGTCATATAGACGAGGCCGTAGCCGGTTGCTTCCTTTCGAATCAGCGAGCCGCCGTACGAAAGCCCGCGCCCCGTCAGCACGCCTACGTGTTCGTTGCAGATGCGTTTGTATTGCCCGAACAGATAGCCAACCTCTCTTGCGCCCACGCCGATATCCCCTGCGGGTACGTCCGTGTCAGCGCCGATATGGCGGTACAGTTCGGTCATAAAGCTTTGGCAGAACGCCATAATTTCTCTGTCGCTCTTGCCTTTGGGATTGAAGTCAGAGCCGCCCTTGCCGCCGCCGATAGGTAAGCCCGTCAGGCTGTTTTTGAGGATCTGTTCTAAGCCCAAAAATTTGATAACCGAAAGGTTGACGGAGGGGTGGAATCTTAAGCCGCCCTAATAAGGGCCGATAGCGCTGTTGAATTGCACGCGGTAGCCCTTGTTGACCTGCACCTTGCCGTTGTCGTCTACCCAAGGCACGCGGAACAAAATGGTGCGTTCGGGTTCGGTAAACCGTTCTAAGAGCGCCGCCGCCTCATATTCGGGGTGCGCGTTGATAACGGGTTCTAAGGTCAACAGAATTTCCGTTGCCGCTTGGTGGAACTCTTTTTCACCGGGGTTTTTTGCTTTCAGTTCGTCTAATACTCTTTGTACGTAAGACATAGTGGATTTCCTTCCTATTCCTTTATTCGATTAAAAGCCCTTATGTAATCGGTTTTTTCAATCTGTTAGTATCATAGCACGAAAAAAAAGAAAATGCAACCATTTGCCAAAGAAAAATAAGAAAAAGTTTTAAAAATCGTTGCTTTTTTTGAAAAAAGAGTGTATACTATAATGGCTTGGTTATAGGCAATATAAGTTTTTCTTATATCAATTGAATAGTGCGCTTCCGTAGTTAAATGGATATAACAGCCCCCTCCTAAGGGTGTGCTATTCCTAATGTGAACCCATCAAAACGGTGCAAAACAATGCGAAAACTGCTCAAAATCGTGCATTTGGGCGATACGATAGACGGCTAAAATAAAATTTGGTGACCTATTTGGTGACCACGGCGAAAAAAGTTCGCCAAAGTGGGTATTGCTATATCCTGCAAAATTGAATACTTGTTCTCATAGTTAAACGGATATAACGGAGCCCTCCTAAGGCTCAATTCGGGGTTCGATTCCCTGTGGGAACACCATTCGCCGCTGTTGGCATAATACTTTTAATGACAGGAACTTCGGTTGAACTTGTCGCTCTTTATTTTACGATAATTGACTGGATAAGGAGTGATTTAAATGGCAAGTAAAAATCAAAATTTTTGGAGCAGCGCGCTTGGGGCGATTTCTTTAACCAAGCTGACTGTTAAAACTAGTATTATCCACGCGGAGGAAGCGCTGTAAGGGTAACCCCCTTGTCGCTCCACCAACAAACGACCGATTTCTCGGTCGTTTTTGAATTTTAGCGCGTTATTTATTCTCCCTTAAATTCGGTCAGCATTCGCAGGAGTGCTTGCCTGTAGTCTTTCCTGAAGGTTGCCCACGGTAGGCTCGTATCTTGTGAGAAGGCGATTATCACGCCTATCAGTTCGGCTTTGTCTTTTGCCTCGGTAATTGCCTTTTCATAGTCGATTTTATTCATACTGTTTGCTCCTTGTATTTGGTAAACAAACGATACCGTAAACGGCAATTAAAGTCCAGCATAACTTGCCGAAAAAGCAAAGAAAAACGACCGAAAAATCGGTCGTTGTTGTGCTAGCATTCAGTTTCTTCAATTAATCTTAAGTTTATTGCGCGTGGCTTATCGTATTTCTTTATAACTTTGAAAGTTACTTTATCTCCTTTTTTGAACTCACCAAAGTTGACAAAATAAATACCACTTGGATATTTAGCGTTAACAATAAACCCATATGTATCTT
>JAFQVL010000021.1 GCA_017408045.1 Clostridia bacterium | reverse complement strand
TATTGATGCCAAAGGCATCAAAGCGCCGTCAGCAAGGTGGGCAGATCTCTCTTTTCTGCTGCCGTGCGCTTGCTTCCTAGCCCGCCCACCCGAAAGGTCAGGATTCTCGCCCTTCGTCCACAATGCACAAAAAAAGGCATACCCGATGGTATGCCTTTTTTTGTGGCTGGGGCGAAGTGATTCGAACACCCGAATGACGGAGTCAGAGTCCGTTGCCTTACCGCTTGGCGACGCCCCAATGTATTTCGTTGATTGTTTTCACAACCTTACCTGCGTTATTCTATCAAAAATTTTCACTTTTTGCAAGCGTTTTTAGGCGGGTTTTCTAAAATTCTTAAAAACTTTTTTCTTCTGCCAATTTTTCCCCGTTCTGTACGCTAATAAAAAAAATGTTTAAACGCTTGACATATTCTTTCAATTTTATTATAATGGTATAAACTCTTGTTGTTTTTTTTAACAGCGATTTTACGAATGGAGAAAATTATGTATCAACTGTTTTGTGATTCTAACTGTGAGTTGTGGCATACCAAAGTAAAGGATTTTGGATTGAACGTGATCCGTATGCCTTACCTCTTAGACGATAAAGAATATTTTTACGACATGGGCGAAAATACCGACTTGAAAGCGTTTTTCGATAAAATGCGCGCGGGCTCTGCCCCTAAGACGCAGGCGCTTAACGAGTATGATTATACGCAGTATTTCGAACCCGTTTTGGCGAGAGGCGAGGACATTTATTATATCACCTTCTCCCATCAGATGAGCGGTACTTTCCAGTCGATGAAGGCGGCCATCGCAGCGTTGAAGGAGAAATATCCCGAACGCGAAATCCGCTATAAGGATACCAAGATGATTTCCATGGGTAGCGGATTTGTCGTGTACTACGGCGCGAAAAAATACAAAGAGGGCGCGTCTATGGATGAGCTGGACGCTTACCTTGACGAACTCATTTCGCAGACGGCAATGTATTTCGTCGTAGACGACTTGACTTACCTCTATCGAGGCGGCAGAATTTCGGGCGCGTCGAAGGTCATAGGCAATATGCTGGGGATCAAACCTCTCCTGTCGTACAGCGACGACGGAAGAATCGTCAATATTGAAAAGGTAAAGGGCAAGAGAAAGGCGTTGTCCCGACTGATGGATTTTATGAAGGCAGAGGGTTGCGAGCTGGATCAGTACAAAACCTACGTAATGGACGCCGATTGCCGTGAAGAAACGGAAGCGTTTGCGCAGCAGCTGAAAAATACCTTTGGAGATTTGGATATTGAGCTGCAGACGATAGGTCCTGTTATCGGCTCTCATTGCGGTCCTGGCGCGGTGGGGCTTATATTCCATGCAAAAAAGAAATAAAGAAAGTAAAAAATGGAAAAACGGAGCTCCCTGAAAAGGAGCTCCGTTCTTTTTTGTCGCTTAGCGAGCCTCTCTGCCGCGAAGCCACAAAACGCCGTCCGTGATCATGGGCGACACGATCAGCCAAAGCGCCGCAACGGCAATGATGCTGTACGTGATGATCGAGCCAACCGCCCTTGCACCGGAAAATACCGTTGCAACGAGGTTGAAATCGAACAGCCCGTATAAGCCCCAATTGACCGCGCCGACAATCACAAGAATATACGCGATGATATTGATGATTTTCATACAGCCTTACCCTCCTATCCGTAGTTTGCGCCAAAAACCAGCAGTTATACGCCGCGACTGTAAAAAATGCGGCTTATTTGTAAAAAAAAGTGGGGAAGCCGTCTGTTTTTTTGGAAAAAACTCTTGAAAAATGCGCGCGGGCATAGTATACTAATAGTACGAACAAAAATGAAACGGTGGCTGCGCTGCCGTAAAAAGGAGAAAAGATATGTTGCAATTATTGGCTATGGACACGGGGACGATTGTTATACTCATCGTCGTCGGGGTCGTATTGATTTTGGCGGTAGCTATCGTAGCTTGGTACATCAGCACGCGAAACAAATTCGTGCGCCTCAAAAACAAAGTGGAAGAGGCTTGGGCAAGCATTGACGTCTACTTAAAGAAGCGTTTTGACCTCATTCCGAACCTCGTGGAAACGGTCAAGGGATACGCCTCGCACGAGAGCGAAACCTTGGAAAAGGTTGTAGCGGCAAGAAATATCGCTGCGGGTGCAAAGACGGCAGAGGAAAAGATTTCCGCTTCGGCAAACTTGACCAGCAGCTTAAAAACCTTCTTTAACGTCGTTTCGGAAAGTTATCCCGAACTGAAAGCAAACACCAACTTCTTGGATTTACAAAACCAACTGAAAGGCTTGGAAACCAACTTGGAAAACGCCCGTCTGTACTACAACGGCCAGGTCAAGACCTTCAATACGGAAATTGAACTGTTCCCTGCGAACATCGTCGTAAAGGGAATGGGTGAGGATTATAAGAAACGCCCGTACTACGAAATCGAGAACGCGGAAGAACGTCAAAACGTCAAGGTGAGCTTTTAATGAAACAGTATAAAACGGCAGGAAAGGGGTGGGCAAAACGGCTTTTGCTTGCCCTTTTTGCCATTCTATTTTGTGTGTTGCTCTTTCCATTTGGTGGGGGCATGTATACGGTGAGTGCGGACGTTGTCCCGACGGCAAGCAGAGCAGACGCCCCTTGTACGGTACTTTACTATACGGTGAATGCGCAGGTAAACGAGGATCGAACGATTACGTTCACGGAAGAAATTTCCTTTACCGTGCACGAAAATAAAAACGCCTTCTATCGGGCTTTGCCGATCGAGGGGGATCGCTTCTTGCACATCACCGCAGAGGGTGTGGATAACCCCCATTTTTCCTTTGACGTGAAGGACAATCCCGACGTGGATGGGTTTATCGACATCAACTGCTACGGTGGGCTTTTTAGGGGCGAAACGCTGACCTATCGCTTTGCCTATACGATGGAGTGTGATTTTTCAAACACGGAAAAGGGCATGATCGTTGATTTTGTCGGCGGTGGCTGGCCGTTTGCTCTCAGCAACGTGGACGTAAAGATTTCCTTCCCTGCCGCTTTGACGGACTATACAATCTATTCCAGCGCTTTCGGGGAAAGTAGCAACGATTACGCGCGCGTTTTAGAAAAAACGGATACGTACCTGCACCTGCACGCGGACGAACTTCCTTTGTGTTCTTCGGGATACGGTAGATATGCAGCGCCGATCACGGTGCAATTCGACCTTGTAGACGGCGGTTTTTTGTCTGCGTCGCGGCAAGATTTTACTCGTCCGACCTTGTGGGTGGGGATTGTCTGCGGTCTTGTGATGCTGCTGGTGGCGGCGGTGCTGTTCTTCTTTAGTGCCCGTAAGCCCGTTCTTTCTACCGTCGTCGGTTTTACAGCCCCCGAGGGGAAAGACCCGATGTCGGTAGGCTATCTCTTAGACGGTATGATTGACAACGAAGATATTACCTCGATGATTTACTACTTTGCCTCGAAGGGGTACTTACATATAGCCCAAGAGGACGGGGAAATGGTGCTGATTCGCAAGCGTGAATTTAGCCTGCCCGACGAGGAAAGCGAGCACGCCAAGGTGCTGTTCGAGGGGCTGTTCAAGCGTGGCAGAACGCGCACGACGGTTTCTGACCTCAAAGAGGAATACTACGAGGATGCGGACAAGGCGCGTATCCTTGTCGGCGGTACGGAAAAGAAGACGGAGATGTATCAAAAGTTGTCCGTCGTCCGCTTTGTAGCCTGCGCGGTTTTGGCGTTGGGGCTCTTTTTCCTCGTGCCTGCATTGACTGGTCTGCTGTATATCGGTGGCGGCTACGTGTCCTTTTATGGGGGCTTGATGATGCTCTTCCCTGTGGGGGTCGGCAGCGTGCTGATGTTCATGCTTGAAAATTATCGCTATAAATGGAAGAAGATGAAGGTGCTATCTTGGGTGATTATCGCCGTTGCCATGCTGATAGCTGGGTTGCTCTATGGAGCTGCGTATTCACACGTGATGACGGGGTTGGAAGCCCTCTTTACCGCGTTGTTTGGGTATGCAATTTTGTTGCTGAACAGCCGTATGTTGGTGCGTACCGAGGCGCATACGGAAACGCTCGGCCGCATTTTGGGCTTTAAGGAGTTTATCCTCGTCACGAAAAAGGACCGCTTGGAAGAAATGTTGGAGCAAAATCCTGAACTCTTCTACGATATATTGCCCTATGCGCAAGTGTTGGGTGTTTCGGACGTTTGGGAAGAAAAGTTCCGTGCAATCACCGTCCGTCCTCCCAGTTGGTACGAGGGGGATTACGACCTGTTCGATTACTGGATGTTCCGCCGTTCGATGCGGATGATGGGCATCTCCATTCTCGCCCGTCCTTCCAGCGACGGATCTTCGGTGGGCGGCAGCGGTGGCGGCGGCTCGTTCGGTGGATTTTCCGGCGGCGGTGGCGGCGG
>JAFQVL010000020.1 GCA_017408045.1 Clostridia bacterium | reverse complement strand
GGGTAGTCGGTCATGATACCGTCCGCGCCGATTTTAATCAAATGACGCATTTCGTCCTTTTCGTTAATCGTCCAGTAATGCACCGCCAAGTTGTGGCTGTGCGCGCGGTCAACCAGCGCTTTGGTCGCCAAGTTAAAGCCGTATTGTTCGGTGGGCAACTGGAATACGCACATCTTATCCCCGAAGAATACGTCTACCCCTAAAAGGAACGTGATGTAAAAGCCAACGACCCCATCCGTGCAGGGGGAATACATAAACTCCTTAGGCACTTCGCCTGTCTTTTGCATGCGCTTGAATTCTTCGTAAATCTCGCTGTGGAAGGACGCCACCACCACTCGGTCGAAGGCATCGTGTTGTTTCAGCAAGTCGATCACGCTATCGAGCGCCCGAAGCCCTAATGCCCCTTCTTGCTTAATCTCTACGTTGATACGGTTGTTCGGGAAAGCAGTAATCAATTCTTCCAAGGTCGTCGCCAAGAACTTCGTTTGGTGGCGAGGCTGTACCCCTGCGGGGTACTCTACGTCCAAAGGCGAAACTTCCACCCCTTGTTCGTTGGTAAATTTATTCTCGTGATGATAGGAAAAATCCACCTCTTGGCTCATCAAATCGGTGTAATTCCAGTCGGCAATTTCCCCCTCAAATTCCGTTTTTCTTGCAATATCCGTATCGTGGGAAAGAATGACAACGCCGTCCTTGGTAATGGATACGTCCGTTTCCATCATCACGTTTTCGTCCACGCTGTACGCGTTGTAAAACGCCTCTAAGGTGTTGTCGGGGAATTCCTTGTTTCCGCCGCCGTGCGCGATTAAAACGGGTAATTTCCCCTCCTTCATCATCGGGTTGTCCAAAGCAAAGTTCTTCGGACGGGGAAAGAGCGCAATCGTCGCATACACCAACGCAACCGCACCTGCTACGATTGCAAAAATTTTCCAACCTTTTTTCATGCATTTTCTCCTTTTGAGTTTTTCCTTGCGAGTATTATATCATATTTTCCATGGTTTGGAAAGATTTTTTAAGAAATTTTTGCAAAAAGTAAGGGCAGGTCGGCATTCAATGCACACCTGCCCTTACCCTATTTTTCTTTATCAAAAGCACCCATAATATCCATCCCGAGTAATACACCCGAACGAAAAGCCTCTATGTAATGGGAAAGCATTTCTTCTGCACAAATCCCTTCCAAGGAATTCATCGCGGTTTTATATAAACCCAACAGCGTAGCGTCTTTCTCTAAAAGATTTTGAATTTTTGTATCCGCTTTCTCCAACTCGTCTAAAAGCGCAGCATATTTTTCACCGTTTGTTTTTATACTTTCGATATTACAAAGCCTGCCATAATACAATCTTTCAATCGGTTTTTCCATATAAAATCCTCCTTTTCTTTTTCCTATTTTATCACAAGCAAGGAAAAATGTCCTTAAGTACAACAAATGTTGTATATTTTTTTTCCATATCGGCTAACCCCTATTACCCGTAAAGAACGGTCGTCCTTCTTACCTTCGGTTCGCCCTTTACTAAACCGCCTGACTTCATGTGGTTTTTGTTATATAAAACAAAGGCAGGTATGCATTGAATGCGTACCTGCCCTATTCTTTTTTTACTATTCCCAAATTTCCGCGACGATAGAGAGGATTTCCTCGGGGCTTTGCGCCGCAAACAGCCTCTCCTTGTACGCCGCCGCGCCACGCTCGCCCTTGACGTAGAACGCCGCCATCTTCCGCATAAACACCGTCGTGAACCGCTCGTCAAACAGCGCGCGCGTTTCTTGCAACTGCTTTTCAAACATCACCCGTTTACTCTCTCGCTTGATACCCGAAAACTCGGTAAAAATCTGTGGGTCAAATAAAGCCGCTCTCGCTACCATCACCCCTGCCGCGCCCGTATCACGGAGCAGCTTTTCGCCGTCCGCGCGGGAAAAGACACCGCCGTTGGCAATCACGGGAATATCCACCGCTTGCACCGCTTTGGCAATTTCCGAAGTATTCACTTCGCCTGCGTACACCTTGTCCTTCGTCCTGCCATGGACCGTCAAAAGGCTTGCGCCTGCGCCTGCCATACGCTTTGCAAATTCCTCGGTAATCAAATGCTCTTCGTCAATCCCGATGCGGAATTTTACCGTAATCGCCTTGCCACTCTTGACGCATTCGGAAACGATTTTCTCCGCCAACAAAGGGTTTTCTAATAGAGCACTCCCCTCGCCGTTTTTGTAAATCTTCGGCACAGGACAGCCCATATTGATATCGACGATGGGAAAGGCGGCTAAATCCTCACTCTCGCAAGCCGCGCGCATAATCTCGGGGTCGCTGCCGAAGATTTGCACCGCTGTCAAACCCTCTTTTTCGGTGGTATACAGCAGCTCTTTGGTATTCTCGCTGCCGAATTTCAGCCCCTTTGCGCTGACCATCTCTGTAAAACACAGCCCTGCGCCATACCCCTTACAAAGCAAACGAAACGGATAGTTCGTGTACCCTGCAAGCGGCGCGAAAAACACCCTCGAACGGGTTTCGTATTTCCCGATTTTGATAGGCGTATTAAACATTTTTATCCTCGTTTGCAATCGCCGCTTTCGCCGCACGGTAGTAGCCGTCCCATTCCTCTGCGGACAGTTTCGTGATATCCTCGCAAGCCGCGCTTGCCAACTGCTCCGCTAAGGTAAAGCGGCGCGCGAATGCGTCCGTGCTCTCCTTTAACGCCTTTTCACAGTCCACCCCTGCCATTCTGCCGACGTTGACCGCCGAGAACAGCACGTCGCCAAGCTCCTTTTCTATCTCCTGCTTATTGCCCTGTTTTCTCGCCGCAAGGAACTCCTCAATTTCCCCCTGCAAGCAATCCAAAGCTTCCTCTACCGAGGCGAAATCAAGCCCCGATTTTGCCGCCCGTTTCCCCACCTTCTGCGCGCGCATCGCCGCAGGGGAAGCACGGGGCACGTCGTTGACGGCATCGGCAAAACTCTCGTGGTGCTTTTCCTTTTTCTTGTTCTTGTCCCAAACGGAAAGCGCGCTCTCCGCGTCCGTTGCCTTGTCCTTGCCAAAGATATGGGTGTGGCGAGAAATCAGCTTTTCGCAAATCCCCGACAGAGCGTCCGTCAGCGTGAACGCGCCGCACTCTGCTTTCATCACAGCAAAGAACACCGCTTGCAAAAACACGTCGCCCGTTTCTTCCAGCACCTTGTCGTCGTCGCCGCTATCCACCGCATCCACGAGCTCGTACGCCTCTTCGACGACGTTCATTTTGATACTGTCGGGGGTCTGCGCTCTGTCCCAAGGACAGCCGCCCGGCGCGCGCAAGCGACAGACGATTTCGTGCAAATCGTCCAAGGTAAACCGTTTCTTTTTCAATAGGTCTACTTCGTCAATCGCCACGGCGCAGGTGTAATCGTAGACACGCTGTCTATCGAGGCTATACAAGGGCAGTTTTTTGCGTTTTTCCCCATACAGGTATTGAACGACCGTTTCTTCTCCAAATAAATCCGCAAGCAATAATTTCACGTCCGACGCCAAGAAACGGTCGTCCACGTCGTAGACGATTAAGGGGGTGGTCAAGCCGCCTGCCTTGGCACGTTCGGTAAGTTCGTACGCGGAAACCGCCGTGTATGAACAGCCCAAGAACGCCGCGCGCGCCGCAAAATCGGAAATCTTCGATACGCCGCTTATGATTTTTACGCCGCCGCGCTTTTTGGAGAGCAGTTTAACGGAGTTGTCCTCACTCGCCGCGCCGTCCACGCAATACACCGTTCCGTTTCCAAGGGCGTGTACGGCATTTGCCAAATTCTTGTTTAAAGTGGTGAAGCTTCGGCTGCTTTCATACACGCTATCAAGGCTGGTGTGCGCTACGCCAAGCGCCGCAAGGTTTGCATACGACTTCGCTTTTGCCGTACGGCAGACAATCGGCTTTCCTGCGCTTGCTGCCGCCAAAATCGCCTGTTTTCCCTGCTCGGTTAAGTCCCCAACGTTTACGCCTAAGCCCACTACCGTAATCATATCTTTTCTTCCTTTCTGCGTTTTTCCTTATTGTACCATATTTTCAGAAAAAACGCAAGGGTTTAGAGGGATTTCGCCGCCTTGCGTTTCGTGGCGTGCAAGGCAAAGAACAGGTCGAAGAGAAAGGACGTGGCATAGCCAACGCTCGCCGCCGCCACCGCGCCGTAAATCCCCACCGAAGGCATACGCAGCAACCACACGCTGACCGCCGTTTTTACGAGCATCGCAAGCAGCATCGACACCGCCGAATGCATCGGCTTTCCCAGCGCCGTCAAGCAAGCGGACAGCGTTTGCGTACAGGAAAGCGTAATCGCGCTGACGGAAAATGCTTTAATGAGCCCGACCAGCACCTCCGCCTCCTCTGCTGCCAGCGAAGAGAACAAAATCCGCACCGCAGGACGGGCAAACAGGTACAGCCCTACCGCTGAAAGTGCGGAAAGTCCTGCCGTCAAGCCGAGGGAATACAGCAGTTTTTTTCTGCCGTTTTCCCCTCTTTTTATTGCCGAGGAAAGCGCAGGCACGCTGGCGGCGGCAATCCCATAGCAGACGGATACGGGCAGGTTGATTACCGTAGTCGCACCCCCTGCAAACAGCCCGTACAACGCCACGGAATTGGGGACGTACTCACCCAGCAGCCGTACGATCAAGATGCTGTCTATCAGCGAAAACAGCGGGATCAGCCCCGAAGAAAAAGTGAGAGGTAGACTGAGTTTCAAAACCTCTTTCACCGTCGTTTTCTCGCCTGTTTTTAGGTTTTTATCGTAGGCAGGGCCGCGACGAAAGCGCACATACAAAAAAAGCAACGCCACCCCTTCACTCACGCTGACCGCCCCGAGCAACGCCACCACCGCCCGATACACGTCCGCGCGGAAATAATACGCCGCCGCAAGCCCCACCGACACCTTGATAACCTGCTCGATAATCTCGGAAAGGGCGGTGGGCAGCATCTCGTTTCTCCCCTGAAAATACCCTCGCAGTACGGATATCGCAGACACCATCACGACGGACGGCGCAAGCGCCAAATAGCCGCCTGTCAGTCGGCTTTCCCCTTGTAGCCCCGACAGCCACGGGGCAAGCAGACACATCAGCAGCGCAGAAACGCCGCCGATCCATAAAAACAGCCGCATACAAGTTTTATAGAGCGGAAGCGCGGTTTCGCCCGCGGCGTATTTGCGCGCCGTAAGCGTCGCGATTGCCGAGGGTATCCCCGTCGCCGACACCGTCAAAAGTAGACAATAAAAAGGATAGACCAGTTGATACAGTCCTATCCCCTCGCTACCGACTAAGTTGGTCAGCGGAATACGATATAAAGCCCCTATCAGCTTTGCCACCAAGCCGCCTGCCGCAATCGTTGCCGCCCCCGTCAATAATCTTCTTCTTTCTCCTATTTCCCGTTTTATCGCCTTTTGCTGCATACATGCCCCCTCTCTTTTGGGTTAGTATGCGTAAAAAAACGGGCTTTTAAGCCCGCTTTTTACTTTTCCAATATTTCTTTAATGATCCAAGTTTGCATACGCTTGGGCAGCACCGACAACAGCAATAAAAGAGGGTTGCGGTTGATGGCATAGACGTATTTCGGCTTTTTCGCCTCTGCGATTTTCAACGCTTTTTTCGCCACCTTTGCAGGGGGGATTTTACGCGCCTCTACACTCTCTACCACCTTTTTGAACCGTTCCGCGTTGCAGGAATATAGTTGCGTTTTTTTGCAAAAGTCGTCCAACGCCTGCGTGGAAACGTCCAACAAGCCCGTATCCACCGCACCAGGGCGCAAGACCACCACCGAAATCCCCAGAAGTTGCAACTCCATACGCAGGGAATAAGCATACTTGTCCAGCGTACTTTTCGTGATGGCGTACAAGCCCGTAAAGGGCAACGGCTGCAACGGCGCAAGCTCGCTGGTCGTGATGATGATTTTACCACCCTTCGTCAGCAGAGGCAGAAACGCCTTATTGATACGGTAGACCCCGAATACGTTGATTTCAAACGCGCGAGAAAATTCCTCGTCCGTGTATTCGACCAAAGAATTTAGGGTATAAATACCGGCAAAATGTAAAATGACGTCCAGATGCTCCGTCTGCGTCTTGACGATGGAAAACGCTCGTTCTACGCTTGCAGAATCGGTGGCGTCGTACGCAATGGGACAAACGCCCTCGACAGCATCTTCCACCCTCTTATCCAACGCAAAGACGAAATAGCCAGCCTCTCGAAAAGCGGCAACCGCCGCTTTCCCCATGCCACCGTACGCCCCCGTAATCAATACGTGTTTCATAGTCCTTTATGCTCCTTTTTTTCATTATAGCACAGCCATAAGAAAAAAGCAAGAGTGAAATCACTCTTGCTTTTCGTCCTCTTTGGTAGAGCAGCTTTGGCAACCGCCGCAACTGCCGCAACGCCCACTACACGCCGAACAGGAAGCACTTTCACAGCAGCCGCCCTTGCCCTGCTTTTTGCGAATGATTTGCCACGCAATCACACCGCCGACGATTGCCACCGCTACGATTAAAATAATAATGTCAATAGGTTGCATAGTTTATACCTTTTCGCGTTTATTCCAGTAGATGATACCTACCGTCGCCGCAGCCGCTACCGCCGCCCAGATAAATACCGTCCACCAAACGGAAATTACGCTATACACCACCGCACTCGCCAAAAACGAGGTCGCCAGCCAGAACAAAAGCGTCCAGAAGAATTTTTTGTTCGTGAGTTCACCTTTCGCCGTTGCCACCGCCGCAAAGCAGGGAATGGTCGTCATATTGAACACAATGAACGAGATAAGCCCCGCAGGCGTAATACCCGTTGCCGCAATCATAGCCAGCGTTTCCAGCTCGCCTTCCGCGTACGCGCCCACGAGCACCGCATCCGCGTCTGCAAGATAGGCAAGCAAGTCGCCCACGACCGTCGGGTCGAGATGGAGTGCGTTCAATTCGGTAATAAACGAACCCTCTGACATCAAACCGAGCAAGCAAGCCGCCAAGGTATAGAACGTACCAACGACGTTTTCCTTGGCAATCAAGCCAGTCACCGCAGCCACGGCAAACACCCAGCCAAAGCGGCCGAGCTGCGCCCCAAAGCCCAAGGGGGTAAAGATATACTGCACCACGCTCCCGATCGAGGCAAGAATGGATTTGTCCATATCGACCATACCTTTCCAGAACGCCCAGCCAAAATTCGATAAGAACCAAATGACGATAGTGGATGCCAAAATGACGGTGAATGCTTTTTGAATAAAGTGTTTCATCTTCTCCCAAAGGTGGAGCATCAGGTTCTTAAACCCGGGCATATGGTAGGCAGGCAACTCCATAATAAAGGTGGGGGTTTCCCCTTTCATCGTGGTCGAACGCATCGCAATCAACGCCACGAACGCCACCAAAATACCGATGACGTACATACCGTACGTGATGATGTCCGCATTTGCGAACCCGAACGCCGTCACCAAGCCTCCTGCAATCGCCGTCAAAATAGGCAATTTTGCCCCGCAGGAGAAGAACGGAATGACGCGAACGGTTGCCGTTCTTTCGTTTTCGTCCGCCAAAGTGCGGGAGTTGATCATTGCAGGCACGGAACAGCCAAAGCCCATAATCATGGGCATGAACGCTCTGCCCGAAACGCCAAAGCGACGGAAAATTCGATCCAAAATGAACGCTACGCGCGCCATATAGCCGCTGTCCTCTAAAATCGAGAAGAGCAGGAACAGCACGAGGATTTGCGGCAGGAAGGAAAGTACCCCGAACACACCGCCGAGCACACCCTCAACGATCAAGCCGATTGCCCAAGGCGAAGCGTTTGCGCTCTCTAAGCCAGCAACGGCAAGGTCGCCAAGCGTGCCTGTCAATAAGTCTAGCAGGTTGAACAAAATCACCCCAGGGGAGTTCAAACCGTCCGCGAAGAACACCGCTTTCCAAACCCCTTCGCTCTCTACGCCGCACCATTCGCCAAAAGCGGGAATGATCGACCCAAGATACAGGAAGTTTTCCGAGAACGTCAAATGGAACACCGCAAATAAGATAACGAGGAAAATGGGAATCCCTGCCCATTTGTGGGTCATCACCTTATCCACTTTGTCCGATTTGCTCATTTCGTGCTTTTGGTAGCTTGCCGCACGCTTTAAGGTGGTGGTAAAGTTCTTTTCTATGTATTTATATCTGGCATCGGCAATCTCCGCCTCCGCATCGAGATTCGCCTCGTCGTGTAAACGCAAAAAATCGTCTACCGCCCTTGCCTCGTCGGGGTGATTTTGCACCTCTAATTCGTCCTTTTCCACCAGCTTTACCGCGTGGAATACGGGCGAGGATACCCCCTTTAATTCGAGGGCAATCTTCGCGTTTTGCACCACGTGCCAAAGGGCGCTATGTTGCAACACGCTCTCCCCTTTGCGCTGCTTTTGCACCGCCTCAAGCCCTCTTTCCACCAAGGTATCTACGTTGGTGGACTTTAATGCGGAAATCTCTACGACGGGTACGCCGATACGCTTTTCTAAGGTCTGCTCGTCAATGTCGTCCCCACGCTTTTCGAGTACGTCCGTCATATTCAAAGCAATCACGACGGGAACGTCGATTTCCAACAATTGCGTGGTCAAATACAGATTACGCTCTAAGTTCGTCGCATCGACGATATTGATGATACAGTCGGGCTGTTCGTCCAAAATATAATTTCTTGCGATGACCTCTTCGGGCGTGTATGGAGAGAGGGAATAAATCCCAGGCAGGTCGACGATTTCGACGGGAGTATCTCCCTTTTTATACGTACCCACCTTTTTATCCACGGTAACGCCGGGCCAGTTGCCGACGTGCGCCGTCGAGCCGGTCAACGCGTTAAAGAGCGTTGTCTTACCGCTGTTGGGATTGCCCGCCAAGGCAAAACGTAAGTTCGCCATTATTTTCTCCTCCCCGTTTCCATCAAAATACACGCCGCCTCCGCGTTGCGCAGGGTGAGTTCATAGCCGCGAATGGCAATTTCTATCGGGTCGCCAAGCGGTGCTTTTTTACGAAGTAAAATCTCCGCGCCAGGGGTTACGCCCATATCGAATAAACGACGGCGCACTCTCTTTTCGCCATCGACGGAGAGGATAACGCCACTCTCCCCTATTTCAAATTCCGATAACGGTTTCTTCATATCAACCTCTCTTTTTTATTTCTTAACCGCGGTTAATTTTTTACTGTATTATATCACTATTTTATTCGGTTGTCAAGGAAAATAAACCTTGGTTAAGAAAATTTTGGAAAAATTTAATTAAAAAAGACAGGATTATAAATCCTGTCCTATACGTTTTCGTAAAAACTCGCTGGTTTTACTTGCCAAGTCTGGCTTTCATCGCCGCCACCGTTTCTGCAGAAAGAAGATGCTCCATGTGGCAGGCGTCCACCTCGGCGATTGACTCCGAAACCCCCAAAGCCACCAAAAAATCCTTGATTAAACAATGCTTTTCAAACACCTCGCGCGCGTACGTTTCGCCCGCGCCCGTCAATTTTAAGTGCTTGCCGTCCTCTTTGACATACCCCTTTTCCAAGAGGATTTTCACCGCCTTGTTCACCGCCGCACCCGATACGCCTAAATCGCGGGCTACGTCTATGCGATGCACGACGGATTTCTGCTCTGAAATCAGCAAAATGCTCTCCAAATAATCCTCTTCCGATTGATGATATTTTGCGTAAGTATTCATTCTTTCCCCTCTCATTTTTCTTTGATTTTTTTGCCGCATTTGGAGCAAACGCACCGTTCGCCAAACAATCCCTTTTTATAGGTCTTACTATATATTGCCCGACAATGAGGACAGCGGTTATTGTCCAAAATCCTCATAAGGTCTACGGCGGTAGTATTCCCTTTTTGAAGGGCTTTTTTC
Source organism: Clostridia bacterium (assembly GCA_017408045.1). Classification (GTDB taxonomy): domain Bacteria; phylum Bacillota; class Clostridia; order Christensenellales; family Borkfalkiaceae; genus Scatosoma. The sequence goes on along the minus strand of JAFQVL010000020.1, from coordinate 28,176 downwards.
AGCCATTCGTAGCCCTCTGCATTCTCCGCGCAGGTAGCACCGTATCCCGTCATCAGCATTCCGATTTGCAGGGCAACCTTTTCGTCGCCGCTTTCGTACGCCTTTTTATACCATTCGATTGCCTTGCGTTTAGCCTCGTCCGTTTTGACTTCCTTCTCATACAGCCAACCCAGCTGTTCATAGGCGTTCTTATACCCCGCCTGTGCCGCACGCTCGAACCAAAAAGCCGCTTTTTCCACGCTGAAAAAAGGATTTTTGGCGGAATATACCTGCCCCAAATCGAAAGCGGCGGCAAGCGCGCCTTGTTCGTATCCTTTTTCCATTAGCCGAATACCTTTCTCGTATTCGCAGGCAAAAGTCGCCGTTAAAAAGCCTAACCGCCAAGCGGCTTTGGCATTCCCTTTTTCCATCGCCGCGCGGTAGTATTCCATCGCCGTCACGTAATCCTTTTCACAGCCACGCCCAAACTCATAACAAGTACCACAGCTGGTCAAAGCCTCGACAACGCCTAGCTTTGCCGCTTGTTTAAAGAGTTTCAACGCCTTGACGTAGTCCTGCGACACCTTGTTTCCGTTGTAGCAACACACCCCCGCGGTATAAATTTCCCCAGGCGTATACTTTCGCTTTTCCTGCGTAGCAGGGGGCTGGTCCACCGTTTCCGTCTTAGGGGTAGAAGGAGCAGACTGTTTCGATACTTTGACAGGCGCGGCGGTTTCCTGCCGCTTGGTTTCGGGGTCGCCCGTTTTTTCCCGCGGCGGCGCAAAATTTTCCACTTTTGCCGAGGGTTTTTTGGCGGAAGTCCGTTTTGCGGACGGCTTTTCCGCCGTTTGGGTCGGCTGTTTCTTCGTCGCCAAAGATTGCTCGGCGGGATTTACCGTTGCCGATGCGGCAGCCGAAGACGGTGTCATTTGCACCGTCGTTTGTCTCGGGGTCGGCGTTGTCTTCAGTCCTTTTTCTATGTTGAGCTTTTTCAGTTTTTCTAAGATATAGGCATTGTAGTCTAAAGGTTGCTTGGCTTGCTCTTTTTGGGTCTTTTCGTACGCCAACTTCTCGTTGACGTAATCGTTATGAGGGTTAAATGCAGGCAAAGTATACTGAAAAATCGGATAGGTATAGTACTGCTTGTACTGTTCGTACTCCGTTATCGCATCGGGCACGCCCGCCTCCGCCGCCGCCCGTAAGTACACAAAGCCTTTCGGTCCGTACTCATCTCTGCCAAGGGTACGGTCATGGAGTTTTTTGCTGTAATGCTCCCCAGACAAACGGAAAAAATGCCAGCTGTATAAATACATCGCATGGGGATCGCCCTCTGCGCTTTTTTGCGCGAGGTAGACGGGCAACTCTTCTTTGTCCCCCTCATAATAGAGGAAGACATACTTCGTTCCGTTGTGATACGCCGCCAGATATTCTTCCGGGGTTTTTACATATACTTTTTCGGGCATACGTCCTCCTAAAAAAGCCGAGTTTTGTCCCTTTTTACAGGAAACAGGATAGAGCGATATTGTTTGGTTTTAGAACCGAGCCGCAACGCCGAGATGCGCCGTTTATAAGAATAGGCAGGCGTCCCCCAATTTTATGGGAAGCAGGATAGTTCTTCGTAGAGGCAAGCAGGTCGCGAAGCGCGCGGCTTTTCCGACGGGAGTTTACAAGTCGTAAATGAGCAAGGAAAAACGCAAGCGCGACAAAGAGATGCGCCGCCTATACGATGAACGTAGCGTCGCCGAAGGAGAAGAAGCGGTATCGCTTTTCCACATCATATTCGTACACGGAAAGGATTTCTTCCCGACCCGTCAAGCACGCAACCAACATAATCAAGGTGCTTTCGGGTAGGTGAAAATTCGTAATCAAGCCGTCCACGCACTTCATTTTATAGGGGGGATAAAGGAAAATGTCCGTATTCCCGTTGCAAGCACGCAAATATCCGTTTTCGTCCGCTACGCTCTCCAAGGTGCGTACCGAAGTCGTGCCTACGGCAATCACTCGCCGCCCCTCGCGCTTTGCACGGTTGACGATTTCTGCCGTCGCCTCACTCACTTCGTAATATTCGGAGTGCATTTTATGGTCGGTGATAATCTCTTCACTAACTGGACGAAACGTTCCTAAACCCACGTGCAGCAGCACTTCTGCCACCTCTACGCCCTTGGCTTTGATGCGCTGCAACAACTCCGGGGTGAAATGTAGGCCTGCCGTCGGCGCTGCCGCCGAGCCGTCTACCTTGGAATACACCGTGTTGTATCGGCTTTTATCCGTCAATTTTTCCTTGATATAAGGGGGTAAGGGCATCGCCCCTACTTTGTCCAAAATTTCCTCAAATACCCCTTCGTAGGAAAATTGGATAATCCGTTCGCCGCTGTCCGTAATATCCTTTACGGTAAAAGAAAGCCCATCGCAGACCGTCATCGTTGTGCCGATTTTTCCCTTTTTGCCGGGGCGCATTAACACTTCCCAAGCGTCAATGTCCTTTCGCTTTAATAGCAAAACCTCTACCTTTCCGCCGTGCGCCGTCGTCGCAAACATACGGGCAGGGATTACCTTCGTATTGTTGACCACCAGCACGTCGCCGGGCCTAAGGTATTCTTCAATATCTCGAAACACCCTGTCCGTGATTGTCTTCGTCTTCGTGTCGTAAACGAGCAGACGAGAACTATCCCTCGGATAGACGGGCGTTTGCGCAATCTGCTCCTCGGGCAGGTCGTAATAAAAATCGCTTTTTTTGTATTGTACTCTTTCCATTGTCAACCGTTTATCAATCGTTTTCGTCCTCAAAAAGGCTCATTTGCCGTTGGGCTTTTACGCTCGGCTTCATGCCCATATGCTTGTAGCCGTCCTTCAAGCAAATACGCCCACGCGGCGTCCGCGCAATAAACCCAAGCTGCAGCAGGTAGGGTTCGTAAACGTCCTCAATCGTGTTCGCGTCCTCACCCGTCGTCGCCGCCAAGGTTTCAAGGCCCGCAGGCCCGCCGCCAAACTTTTCAATGAGCGCAGACAGCAAACTTCTATCCGTTCCGTCTAAGCCCAGTTCGTCGATTTCCAAACGCTCTAAGGCGAACCGTGCGTCCGTGCGCGATACCTCGTCGCTGCCCTTTACCAAGGAAAAGTCGCGTACTCTTTTCAACAAACGGTTGGCGATACGAGGCGTACCACGGCTGCGCCGTGCAATCTCTGCCGCCGCATCGGGCTGCATCGCAATCCCCAGCGCCGTGGCAGAACGATTGACAATTTGGGTCAGCTCCTCTGCGCTATACATTTCAAGGCGGTTGATAATCCCGAAACGGTCGCGCAAGGGCGCGGCAAGCATCCCTGCACGGGTCGTTGCACCGATGAGGGTAAACTTCTTCAACGGAAAGCGGATATTCCTTGCCGAAGGTCCTTTCCCGACGATGATGTCGAGCACGTAATCCTCCATCGCGGAATACAAAATCTCCTCTACCGAACGATTGAGGCGGTGTATTTCGTCGATAAACAGCACGTCCCCCTCGTTGAGGTTGGTCAAAATTGCCGCCAAGTCGCCGCTGCGTTCGATGGCAGGGCCGCTGGTCAGTTTGATAGATACCCCCATTTCCGCAGCGATAATGTGCGCCAAGGTCGTTTTACCAAGCCCGGGAGGGCCGTACAAAAGCACGTGGTCGAGGGCATCGCCTCTTGCCCTTGCCGCCGTGATGTATACGCTTAAATTGTCCTTGACTTTTTGTTGCCCGACGTAGTCCGCCATGGTCTTGGGTCGAAGGACGTTCTCCTCTGCATCGTATTCTGTTTTCGTAGAAGCTATCAGCTGGCTGTCGCCAGCTTCAAGCCCTGCAAACTCTTCGTCAAACATATTCTATCCTCGTTTTTTACAGTGCACCCTGCAACGCACGCATAATGATGTCCTCGGTGGTGGTTGCGCCTTGCTCCTTTGCCTTTTTCACCGCCTGCAAACTCTCCGTACGGGTAAAGCCCAAGCCCTGCAACGCCACCAAAGCGTCCTCTTCCATCGGGGTGAGCTTCTCCGCAGGCTGCTTTGCGCGCGCCGTAGGCGTATCGCCGCTTGCCTGCATAATCTCCCCTGCGGAAATCTTGCCGTGGAGTTCCAAAATAATCTTCTCCGCCGTCTTTTTGCCCAAGCCTTTGACCCCCGCCAAGCGTTTGGCATCGGCAGTAGCAATCGCCGCGGCGAAATCCTCGCCACTCATGCCCGACAACACGGAAATCCCCAACTTTGGACCTACGCCCGAAACGGAAATCAGTTTTAAGAACAGTTCCTTTTCCTTTACACTCTCAAAGCCGAACAGCGTGATACCGTCCTCTTTGACTTGTAAGTAGGTATGCAATTCTACGGTTTCCCCAACGTTTGCCTTGGCAAACGCCCCAGCGGAACAAAAGACTTCATAGCCCAAGCCGTTGACGTCTACAATCATCGTTTCTTCCGTTGTTGCCAGCACTTTGCCGCGTACGTATGCTATCATCGCGTTATTCTCCTTTCTTGTCTGCCGATTGCATCTGCTCGGCAATCTTCCGCGCAATCTCCGACGCGGTATTCAAGCGTGGAGCTTGCGCCACAGGCGCAACCGTCTTCTTTGCGCTGGTCGGTTTTCCAACTCTACTGTGGGTAGAGCCGCTCACCGCCTTTTTTTGCGCCTTTTTGTCTTCTTTTTTGATGGTTTCTTGCATCAGCTTTTGGAAGGCGTTGCCCGCCTCGGTGTTTTTACCCTTTGTGCGGGTCATATTCTCCACCTTGAACAAGCCGCCAAAACGGCTTGCCGTTGCGTGGCAGAGCGCAATCGCCAAAGCGTCTGCCGCGTCATCGGGCTTGGGGATTTTTTCTAAGCCCAACATCGTCGCCACCACTTGCTGCATTTGCGCCTTTTCCGCCCGACCGTAGCCGGTTAAGGCTTGCTTGATTTGCATAGGCGTGTATTCGTAGAGATAGGGACAGTATTTCACACAAGCAAGCAACACCACCCCTCTTGCGTGGGCGACGGCAATACCCGTCGTGATGTTTTTGGAGAAGAACAACTCCTCCATCGCAATTTGGTCTGGATGATACTTACGCAAAATCTGATTGATGCCGTCCTCTAACAGCACCAACCTTGTAGGCAAGCTCTCTTGCTTGGGCGTGCTGACCACGCCGTAGTCCAAGACCTCGCATTTTCCGTTTTCATCCTTGCGGATTAACCCATAGCCCAGCGTTGCCAAGCCGGGGTCAATACCCAAAATGACCATACCTTTGCCTCCACTATAGGCTCTGTCACAGAGAATGGTTGATTTACGACAAAAATTTTTTGTTGGGTTGACGAGAAAAATATAAGAAAGACAAGCGTTTTGTGAGGGCGCATACCCTCAGCGGTCTGTAACCGAGCAAAACACGAAGTATTTCGCAATTATTTTTCCGAGCCGTTTTCAAATACAAGCGAGATAAGGCAAACGAGCATTTGTTGCAGGGCGCGTACCCGTTGTACGCAACCAAAACAAAGCGCAGTTTAATGCAATATCGCGCAGTATTTCAAAACGGCGGTTCAAAAATCAACCAAGTGATGTGATAGAGCCTCTCTATTATACGAAATTTTGTTCGTTTTGTCAAGGGTCTTTTCTTTTGCTTTTGGCAGGCTTTGCATATTTTTTTCAAAAATAGCAAAAAAGTGGCAGTAGACGCTTGACAATGGGTTTTTCTGTGCTATACTAACGCTGTTCCCAACGCTAAAAGCGCCCGAACGGGCGCCGCCGAAACCAAAATAAGGAGAACTTTTATGAAAAACGAAGCTTTTATCGAAGAGGTAAAGGTGGGATTTGGGGTGTTCCTGATGGGGTTTTTTCGCAACTTGTTCAAGCGCATGGTTCGCGGCTTGACCATTTTGGAGAAGAAATTAGCGGATGCCATTAAAAAGCGTCTCCCTTTGCGCTCGGCTGCGTAAAGAGAAAGGCTGACGGTTTTACCGTCAGCCTTTTTTCTGCTTTTTAAAACTTATTCTTCCGAAATTGCCTCTACGGGACATTCGCTTGCGCAAGCGCCACAGTCCACGCATACGTTCGGGTCAATTGCGAATACGTCGCCGTCTGCCGCGATTGCTTCTACGGGGCAAGTACCAGCGCAAGCGCCGCAAGCCAAGCAGAGTTCTTTATTGATAACGTGTGCCATAGTGTTTTACCTCCGATTTGCTTTTAGATTGCTACTATTGTAGCACATTTTTTTCAATTAGTAAAGGTTTCAGGCGAATATTTTTTAATCTTTTCGTAAACTTTTCACCGTTTTTACAAAAATTTTCGCCGCCAAAACCACCTCTTCCTCGGTATTTTGCCTACCAAAACTCACGCGCACCGTTTCGCGCGCCGCCTGCTCGCTCATTCCCATTGCCAAAAGCACGTGGCTAGGCTTTACCGATGCTGATGCGCAAGCGCTGCCTGCCGCAATACACAGCCCTTCTAAATCCGCTTTGTATAGCAAAGTGGCGTTGTCCACCCCTGCAACACGCAGAGAAAGCACCGCCGCCGTCCGTTCTTCCTTTTCGCCGTTTATAAAAACGCCGTCCAGCTCGGCAATCCCTTGTAAGAAGAGGTCTTGCAATCTTTGTATATGCCGCTGCGTTTCTTCACGTAGGCGCTCCGTCTTGTTTAGCGCCGCCGCAAATCCTACGATAGCAGGGACGTTCAGCGTGCCACCGCGCAAGCCTCTTTCCTGCTCGCCGCCGCCCACCAGTTTTTCCACTTTCACGCCGCTGCGGATATACAGCGCTCCACAGCCCTTCGGTCCGTGGAATTTATGCGAGGACACGGAGAGCATATCCACCCCCATTTCCCGCACGTTGATCCGTTCGTGCGGAGCAGCCTGCACTCCGTCCACGAAGAACAAAGCGCCGCTTTTTTGCACGTGAGGGGCAATCTTCTCTATCGGCTGCACCACCCCCGTTTCGTTGTTGACGCGCATGATACACACCAGCGCCGTGGTCGGCTTTAACCGAGCGATTACGTCGCTCACCTCAACCCTGCCCCCCTCGTTTACGGGGATATATTCGACATCAAACCCCTCTTCACGCAGGGTTTTCGCCGCATATAGCGCGGCGTGATGTTCGATAACAGACACCAACACGTGGTTGCGCCCTTCCTTTTTCTTCGCCCTTGCGCCGCCAAGGATTGCCCAGTTGTCCGCTTCCGTGCCACCAGAGGTGAAATAGATTTCACTCGGCTTTGCCCCTAAGCAAGCCGCCACCGTATCGCGGGCGTTGTCCACCGCCGTCATCGCTTTTCTGCCAAGGGCGTGCGGAGAGTCGGCGTTGCCGAATCGGTCGGTCAAAAAGGGGAGCATTTTCTCCACCACTTCCGTATCCAACGGCGTCGTCGCCGCGTTGTCTAAATATACGTATTCCATATTCCTACCTATATTTTTTTAAATACAAATAAATATTCGTGTGCTAAATCTAATTTGCGACGGGGAATCCCATTCAAAATTACATTTTTCCGCATTTAAATTGCTAATTGCTTGCTTATAATTTTATCTTTATTAAACCCGCTTTTTATAATCCATTGATTATTGTTGATTAAAGCTGTAAAAGCTTCATTTTCATTTTTGCCTTTTTCAAAACCTAAAATTTGTAAATTTTCAAGCACTTTTCCTGTTGGACTTTCAGTGTATCCTTCAAAGGTATAAAAAATAAATTCTTTCATTGTAATTTTTGATATTGTCCTTTCCCTAAAAATTCGATAAATCCTAAATCTCGCAGAAGTTGCAACTGTTGTCGTATTTTAGCTTGCACATTATTATTTTGTGGGTGCTTACTTGATAAATAATCGGTAAACGCATACATCGTTGTCAAAGAAAAAATTTCGGTGGGGATATTATTTATGCAATTCAAAATATCCATCAGCCATCCACGAGATTTCAAATCCCCAACTTCTAAAAGTTTTCCCTTATTCACCTTTTGCAAGACAGATTGCATATCATTAATTTTTCCGTTTTGAATAATATGAACTCGCCCTTGTTCAGGTATTTTACTTATTAAAATATTACATCCAATCCACCCGGCGCGGCGCGCGGTTTCCGCTAATGGTTTACGTTTTTCAATAATATCGGGAACAAAAAAATGTTTCGGTATAAGTATAAAATCTTTAACGCATTGAGTTTCTTTTGAATAATTCATAAAAAAGAAATCTGGATTTTGATTGCTTGTAATTCTCTCAATCATTGTTGTATATGCGCCATCATTTATTTTTTTATCCAGCGAACCTGTTTTGCTTTTTAATTCAAATTCATTTTTACAGTTGGGACAATAAAAATCTGCAACAGGACGATTGTTTTCAAAATGATTTATATGCAAATTTCCGCAACGCGGACAATACATATTATTTGCCACCCACGACTCTGTTTTTACTCGAGCGATTTGGCTTGAACTATGATATTTAGATATTTCTATTTTTCCAAAATTAAGATTCATTATTATTTCCTTTCTTGTGGCGAGTTGTTCTTTTATCAATAGGCTTTTCGGCGTTGCTTGGTATAATCCACATATTACCTACCATCATAGCCCCGTCAATACGATTTTCAGAACATAAAATCGCAACGCGCCGTTGGGAAATTTCCCACTTTTCAGCCGCTTCCTTTGCGGAAATAAAACTTAACATATTTTTTCTCCAATTTTTTTGTAATACTATTATATTCTAAATCGCGAATAATAGCAAGCGAAATTTTTATATTTTTAATAATTTAAAATTGAATTGACAGCGTTTATTTATTTTTCTATATTTTATTTCTTAGACCTTATTTAAGCCCTGCGAATTAAAAAACTTGAAAAAAATTTCCAAAACCCCCTTGAAATCTTAGATAAAATCGTATATAATGAGTTTAGTTATCGTCTTTTGACTAAGTACAATCGGTGATGACAGAAATCGAACGACTCAGGGGGACAACTATTATGAGCACTAAAATCATCAAGAACATTGCTATCATCGGACACAGCGGCGAAGGGAAAACTACCCTTTGTGAGGCAATGCTCTTTAACGGCGGCGCGATTGACCGTATGGGCAAAGTGGTAGACGGCTCGACCGTATCTGACTACGACGACCTTGAAAAAGCAAAACAGATGTCGATTTACGCATCCTGTTCGCACCTTGTTTGGAAGGATACGAAAATCAACTTGATTGACCTGCCCGGTTATTACGACTTTGAGGGCGAAAGAAACGAGGGCTTGCGCGCGGCAGGCGGCGCTCTGCTCGTGATCGGCGCAAACGGCTCCGTTCCCATCGGCGCGCAGAACGTCGTTGAATATTGCTTGAAACTGAGAAAACCGTTGATTATTTTCATTAACGGTATGGATAAGGAAAACGCCGATTACTTCGGCACGGTTGCTGCGCTCAAAGAAAAATACGCAGGTAAGATGGCTCCCATCCAAATTCCCATTATGGAAAACGGCAAGATGCAAGGCGTTATCAACGCTCTGCAAGAGCGTGCGTACCTCTTCAAGGAAGGCGGCCCTCAGGAAATCGCTATTCCCGAGGACATGAAAGCCCAAGTGGAAGAAATGCAGTACAGCCTCATGGAAACGGGCGCGGAAAACGACGAGAGCCTTTTGGATAAATACTTTGAAGAAAGTTATCTTTCCAAAGAGGACACCATTCGCGGTATCCGTATCGGTATCAAGACGTGTAATACCATTCCCGTTATGGCAGGCTCGGCGCTCACCAACCGCGGCGTTATCAACCTTTTGAACGAAATCGTTACTTATATGCCTACCGCAGGCGAACGCGCAAACATGTTTGCAGACGACCTTGTAAACGACGACGTTATTTCCATTGAAACCACGGCAGACGCTCCGTTTGCGGCGCAGGTATTCAAGACGGTGATCGACCCCTTCTCCGGCAAGCTTTCTTACTTAAAGAGTTTCCGTGGCGTGTTGAAGAGCGGCTCTACCGTATGGAACGCAAACACCCAACAGGAAGAACGTATCGGTCAAGTCTACCTTTTGAAGGGCAAGAAGATGGAACCCGTTGACCAGTTGGATGCAGGCGATATCGGCGCTGTCAATAAGCTCAACAACACCTCGACAGGCGACACCCTCTGCGACGTGAACGCAAAGGTACGCTTCCCTGCTATCCCGATGCCTAAGCCTACCCTCTATATGGCTTGCACCTCGGAAAAGAAGGGCGAAGAAGATAAGGTGTTTGCAGGGCTTGCGAAACTCGGCGAAGAGGATTTGACCTTCTGTATTGAAAAGAACGCTTCCACGGGCGAATTGCTGCTCGGCGGTCAGGGCGATATGCAGCTGGAAACGCTGGCAAAGAAGGTAAAGGCTCGCTATGGCGTAGAGATTAAGCTCTCCGAACCGAAGATTGCCTACAAGGAAACGATCCGCGGCAAAGCGGACGCTGAGGGTAAACATAAGAAACAATCGGGCGGCCACGGTCAGTACGGGCATTGTAAAATCCGTTTTGAACCGAGCGAAGAAGAATTTGAGTTCGCAGAAGAAGTCGTTGGCGGCGCTGTACCGAAGAACTACTTCCCTGCGGTGGAAAAAGGACTTCGCGAATGTATGGCGAACGGGCCTTTGGCAGGTTGCCCCGTAATCGGCGTGAAAGCCGTATTGTATGATGGCAGTTATCACGACGTAGACTCCAACGAACTTTCGTTTAAGATGGCGGCGGCGCTCGCTTTCAAGGACGGTATGCCCAAGGCAAAACCCGTTCTGCTCGAACCCATCTACCGTTTGAAGATCGTCGTTCCCAGCGATTACCTTGGCGACGTTATGGGCGACATCAACAAACGCCGCGGCAGAATTATGGGTACGGACACCGAGGAAGATAAGTCGGTTATCACCGCCGAAGTTCCTATGGCAGAAATCAAGACGTACACGATGGAATTGCGCTCTCTTACCCGTGGCAGCGGTAAGTTCGTTTCCGATTTCCTTGCTTACGAAGAAGTGCCGCCTATGATTGCAGAAAAAGTGATTGCGGCGGCAAAAGCGGCGAATAACGCTTAACCGTTTACGAACCAAACGCGACTTATCGGCGGCAACGCGAGTTGCCGCCCTACCCCGCAAGACCGTTTCCGTCCCCCCTGACGGCGGTCTTGCTTTTTACGAGCCATGCATTACGAATCTTACAAACAGTTTTACGAAAAAGCAACGAAAGGGATCAAAGCCCACCCCGCCGCCGTGAAAGCCGTCGAAATTCTCGACAAGGTTTTGGCGTGGGGGTACGTGGCGGCATACGCCGTCTTTTTAGGCTTGACTTTTTTGCAGCCGAACGCACTTTCCCCTTTCCCTTGGCTGCTCGTCTTGAATAAGGTTGGCTTGCCTGCGCTGTGCTTTGCATGTATTACGGCGTTGCGGTGGCTAATCAAACGCCCCAGACCGTACGAAACGGAAGGGGCAGGTATCGAACCGCTCGTTTCCAAGCGTGGCAGAGGCAATTCGATGCCCTCGCGGCACGTTGGCTCTGCGTTCGTGATTTCAATGGTGATTTTGCCAGAGTGCTTGGCTTGCGGTATCGTTCTTTTGGCGGTAGCGGCAGGCATAGCGGTACTGCGTGTTTTACGTGGCGTGCATTATCCCTCTGACGTTTTGGTGGGCGCACTCATCGGCGTTGCGTTTGGCTCGGTCGGGTTGTTGTTTTAATCAATGAAATACAAAAAGGCGACGGTTTTCCGTCGCCTTTTTTGCTATCGTTTTGCGTTTATAATATTCCCGCATCTAACAGAGCGTCTGCAAGGACGGCAAGCCTTTGGGGGGATAACGTTTCCCCTCTTGCTTTTTCGTCAATCCCTGCCGTTGAAAGCACTTGCTTTGCCTGTTCTCTCGTCAATTTGAAGAAGTTGACGAGGTTGTTTTCCAAGGTTTTTCGTCTATTCAAGAAAGCGCATTTTACCGCCAAGCGGTAAGCTTTTTCGCTCTTCACCGCGACCCTGCCCCTATCAAACGTGATTTTTACCACCGCGGAATCGACGTTGGGACGAGGATAGAACAGGTTTCTGGAAACCCTCTTGACAATCTTCGCCTCGCCTTTCAAGGCAATCGCCGCCGTGATAGAGCCGTACTCTGCCGTGTTCTCCTTGGCGCAAAAGCGTTCCGCCACTTCCTCTTGTACCATAACGGAAATGCCCTGTACTTTTTCGCTTTCTTCTAACAGTTTGGTGATTAAGGGGGTCGTGATATAGTAAGGCAAGTTTGCCACGACGGTAAACTCGCCGATTTCCTCGTCTAACTGCGGCAGGTTTACCTTCGTAAAATCGCGAAAAATAACCTCGACGTTGTCAAGCCCTGCCAGCGTTTCCGCCAAGACAGGCTGCAAAGCCGTATCCACGTCGTAGGCATACACTTTCTTCGCCTTTTCTGCAAGCGCCCTCGTCAGCGTGCCTGCGCCGCAACCGATTTCCACCACCGTCGTGTTTTCGTCAATGCCGCTTGCCGCGACGATACTCTCCAAAAGGTTGGTATCCGAGATGAAATTTTGCCCGAACTGCTTTTTAAAATGAAAGCCGTGTCGGGTTAAAATACTCTTTAAATCCTGCATAACGCCCCTTTATTTTTCAAACAGATGCTCTGCGTTTTCACGTTTTATACGCTTGCCGTTTTCGTCGATCATCGTGCGGATATACCCCCGTGCTAAGATCTGCCGAAAGGCATCCAGCGGCTGACGCTGTATGTACCGCCACTCCACCGACAGCTTTTCTTCCAAGCCGTATTTGCGGAAAAAAGCGATTAACTCTTCTTCCAACGGCAAAAAGTGCACCTCGCTATCCGTCGGTACGTATTCACCGTCTACACAAAGCCCCGATACGTCCACTACTGCAAACGCCAGCCGCACACGGCGTGCAAAGTTGTCGCTGGCGACCACCAGCTCGGCGTCCGACCAAGGCATAAAAAATTCGTTTTCTTTGACCTCGTCAAATACCTGCTCCTCATCTTTTGGTAAAATGATCTTCATTCCTTTTTGCGAAAGCAGATATTTAATCCCCGTTTCAGGATCGTCTGTTTCCAGCGTTTCCCCCTCGAATACAAGGTCGCCTTTAAACAGATATGCCCAGCGTTTTAGCTCGGTTTCCTCTTCTTTTTTGACAACCACCGCGCTGATTACAAGCAAGGCGATTAACAGCGCAAGCGCAACCCCCGCAGGGATTAAGCAAAGCCATTCTGGCTTTACAAGCTCGGCTACGATGGCGATCGAAATCAAGCAAAGAAGAATGCCTGCAAAAAACGTCGTGCAGACGTAATAATTTAAGCGAAAGCGAATCGGGTTCATTTCCGCCTTTTCTCGCTTTATCATTTCTTTTAAACTCATAGCTTAGCAGTCGGTAATATAATCGCGGATATGCAAGGGCACGTTGACGCTCTGCGCAAGTCGTTTGCACGCCTCAACCTCTTCTTCGCCGATACAATCGACGATAGAGAAGCGCACGGCAACCCCTTGCCTCTTGCAGCTTTTTGCAAATTCCACCATGCCGTCAAAGCCCGCCTCGCGGAACATCGAACGGCAAATCTTTTGGTATTTTTCATAGCAGGACGCATTCAGCGACACGTTGACAAGGTCAATTTTTCCCACCAACTCGGGGATGATATCCCTCTTGTTGATAAGACAGCCCTGACCGTTGGTGTTGAGGCGCACACTCAAACCCTTTTCGTGCAGGAAGTCTGCCACTTCGACAATAACGTCCATACGATAAGTCGGTTCGCCAAAGCCACAGAACACCGCTTCCTTGAAACGGGTCAAATCCCCCAAGCCGTGGATTTGCGCAACCACCTGCGCTGCCGTCGGCTCGCCCTTTTGCAACCAAAGATAATTGCCGTAGTAGCTTGCGCGTTCGTTGCGTACGCAAAAATCACAGCCGTTGGAGCATTTATTCGTCAAGTTAAGGTAGATTTTCCCGTCCAAAACGTAGACGTAAGTATCCTTGCGAGGCGGTTCTGCCTTTTTCTCATTTTTATTTTTCTGCTTATTTTTGCTCTGTTGGTTGGGTTGGGGCTGTTGCGCATTTTGGTTTTTCTGCTGTTGAGGCTGTCCCTTTTGCGGCATCGGCTGTTTGTTCTTCTGTTGCTTGTTTTGCTGCTTTTTACCGCTTGCGTTATCCGCATTCTGCGCTACGGTCGGCTTTTGCTGTTTTTGCTCCTGCCCGTTGTTTGCATTAGCAGCGTTGCCGTTATTGCCGTTTCCGCCGTGGCCTCTGCCGTGTCTATGACGGCGGCGTCTACCGTGGTTTCTTCCGCCTTCCCCGCTGTTTTGCGCCTGCTTTTTTTCGTTCTCTTCCATAAGTTCCCTCAATGTAATTTTCTAAACAACGCCTTGACGTTTTCCTCTACCTGCCTCTCTATCTCTTCTGCGCTTACGCCGCGAAGCTCCGCCAGCCGTTCCGCAACGTATCGCACGTTCTTCGGCTCGTTGGGAAACACCCCGCGATAGGGTTCAGGGGTCAAGTACGGACAGTCCGTTTCCGTCAAAATACGGTCGGCAGGTACGCACTCTACGCTCGCCCAAACCTTTTTCGCGTTCTTGAAAGTGCTCGTTCCCCCAAAGGAGAAGTAGAGCCCCAGCTCCGCAAACCGCAACAGCATTTCAGGTGAGTACGAATAACAATGCATCAAGCCGCCGTGTCGCAGTAAACCTTGGTGCTGACACAAAAATTCGTAGGTGTCCTCCGCGGCGTCGCGGCTGTGTATGACAACGGGCAGCCCTGCCTCGTCGGCAATCTGTAATTGCCGCAAAAACGCCTCTTTTTGCACCGCTTTTTCGGGGTTGTTTTCGTAGTGGTAATCAAGCCCCATTTCCCCCACAGCCACGCACTTTTCGTGTCTGCAAAGTTCTGCCAGCCGTTCCCAGTCGCCCTCTTGAAAGCGATTTAATTCGCTCGGGTGAAAGCCTGCGCAGAAGTAAATCTCCTCGTGCGCCTCGGCAATCTTCATAGAGGTTATCGAGGTATCGATATCGTAGCCGCTGGCAATCACCAGCCCAACGCCCTCTGCTTTCATCCTCGTAAGCAAGCCGTCTATACCGCCCTGCTCGTCATATTCCTCGCCCGACAAATGGGCGTGTACGTCTATGAACATAATTCTACTTTGCCTTAGCCGCAGTTTGCGCCGCTGAGCAGCTCTGCCTTATCGGAAACGCAGAGCGATAAAGTACCGTTCTCGTCCTCTGCGGCTAAAATCATCCCTTCAGACGTGATGCCGCAGATTTTACGAGGCGCAAGGTTGGTGACGAACACCACCTTTTTGCCGACCATTTCTTCGGGTTTATAATGCTTGGCAATCCCCGAAACAATCGTACGCACCTCGTCGCCAAACTTCACCGTTTCTTTTAAGAGTTTGTTGGATTTGGGCACAGCCTCGCAAGCGATGATTTCTCCCACGCGCAATTCGATTTTGTCAAAGTCCTCAAAACTGATTTCCGCTTTCTTGGGGGCAGCCTCTTTAGCCGCCTCTTTTGCAGGTGCAGCCGCAGGCGTAGCAGGCTCTGCTGCTTTCACGCTCGCCATTTGCGCCGCCGCAATCTTTTCGATTTCAGGTTCTAAGCTCTTGAAATCCAAACGCTGGAACAGCGCAGGTACGGGATTTGCGGTATATTCTTCCGCTAAACCGAACGTAGCGCATTCCTCCAAGGATTTTGCCTGTACGCCGAACGCCGCATAAATTTTCGCCGAAGTTTCGGGCATAAAGCTTTCCAAAAGGCTTGCGCAGGTCAAAATCGTGTCCGTGAGGTTGTATAATACGTCGTTTAATCTAACCGCCTTGCTCTCGTCCTTCGCAAGCGCCCACGGCATCGTTTCGTCAATGTACTTATTCGCGCGGCGCAAGGTGTTGAAGATTTCGGAAATAGCGTCCGCTACGCGCAGACCTTCCATTTTCTCTTCCACCTTTTTCGACGTTGCGGAAACGGTCGCTTTAAATTCTTCGTCGGGGTTTTCCTCGTTCGCCTTTACGCTTTTAACGACTTTACCGCCGAAGTATTTGTTAATCATCGCAATCGTACGGGATACGAGGTTTCCAAGCACGTTGGCAAGCTCGGTGTTAAAGCGTTCGCAAACGAGCTCCCAAGTGATCTGCCCGTCGTTGTCGAACGGCATTTCGTGCAACACGAAATAACGCACCGCGTCCACCCCAAACAAGCGCGCAAGGTCGTCCGCATAGATGACGTTGCCCTTACTCTTGGACATTTTACCCTCGCCCTGCAACAGCCAAGGATGCCCGAAGATTTGCTTAGGCAGAGGCTCGCCCATCGCCATCAAGAAGATAGGCCAGTAAATGGTGTGGAAGCGCAAGATGTCCTTACCGATGAGGTGCAAATCCGCAGGCCAGTATTTTTTATAGTTCTCGCCATGGTTGCCGTCTGCATCGTAGCCAAGCCCCGTGATGTAGTTGTTGAGCGCGTCCAACCATACGTAAATGACGTGTCTATCGTCAAAGTCTACGGGAATCCCCCACTTGAACGAGGTTCTGGAAACGCACAAATCCTGCAACCCCTTCTTCAAAAAGTTGTTCATCATCTCGTTTTTACGGGAAACGGGCTGAATGAACTCGGGGTGCTTTTCGATGTGTTCGATGAGCCTGTCGGCATACTTGCCCATCTTAAAGAAGTACGCCTCTTCCTTGGCAGGCTTTACCTCTCTGCCGCAGTCGGGGCACTTGCCCTCTATGAGTTGGCTCTCCGTCCAGAAGGATTCGCAAGGGGTGCAATACATACCTACGTATTCGCCCTTGTAAATATCCCCCTGCTCGTAGAATTTTTTGAAGATTTTTGCCACCTGCTCGCAATGCTGCGGGTCGGTGGTACGAATGAATTTGTCGTAGGAAGTCCCTACCAAATCCCAAATCCCTTGGATTGTGCCGGCTACCCCGTCTACAAACTGTTGGGGGGTCAGCCCTGCCGCCGCTGCTTTCTCCTCGATTTTTTGACCGTGCTCGTCCGTGCCCGTCATATAGAACACGTCGTAGCCCTGCTTGCGCTTATAGCGCGCAATCGCGTCCGCCAAAATCGCCTCGTAGGTGTTGCCGATGTGCGGTTTTCCCGAAGTGTATGCGATCGCCGTGGTGATATAATAGGTTTTCTTGTCTGCCATTTTCTTGCACTCTCCTATCGTTTAAATCCTAACAGGATTTATTATACCCCTTTTTTTGGTAAATGTAAAGCGTTTCGGACATAATACAGACAAGCATCTGCATACCATAGCGTATGAACGCCATTTTTTTGAGCCTCTTTTTAGGGGCAACCGCAATTTTACTGTTTGTCAACCCCCCTTTGTTTTTGCCCACCGTCTTAGAGGCGGCAGGGGATTCGGCTACCCTCTGCGTTGCGCTGCTTGCCTCGTACGCCGTCTGGATGGGCTTGATGGAAGTATGGAAAGCGTGTGGAATCACGAGAGGAATTGCAAAGCTCCTTCGCCCCGTTTGTAAGCGGCTGTTTCGCACGGACGACGAGCAGACGCTGCAAGCCGTCAGCGCCAACCTTTCCTGTAATTTTTTAGGACTCGGCGGCGCGGCAACGCCGTATGGAATTGAAGGCGCGCGGCTGCTCGACCAATCTCCTCAAGCCGAGTACGCCTCGTGTATGTTCTTCGCGTTAAACGCTACCTCGTTGCAGCTGTTGCCCACCTCGGTGGTGGGGCTGCGCGCCTCTTTGGGCAGCGGTGCGCCCGCGGATATCATTTTGCCCACCATGCTGTGTACCGCATTTTCTACGGTGGTTGCTTGCTTTTTTACGTGGCTGTTTCTGAGCCCGAAAAAAAGCTGTGCGGCGGGTGCTTGTTCTGGGCGAAAAAAACAAGCAGTTTTTTCTAATAAGTCGGCGGCAGGTACGAGATGAATAGTATTTTTGCCTTGATTATCCCCGTGATTTTTATCGCCTCTTTTTTATACGCCGCCGTAAAAAAAACGAAGGTGTACGATTCGTTTGTGGCGGGCGCGGGAAAGGCAATCCCTCTGATTGTCAGCATCTTCCCCTACATCGCCGCCATCACCATTTTAGCACGGCTACTTACCGCCAGCGGTCTTGAGGATAAAATTTTACACTTCCTTTCCCCTGCTTTTCGGTTTTTAGGCGTACCGCAAGAGATTGCGGGGCTGGTGCTTATCAAGCCGCTTTCGGGCAGCGGCTCTATCGCGATGCTTGCAGAGCTTTTAGGAAAGTACGGCGTGGATAGCTACGTCGCGCGATGCGCCTGCGTTGCGTACGGTTCGGCAGAAACGGTGTTCTACGTCGCCGCCGTGTACTTTGCAGGTATCAAACGAAAGAAACTGCCTTTGGCCATCGCCTTTTCGCTGATTGCCTATTTTCTGTCTGTCGTGCTCTGCTGTCTTCTTTGCAGAGTAATGTAATAAAATGTGAAAATGTTAATTCCTAACATTTTAGTATTAGAATGCAACAAAAAATAGTTTTTTGAAAATCTTTGTTTGAAAATATGACTTTTTATTTTTTCCGTGCTACAATATACTTGTAAATCGGTTGAGGCAATACCGCTTCCCGAATTACATATAAAACCGCTCATCATTTTCCCCCTTATCATATGGTAATCGCCCGAGAACAAGTTTCTCGGGCGGTTATCTTTTTTCGTTATTTTCGCTGCACAACATCGGCGAGGTTTTTTAAGCAAACCGCTTAGGATGCCGCGTTAATCCGTCAACCCCAAAAGATAGTCTGCACTTACGTCTAAAATTTTGCACAGTTCGTAAAAAACCTCTAAGGAAGGGATATTTATCCCTTTCTTCCAGTTCGTTATATTCGCTGGATTGATGTGCAATTTTTCTGCAATTTCTTTTTGCGTTAATCCACTTGCTTTTAATTCAACCCCTAATCTTTCACTAAATTTCATATTCTCCCTCGTCTTAAATTGAGTTATACTCAATATTTTAACGAGATATACGAAAATTTGCTTGACAATTGAGTTTTACTCAATTATAATGAAATAAAATTTAGTCTGACTTAATTGTCATAAGGACTGACGCTATGGAAGAATTGTTGGAATATATATATTTTAAGAAACGTAAATTGATAAATTTTCAAAATCTTTCTCCTTTGCCTAAGGAAAAAGAGGCTCTCGAAAAATTTGACGATACTCTTACGGAAGAACAAAGAAGACTTTTCCGTGAATACGAACGGCTTTTAAAGCTTCGCGTAGAAAACTTACAAAAAGAGTTTTTTCGTTGTGGTTTTGAAGCAGGGATTGATAATAAGATAGAGCTGTTAAAAGCTCATTTGAAAAGATAAAATAAAAAGCCCTACGGTTATCCGTAGAGCTTTTTTGATTTATTTTTGCTTATTTTGCGCAGTTTTCTTTGAGGATTGCAAGATTTTCCATAATTTCTACGGGCATCTTGTCGCCGAAGTTTTCTGCATAGTAGGTGGTGATTTCTTCTGCTTCAGCCGCCCAACGAGCCTTATCAACTACCAACAACTTTTCAAGGGTTGCTGCGTCGATGTCTGCGCCCTCGATGTTGATGTCCTTTGCATAAGGCACGTAGCCGATAGCCGTTTCCTGAGCATCTGCCTTGCCTTCGCAACGATCCAAAATCCAGTCAAGAACACGCATATTGTCGCCGAAACCGGGCCACATGAAGTTGCCGTTTTCATCCTGACGGAACCAGTTAACGTTGAAGATCTTAGGCTGTTTTTCAACAGGAACTTTCGCGCCCATATCAATCCAATGCTGGAAGTAGCGGTCTACGGAATAACCCATGAAAGGTTTCATAGCCATGGGGTCATGACGAAGCACGCCTACTGCACCGGTAGCCGCTGCCGTCGTTTCGGAGGACATAATCGTACCAACGAACGTACCGTGGTTCCAATCTCTGGACTGGTAAACAAGCGGGGTCGTGGTTGCTCTTCTACCGCCGAAGATGATTGCGGACAGAGGCACGCCTTCTTTCGAATTGAACTCGGGCGAAATGCAAGGGCAGTTGATTGCAGGCGCGGTGAAACGGGAGTTAGGATGCGCTGCGTTTCTGCCGCAGTCAGGCGTCCAAGGCTTGCCCGTCCAGTCGATGAGCTCTGCAGGAGCTTCCTTCGTCAATTTTTCCCACCATACGGTGTTGTCTGCAGGGTTCAAAGCAACGTTGGTGAAAATCGTGCCCTGCATGGTAGATGCCAATGCGTTGGGGTTGGATTTTGCGTTCGTACCGGGAGCAACGCCGAAGAAACCGTTTTCGGGGTTGCAAGCCCACAATCTGCCGTCTTCGCCCTGACGAATCCAAGCGATGTCGTCGCCTACGCAGAATACTTCATAGCCCTTGTCAAGGTACTGCTTGGGGGGAATCAACATTGCAAGGTTGGTCTTACCGCAAGCGGAAGGGAATGCAGCTGCAACGTACTTGATTTCATCGGACTGAGGACGCTTAACGCCCAAAATCAGCATGTGTTCTGCCATCCAGCCTTCGCGACGGCCAAGGTTGGTTGCGATACGAAGTGCAAAGCACTTCTTACCAAGCAATACGTTGCCGCCGTAAGCGGAGTTTACAGAGATGATGGTGTCATCTTCAGGGAAATGCATGATATATCTCTTTTCAGGGTCTACGTCGCACTTTGCATGGAAGCCCTTAACGAAATCGCCGTTTTCACCAAGGACGTCAAAGCACTCCTTGCCTACTCTGGTCATGATCATCATGTTGAGAACAACGTAGATAGAGTCGGTAATCTCTACACCGATTTTGGAGAAGGGAGAGCCGATTACGCCCATCGAATAAGGGATAACGTACATCGTTCTGCCTGCATACGCGTTTCTTGCGATTTCATTTACCATCTGGTAAGCTTCCTTGGGTGCTTTCCACTTAACGATGGAATGAGGCATAGCGTCCTCTTCGTTTTCGCAGCAGATGAACGTTCTGTCCTCTACGCGGGCAACGTCGTTTTCTGCCGTTCTGTGGTAATAGCAATCAGGCAATTTTTCCTGGTTGAGCTTGATGATTTCGCCCGTAGCTACTGCTTCCGCGCGAAGCGCGTCGCGCTGCGCGTCGCTGCCGTCAATCCAAACCACTTTGTCAGGGTTTGCGAAAGCCTGCACGTCTGCAACGAATTGAAGTACTTTCTTATTGTTCGTCATTTTTAAGTTCTCCTTAAAATATATTTTTTTCTGTAATAGTATTTGACAAAAAAGGAAAATCAATCCCTTCTCTACCAAGTATAATTATATCACAAAATTTTTGTCTTGTAAATCGTTTGACGAAAAAAATCCAACGAATCTCATAAAAAAAATATTCCCTTAGACCGCCCGTTCACTCTTTTTGAAAAAAATTCTAAAAACCCTTGTTTTTTCACACCGCTTGTTGTATAATAAAGAAAACTTTTTTGGGAGAATGATGCTATGCTTACATATAACGAACTGATTAGGACGTACAACGAGCTTTCCGCTATGGGCCATTACGAGCGTTTGCAAAACACCAAGTCTGCGTATGCAAGGTTGGAATCGCTTTTGCAGGAAGCCATGGGGTTTGGGCCGGGCTATTTTGCCGCTACCCGTTTTGCGTGCGCGCTGCTTGCGGCGGACGGTCAATTGACCTATGCAGAGCATGAAATGTTCCGCAAATTCGCCTCTTCCTCTTGCACGTATGAAGAATTGTACGACTCTGTTGCAAAAATCAGCAAGAATTTTAAAGGCGCATTGGAAATCGCCACCACCCATGGAAGGGACGTACGATTTGTTGCCGGCTACTTGGCGGCGGCAATTTACGCAGAAAAAGGTGCGCTTGGCGAGAATGAAAAAACGATTTTTAAGTTGCTCGCCGAGGCTTGATTGCCGATTTACATCATGAATACAAAAAAGCACCCTAAGGCTATATCTTAGGGTGCTTTTTTGTGCGCTATTTTAAATGCGGAGTGTACCGCTGTATCGCGTTTAAGTCGCAGTTGCAAGCAAGACGAGGAGAGCGAGGATAACTTGAGGGAGTTTACTATGCGTAAATGACCGAGGGTTGCCACAGTTCGACAGAGTATTGCGTAGCAAATCCGACTTAAAAAATGGAAATTCCGAAAAAGTCCGGGTTTTTATCAAGGTGTTGGGTCAATACCGCAGCAAAGAGCGCCCGCTTTTCTTCCCGAGTCGCCTTGCGGAAAAAATGCTTGCGCGAAAACGCCGAAAACTCCTTAGGGTACAGCCGCTTTAACAAGGGAAACTGATATTCGCCGCGTGCGTAAACGACGAAATTTAACTCGTCGCCGCCCGATACTTCCCGAAGGTCGAAAAAGTCCTTGCCCGTTTGAAAGCGGTAAATATACACGCAGGACGAATCCCCGCCCTTTTCGTAAAAGTACCGATAGGTAAACCCTTTATCGAGAAAAGCGGCAAACGCCGCTTTCATCTCTGTTTCAATCTGTAATTCGTTCATCGTTATTGCAAAACAGCCTTAATTCTTCTCAAGCCCGAACCGCAACTCTGTTCCTTGGTGATTTTGAACTTACCAAGTTCACCCGTCGTCGCCGCGTGCGGACCGCCGCAAATTTCTTTCGAGAAATCGCCGATGGTATACGTCTTAACCCGTTCGCCGTACTTGCTTTCAAACAAGCCGGTAAAGCCCTGCGCTTTCGCCTCTTCCAAGGAAATTTCCTGCATCACAACGGGCAGGTTCTGCGCAATCACCTCGTTCACGAGGTCCTCTACCTTCTTGATTTCCTCCGCCGTCATCGGCTGAGGCAGGTTGAAGTCAAAGCGCAATCTTTCCTCGGTGATGTTCGAGCCTTTTTGATTAACCTCGTCTGAATATACTTTTTTCAGCGCTGCGTGCAGCAAATGCGTTGCCGTGTGCAGACGAGTGGTCGCCTCTTTGTTGTCGGCAAGACCGCAAGCAAACTTCTGCTCGCTGCCAGCCTTACTCTTGTTCTGGTGCTCTTCAAACGCCGCCTTGTAGCCGTCTAAATCCACGCTAAATCCACGCTCCTTTGCCATCTCGTCGGTGATTTCCACGGGGAAACCGTAGGTGTCGTAGAGGTGGAAAGCCTGCTTGCCGTTGATACGCTTTTCGGGAACGTAATCGGGATTATTCTGCGCCATGTATGCATTCTTTCTTTCGATACCGTTCAAGCACTTTTCAAATTCCTTCAAGCCCTGCTGCAGGGTTTTGGTGAATTTCGCCTCTTCCTTTGCAAGCTCCTCAAAGATTTTTTCGCGGTTGATTTGGAGTTCAGGATATACGTCCTTGTACTTTTCGATATACGCCGCCGCAATCTTAGAAAGGCTGCCTTCGGGCAAATCAATCTTTCTGCCAAAGCGCACCGCTCTACGAATGATACGGCGCAAAATATACCCTTGGTCGGTGTTGGAAGGCACGATGCCCTTCTCGTCGCCGATCATAAAGGTTGCCGTTCTGGTGTGGTCGAGCAATACTCTAAACGCCCTCGTCGTTTCGGGGTCAGCGTCGTACGCCTTGCCCGTCAAATCGGAAATCACCTTGATAGCGTCCTCAAACAAGTCCGTTTCATACACGCTGGATTTTCCCGTCAGAACGCACAAAGCACGCTCCAAGCCCATACCCGTGTCCACGTTCTTCTGTGAAAGTTCGGTGTACGTGCCGTCCGCCTGCTTGTTAAAGCGCATAAATACGTCGTTCCAAATTTCGAGGAAAGCGCCGCACTTACAGTCGGGGTTGCAGGTCGGCGAGCATTTCGGCTTACGAATGATGAACATTTCGGTATCCGTACCGCAAGGCCCGGTCAAACCGGCAGGTCCCCACCAGTTGTTTTCGCGGGACATGTAGTAGATATTTTCCTTTTTGATACCTGCCTTTTCCCAAAGCGCCGCCGCCTCGTCGTCGCGAGGTAAAGTTTCGTCGCCGCCAAACACGGTAACGGCAAGGTTCTCAGGGTCGATACCAAGGTAGTCCTTGCCCGTCAAGAACTCGTAGCTCCAAGGAATCATCTCCTGCTTGAAATAGTCGCCAAGCGACCAGTTGCCCAGCATTTCAAAGAAGGTACAATGGCTAGCGTCGCCCACGTCGTCGATATCGCCCGTACGCACGCACTTCTGCACGTCCGTCAAGCGGTTGCCGGCAGGGTGCTTTTCTCCCAGTAAATACGGAACAAGCGGATGCATACCCGCCGTTGTAAAGAGTACGGTGGGGTCGTTTTCAGGAATCAGCGAAGCAGAAGGGATTACCTTATGTCCTCTATCTTTAAAGAAATTCAAGTACATTTCTCTGATACTTTGGCTGGTGTACGTTTTCATAACGGTGTTTCCTTTTTATCAAGATTTCTTATTTATTATATCCCGACAAACGTAGTTTGTCAAGCGGGTGAAAGGCTTTTTATAATTTCGTCAGCTCGTAGCCCGTCTTGCTATCCTTGACGGCATAGCCCATTTCCGCAAGTTTTGCGCGCAGTTCGTCGCTCTTTGCCCAGTCGCGGTTTTGGCGCGCCGCCCATCTCTCCTCGGCAACCGCCTGCACGTCGGCAGGAATACTGCTCTCCTCGGCTGCAAACAGAGCCTCGTATTCCGCAGGTTCTCTCGTCAGCACGCCAAGCAGGGAATAGGTCTTTTGCATTTGCTTTGCATACGCCGTTGCCTTGCCGTCCTTCGCCGCCAAGAATTTGTTGATTTCCTTCGCGTAGCCGAACAGGTTGGAAAGTGCCAAAGCGGTGTTGAAATCGTCGCTCATGCAAGCGTTAAATTCCTCGTCGATTTTCTTCGCCGCAGCCTCGTCCTCTGCCGTCATAGGCAGGTTGGACGCGTACACGGTATGCAGTAATTTGTAGAAATTGCGGATATGCCCTTCCGCCATCGGGAACAAATCGTCGGTGATATTGATGTCCCCGCGGTAGTTGGTCTGCAACAAAGCGTACTTGATTGCCTCGTCGGAGTACTTCTCCAAAAGGTCGGAAAGCAGCAGGCTGTTGCCCAAGGATTTGCTCATCTTCTGCCCGTTGACCTTAATCAAGCCGTTGTGCGTCCAGTATTGCACGAAGCGCTTGCCCGTCAAGGCTTCCGTCTGCGCAATCTCGTTTTCGTGGTGGGGGAAAATCAAATCTCTGCCGCCACCGTGAATGTCAATTTGGTCGCCAAACGCCGCCAAATTCATCGCCGAACATTCAATATGCCAACCCGGTCTACCCTTGCCCCAAGGGGAAGTCCAGCAGATTTCACCCGGCTTTGCGCTCTTCCACAGCGCGAAATCGTACGCGTTCTTCTTATCCTCGTCGTTGTCGATACGCACCCCGTCCAAAGCGTCGTCCAGGTTGCGGTTGGAAAGCTGTCCGTAGGCAGGATAGGATGCAACGTCAAAGTACACGTCCCCGTTCGCCGTAGGATAAGCGTGCCCCTTTTGAATGAGCTTTTCGATAAATTCGATGATGTTTTCGATGTTTTGGGTTGCCTTCAGCCATACGTTGGGGTCGTCTACACGCAATTTAGACATCACGGCGTTAATTTTTTCAATCATCTTTTCCGCATACTCGTCTGCAGGTACACCCGCCTCTGCCGAGCGCGCGATAATCTTATCGTCCACGTCCGTATAGTTTCTGGCATACACGACTTGATAACCCAGTTTTTCCAAAAACTTACGCATAATATCGTAAATTAAAGCTTGGTAGCCGTGCCCGATATGCGCCTCACCCGAAACGGTAATGCCGCAGGCATACATTTTCACCTTCCCTTCTTCCAAGGGTACGAATTCTTCTTTTCTTCTTGTCAACGAGTTGTAAATTTTCATAACTTCACTCCTTTTTACTCCTCTAAAATAGGCGATATGATAGAGCCTAATAAAAAACAATACACCTTTACATCTTCTGTAAAGGCGTATCATAACGCTGTTCCACTTTACTTTAAGAGCGTAAACAAAACACTCTCCTCTTTTCGCCTACTGTTCGGCGGCGCACCGCGGGCATTACCCCGTCCTCAAACGCGAAAACGCACTCTCCCGACCAAAGCGCAGCCATACTTGCAGCAAACGTACAGCTCTCTGTATACGCCCGTATATCGGTACTCTTTTTCCGCATCGGAATATCTATCTATATATT
This sequence comes from Clostridia bacterium, assembly GCA_017408045.1. Lineage (GTDB taxonomy): Bacteria > Bacillota > Clostridia > Christensenellales > Borkfalkiaceae > Scatosoma. The sequence continues at coordinate 2,292 of JAFQVL010000020.1, read as the reverse complement.
ATTGTAGCAGTTTTTTCGCAAAAATGCAACTATTTTTTAGTTTTTTATGGGCAACGGCAACAGTTTATATTCCGCAAACGCCGCCTGCACCATCTCTTTGTTGTAAATTTCCTTCAAGAGCAAGTAGCTAATCACGGTGTCCGACACGTCTTCAAATTGGAAATCATATCCGCAAGAGCGCAACAACGCCTTCGTTTCCTGGTAAGTGAAATGCGCCGAAAGCCCCAAGGCAAGCACGAGGGGTTTGGAAGGATAAAATTCCCCGCTTAAGATGCGCTTCCAAACGGCAGGATTTATCTCCAACCCATCCACCACGGAAATCGGGTCTGCGTTATGATGCCCACATACCGCTTTCAACGTTTTTTGAAAACTATCCTTTGAAAAAACGTCCGAAATCCGCTGAAAAAAGCCCAAGGGACGGAAAGAAAAGGAGAAATTTTTATCGGTCATACGAGACTTCAATTCCACCAACAACGACGAGCACTTTTCCTGCTTTGCAAGGCGCATCGTTTCCGCGGGCAGGGTGTAGGAGTATTTTCTACCAAAAGCGTCCACCGTCGTTTCTTGCATTTTAGGCATACGGTAGCCGGGCAAAATACAAATTTTGTCGTAATTTGCGTATTTCTCGCAAAAATATCCGTCTAAATCCTCGATAAATTCAAATTTCATATAGCATTTACCTCTATCTATTCTAGTATATCACAGCCGCCAAGAAAAAGCAATCGTTTTTTTGTTCTTGCAACGCCCTTTCACACCACTTTCATTTCTTGACATTCTTAATAAAATGTGATAAAGTAGAAACAACAAAGGATCGAAGGAGCTTTACGAATGAAACGCGAACGCATTGAACAAATCGCCACGCTCGTGGACAAACGAGGGGTTATCACGTTAGCGCAGCTGCGCGAATTTTTCCCGAAGGTGTCGGAAATGACCTTGCGTCGGGACTTATTTCTCCTGGAGGAAGAAGGAAAAATCGTCCGCGTTCGCGGCGGTGCAAAATCGGTAAAGGATTTGCAACAAACCTCTGGCGTACCCTACGCAAAGAATACGAATTTGCACGTAGGCGAAAAGCGTACCATCGGCGCAAAAGCGGCGGCGTTGATTGACGAAGGGGCTTCCGTCTTTATCGACGGCGGCACGACGTCGTTGTACTTTGCCAAGGAAATGCCGGACGTTCCCTGCACCGTTTTTACCACGGGAATCGCCATCGCACAGGAACTTTCGAAAAAGAAAAATATCACTATTCACGTTTTGGGCGGGATTTTAAAAAAGGAAAACCTTTCCACCGTCGCGGCGGTTGCCCCCTCTTATTTTGAGGAGATTAACTTTGAACACGCCATCATCTCCGCCTCCGCATTCACCCCGGAAAGCGGATTTTCCTGCGATAGTATGATGGAAGCAGAACAGTTAAAACTGTTGCGTTCGAAGGCGAAATTTACGTATATGATGCTGGACAGTTCAAAGATCGGAAAAGTGATGCCCTACACCTTTGCCTCGATCGACGACATCAGCGTGCTGATTACAGACACTAAGTTTCCTGCCTCGCTGAAAGAGCTCTTTAAGGAACATAATATCGTCGTTATGTAATATTCAGCACGCACCTGGTATGCACAAATTACAAAGAGAGAACCTTTTTTAGGAAGGTTCTCTCTCTTTTTTGTTTTTAGCGTTTAGTGGGCGTATAACTGAATCAACAAATAAACCATAACAGCCACCGTCGCGATGCTGAAAATAACGGTTGTAATCAGCTTAATGGGGTGGAAACCGTCCTCGCGGATTTCCATCACTTTGCAATACAGCGACGCCGCAATCAGCAACACCGCCAGAGTAAGCAACAGCCACGTATGCTGAACAAGCGGATAAATGATTGCAATCAGCCAACCCCAACCGCCTGCCGCTTCCATCATCTCTTCCAGGGAGTTGGACTGCATGTACGGAAGTAAAGCGATACGAAAGATAAACAAGGCTATCAACAACCCCAACAATACGCCAACGATACTCTGCAAGAGTTTCCATTTCTTCATACGCTTTTCCTTCCTTCTAGATTTTTTTTATTATATCACAGACTTAGCGTTGTGTCAATCCCCTAAAATGGACTTTATCAAGAATTCCACAAAGAAAAAACCGAGCGCGTAAAGCGTTCGGCTTTCAAGTGAAAAGCGGCAATTACCTATCCTCCCAGGGGTTAACCCCAAGTACTTTCGGCGTTAAAGAGCTTAACTTCTGTGTTCGGAATGGGAACAGGTGGGTCCTCTTTGCCATCATCACCGCTATGGTATATATCTCGTAGGT
>JAFQVL010000019.1 GCA_017408045.1 Clostridia bacterium | reverse complement strand
GAGCCAGAATCAAACTCTTAAGTTTAATTGCTTAAAGTCGTCGCTTTTGCTAAAAAGCAACAACGGCTCTAACTTTGTTATCTCTTTGCTGACTTGCTTCAAGGCACTTGCTTTTTACAAGTTCTTGAAATTAACGGAAATTACCTTTCTATTTGCATTGTGTCAAATAAAATCTCATTTCTTTCTTATTCCATTTTTAATCTGCTTTGACCTAAGCTACAGCTTAGGGCTGACGCACGATTTCACGCGGTTAGCTTGTCTATAATAGCACACCTGAAAAATCTTGTCAAGCAATTTTTTAAACTTTTTTTAAAAATTTTTGGAAATTTTTGCAAAAGTTTTTATTTTGCCCAACCGTTTTGCGATAGCTTGTATAATATATCATCTTTTCCTTCACTTGTCAAACGTTTTTCGACTGTTTTTTTGAATTTTTTACAATTTTTCCCTTTATTTTCGTATACGCGTGCGCGCGCGTATGCATGCGCGTTATATTTATATTGTATAATAGAAAAACGCCCGACCAACGTCGAGCGTTCTTTGTTTTTTAATTACGGGCTTACGCGGTTGATGTCGCGAGGGAACATCGTCGCTTCGCGAACGTTCTTTGCGCCAAGCAAGTGCATCGTCAATCTTTCCAAGCCCAAGCCCAGACCGCCATGAGGGGGTGCACCGTACTTATGCAGCATCAAATAGGTAGCAAATTCCTCGGGATTCATGCCCAGTTTTTCCATCTTTTCAACCTGCTGCTTATAATCGTGCACACGCTGACCGCCCGAAGTGATTTCCAGACCTCTGAACAGAAGGTCAAAGGACAAGGTGTATTCGGGGTCTTCCGGATCGTCCATCGTATAGAAGGGACGCTTTTTCGAAGGGTAATGGGTGATGAAGATAAAGTCGGAATTAAACTGTTTCTTGGCATATTTTCCCAACAGCTCTTCCTCAGCGGGATCAAAGTCTTTCATATCCGTCGGTTGATACTTAAACTTCTTCATCAGGATTTCCTTTGCTTCCATAAACTTCAGCACGGGAATCTCGGTGATTTCGGGAATATCAATATGCAAAAGGTCAACTTCGTTTTTATATTCCGTCTTCAAGAGGTTCATGATATATTTCAAGCAACCTGCTTCCATATTCATAATATCTTCAAAGCTGTCGATAAAGCCCATCTCGAAGTCCATGGAAATATATTCGTTCAAATGACGGCTGGTATCGTGGTGCTCTGCACGGAACACGGGCGCGATTTCAAAGACGCGCTCATACACCGCCACCATCGCTTGCTTATAGAGCTGCGGCGATTGCGCAAGGTAAACCTGCTTGCCAAAATAATCGAGCTTAAATACGTTCGTGCCGCCCTCTGCGCCTGCAAAGTTAATCTTCGGGGAGTGAATTTCCGTAAAGCCTTCCTTGGTCAAAAACTCGCGGAACCCTCTTTGGATACCCTCTTGCAACTTGAAGATAGCGCGCTCCTTAGGATTTCTAAGCGTAACGGGACGGTAATCCAGTTTCGTAGAGAGGTCGCAGTTCACCTGTTTTTTCGTGATAACGACGGGGGGGATTTCCGCAGGATGGGACAACAACTCGATGCCGTGAATCTGCAGCTCATAACGCTTGCTGCCGTCCTTCGTTTCGCCTGCAACGACTTTACCCGTAATTTTAGCAGCGCATTCTTCCTTGACGTCGTCCGTCATTCTGTAATCGGAAAAACTCTCCGCATACACGCATTGAATCATCTCTCTCGCCGTACGCAAAATCACGAACGCAAAATCCGACATCATACGAATGTTGTGAATCGTACCTTTTACCGTAATGATTTGGTCTTCATATTTTTCAAAATCCGCAAACGCAACCGTCGTTTGGATCTGCTCACCAGTAATCACCATATTTCTCTTTCTCCTTTGATTCTTCTATCCATTCTATTGTAATGGGTTTTTGAAAAAAAAGCAAGGATTTTGCAAGATTTTTACACGATTTTTTTCTTCCTGCATCCACACTATCTGCCGAAAAGAGGTACTTTGACAAAAAACACCACTCCACTTTTCTTGACAAACCCCACCCCACCAGATATAATTAGAGAAAAGTCTGCTGCGTGCGGAGCTTGGTATCACGGGTAATCCACATTATTTATAAGGGAGCCATCATTCGGGGCGATAGGCAAGGTCTGTTTTTAACGGAAAGTCTGAGGCGTCCAGATGCAGCACCCACCTTGCGAGAAGCGGGGTTAACTTTTACCAAGGTGCGGCGACGGCGGATTTTTCTTTGTTAACAAAAAGGAGCGCGAATGGTATCGCGCTCCTCTTTTTTATGATTACTCTTCAAATACTACGACGTCGAACAGCGTCAAGCCGCAAACATCCGCATAGAACAACAAGTCCTCAAGCGATGGCTTACTGCGAGCCGTTTCCCAGTTCAGCAGCATATTTTCCGACACGTGCATCACCGCCGCAAGTTCTGCCTGCGAAATACTTGCATCCATCTCAAAACGGCATTGCTGACAATCCAACCCGTCGCATTCACCGCTGCGCATACGCAGAGTACGACACACATAGCGACGCAGGGATAAATTGTCGTTTCGCAAAAGTTTTAAGTTCCTGCCTGTTCTCTTCCAATCAACCGTCCGTCTTTTCATCTTAGTTATATCCTCGGTGATTATCCAACGTTATAAGGTTACACCTGTCTTGTAGAACGCAATTTCACGAACGTCCTCACTCTTGCAACGATATTCGCCATTGACCGTATCCACAAGCAATTTAAACAACCCTTCGTCGTCCATTGAATAAGCGTTAAAGTCAATCCAGCCGCCCTTGAAAGCGGAAATGTTATTGTTCGTACCGATTTTCATCGTGGGCACGAAGGTGTGAACGGCGTACCTCTACCCGTCGTAAAGAGTACAATTTGACAGCCGCTTGCCGCCAACGCCGTTGCTGCAATCAGGTCGTTGCCCGGCGCATTCAACGCAGACACGCCTGCCTCTTTTACCTGTTCGCCGTACGCCAAGACGTCTACAATTTCCGTGCTACCCGCCTTTTCGATACAACCAAGCGACTTTTCTTCCAAAGTCGTAATACCGCCCTTCTTGTTGCCGGGGCTGGGGTTCTCGTATACGGGGAAGCCCTGCTTCGTGTAGTACGCCTTGAAATTCTCAATCATCTTTTTATACTTTTCGAACACCTGCTCATTCTTACACTTGTTCATAAGCAACTGTTCCGCGCCGAACATTTCGGGAACTTCCGTCAAAATCGCGCTGCCGCCCAGAGCAACCGTCTTGTCCGTGATTTTCCCCACAAGAGGGTTCGCCGTCAAGCCGGAATACCCGTCGCTGCCGCCACATTTTAAGCCGATGCACAGCTCCGAAAAGTCCACTTCTTCCCTCTGCAAATCCTTTGCTTTTTCCACAAAACCTTGCAAAATCTGCATCCCGTAAGCGTGTTCGTCCTCGACGTCCTGACAGTTGAAGTATTCGATATTCTTTCTGCCGTAAGGCGCAAGCGTTGCGCGGATGCCGTCCATGCCGTTGTTTTCACAACCCAAGCCGACGAACAATACGAAGGTGGCATTCGGGTTCAAAGCAATCGAGCAAAGCAACTGCTTGATGTTTTCGTTATCCTCGCCAAGCTGCGAACAGCCGAACTGATGAGTCAGCGCATATACGCCGTCTATACTGCCCGTAATGTACGGCTTGATTGCATTCGCCAAGCGGATACAAACATTGTTCACGCAACCAACGGTAGGAATAATATAAATTTCGTTGCGGATACCAGCCCTGCCCTGTTCGCGCTTATAGCCAAGGAAGGTCGCCACGCCTTTTTCAGGCTTTGCAGCGTTAAACGCGTACGTGTACGCCACGTTTTCGTCCAAATGCGATTTTACGTTGTGGGTATGTACCCATTCGCCAGCCGCAATATCCTGCGTTGCCCTACCGATAATCTCGCCATACTTGATTACCGTTTCACCGCAAGCAATCGGGCGCAGCGCGTATTTATGCCCCGCAGGGATTTTCTCACTTCCGTCCAAGCAAACGCCGACGTTGTCTTTTTCATTGATAATTACACTTTTCATATTTTTATACCTCCTCGGGGTGGTAATACAAATCTGTTCCAATAAAACCCACCTGCTTAAATTCCTCGGGTTTTGTCCGAATGATATAGTCGATATAACTCTCCATCATGCGCGCAACAAGCACGTATCCTGCAGGTGCCATATGCCCAAGCCAATAACGTCTTCGTATATCTTCGTCCTGTACAGGCGCATACGTAAGCATATCCAGCAAATAGGTATTCTTGAATATCGTTGTCAAATCCTGCAAAAGGTCGCGAATAATTTTATACTTTTGCGTTCGCTCCTCGTGTCCCGCGGTTTGTATGGGAGAAACCAAAAAGATTTTTGCACGCGGCTGCAACTCCTTGATCCGCTGAATGATTTGCGCATAGTAGCCAATGAAGGTCTTGGCGTTCTTTCGATAGTCGGATAAGTCGATATCCTCCAGCGCGCCAAGCTCAATTTCCCCTTTTAAGTGCTGCGTAGTATCATTAACACCCAAGGCAATGACGTATGCCTGTGCCAGTTTATCTTTATCCCAAAAGCCGTTCTCTTCCGCAAAACCCTCTATATACTGTTTCGCCGTCATACCGCCACGCGAGAAGTTATACACCTTGCTGCCGCAAGACCTGCCAAGAAACTGTCCCCAAGAATAGTCATAAAAATCGTGATATCTTTTCGTCCCATCCTCGGCAAAGGATTCAAATTCGCCCGAAGAAAGACTGTCGCCAATGCACGCAATCGTCCTGAAAATAGCACAAAAGCCACCATCCGTAACAATTCTATCCAAGGGCTTTTCGTTTTCCGCAACCGACATATACTCGTAAATATTCATCAAGCACCCCTATATTTTCATCAGGTTCTTTTTATATCTCTTTATCCCAAGCGGTAAAGCCTTTACCTCGTACCTCCACCGAATCGTTGATGATAACGAATGCCGTAGGGTCTATCTCGTGCACGATTTGCCGAAGTTGCGTCAGCTGACGGTTCTTGACACAAGTCAACAAAACGTCGCGTTCTTGATGGCTATACATACCCTCGCCGTCCAGCATGGTAACGCCACGAGGACTTTTTTCTATCAAGGTCTGCGCAATCTCCTTGCCCTTGTTGCTAATGATGATGCAGAGTTTGGATTTTTCTAAGCCCACCAAGATCAATTCACTAATCTTCGTACTTACGAACACGACGATTAAAGCATATAAAATATTGTTCTCGATCGTGGTTGGATTCAGCGTACCAATGATAACGATAATCGCGTCGCAAATCCCAACGCAAACCGGAATATTGAGCACCTTCACCCATCTGGAAATGACACGCCCAAGCAGTTCCGTACCGCCACTGCTAAATTCAAAGCGAATAAACAAACCAATACCTATGCCTTGCAGCACGCCGCCGTACAGCGAAGCAAGCAACGGGTCGTCCGTCATCGCCGGTAAAAACGCCAACAAGTCGGTACAAAGCCCCAGCGTGGTCACCGTAAGAAGGCAGCGCAAAATAAATTTCCAGCCCGTATATTTCAGCCCAAGCAAATAAATAGGAATATTGATAGCAATGGAAATCAAGCCAATAGGAATCCTTTCATCAAGCAAGTGGAAGAGGGTTGAGAGCCCCACAACACCACCGGCAACGATTTTACACGGTTCTAAGAAAAGAACGACGCTCAGCGCGTAAAAAACGCACCCTATCAGCATGCCCAAACAGCCTTTTATATGCGTAAAAACTTTTTGTCGTTCCATAGTCGTTAGATTAAGACTTCACCCTTTTGAATCTTCGCTACGTTCTCTTCAACGGCTTTTACAAAGCCCTCGTACTTCGTCAAGTCTTCGCCCCAAACCGCTGCGTCTGCCATGAACGCCGCAACGCTGCCGCCATTCGCAAAGTATTCCAAGTACGGAAGATCGTCCTTGAGTTCAATCGTACGGCCAGGCACGTCTACGAAATAGCTTTCGCCCTGCTTTTTGATGCCTGCATACAGAGCCATCAAGTAGGAGAAACCAACCGTCAAATGGGGAGCAAGCGCGCCGTGGTCTGCGTAGTAATCTTTGAAACTAGGCAATACTCTTGCACGCCATTTGGAAATGGAGTTCAAGGAAATGCTGACCAACTGATGATTGAGGAACGGGTTCATAAATCTGTCCTTTACGCTATTTGCGAACACCGTCGTTGCGGCGATGTCGCTGGAAACGTAAGGGTTAATTTCCTCTTTTAAGGTGTTTTCTACGAACGCGGAAAGTTTTTCGTCTACCATACAGTCGTATACCGTAACCGCGCCAAGCATCAGCGCCGCAGGCACAAGGTTGGTATGGCTGCCGTTCAATACGCGCACCTTTCTCTTTTTATAGTAGCCGATGTTGTCCGTCAATACGACTTCGATGTTGTGTACGCCCTCGTGAGTGTAATCGGCAATCGCGCCCTTCTTTTCCACAGCCCAAAGACCAAACGGTTCGCCGATGGACATCAGGTCGTCCTGCTCGCCAATGAGCGCCGTCAAACGAGCCTTCGTTTCCTCGTCGCGAGGATAACCCGATACGATACGGTCTACCAGCGTATTGCAATAGAAGTTCTTTTCGTCGTTCCAAGCCTTGAACGCCGCAGGCAAGTTCCAAAGTTCAATGTACTTATCGACGCACTTTTTGAGTTCGTTTGCGTTGTTATCAATGAGCTCAACGGGCAACAAATATACGCCGTCCAAGCCAGCCTGGAAACGATCGTACAAGAATTTCGTCAGCTTTGCAGGATAGGTGATCCCGTCAAAACCTGCCATCTCGTCCTTTTCATTGTAGCAAATACCTGCTTCCGTCGTGTTGGATACGATGATTTTAAGCTCAGGGTCTTTCGCCAAAGCAACGTATGCCTCATAATCTGCAAACGGGTCGATAACGCTTGCCAAACTGTCTACCTTGTATACGTTTTCCACCTCTTTGCCATTTTCCATGCCACGCAAAACAACGTGATATTTATTGTTCTGTTTTGCAAAACGTTCCAACGTGCCAAAGGTAATCGGTTTTACGATATGTACCGCATATTCGCCTGCGCCGCTTTTGTTCAGCGTGTCAAAATATACGTCTACAAACGTACGCAAAAAGTTCCCTTCACCATATTGCAAAATCTTAATCATTTTTTTGCTCCTTAATTTATTATTTATTTTTGTTCATTATATCATTTTTTATTTGACAATTCCATATGAAAAATGATAATATTTTCTTAAATTACATATATATTTCAAAACCGAGGAACATATGTCGTATATTGAAATTGAAAAATCCGTGCGCGATAAGGACTGGTCGATGCACGATTTGCACTCCCACACCCATTACGAAATTTATTTCTTATCGAAAGGAGAACGG
>JAFQVL010000018.1 GCA_017408045.1 Clostridia bacterium | reverse complement strand
GCTACCTCCCCTAACGACGTGTTGACGTCAGGCGTTATGCAAGAACGCGACATCAAGCAGGTATCCAAGAAACAAGCGGTTATGAAGGTCTTGGTACAAATCGGCTTGTATACCTTCTTGGGTATCATGGCGCTGATCGTTCTGTTCCCCTTCTATTGGATGATTATTTCCTCCTTGAAGACGACTACGGAATACAACGATCCCCTGCCTACGTTATTTCCCAAAGAAATTTGGTTTCAGAACTATTCGGACGCGTTGACCATTTCCCTTTCCAAGGGAACAACGATCACCCTCGTAAACTTGTTTGGCAATACGTTGTTTGTCGGCGTGATTTCCACTCTGCTTTCGTTGGTGATTACCGTGCTTTCCGCGTTTGCGTTTGCGCGCTTGGAATTCAAAGGCAAAAATTTGCTGTTCGCAGGCTTGCTTGCAACGATGATGATCCCCGGCGAGCTGTTCACCATCACCAACTTTGAAACGGTTGTACGCGATTTCAAATGGGGCGAAACGTTCACGGCGCTCATCGTGCCCTTCCTCGTTAGTATCTTCTATATCTATCTCTTAAAACAAAACTTCCAACAGATTCCTAACGAGTTGTACTTGGCGGCAAAGGTGGACGGCACGACGGACTTTAAGTACCTTCTGCGCGTTATGATTCCCTTGGCGTTGCCCACGATCATCTCCATCACCCTTTTGAAGATGATGGGCGCATGGAACACGTATATGTGGCCCAACCTCGTTGCGGACGTACCCGAACTGTACCTGATCACGAACGGCCTTAGAAAAATGTCGATTATCGACCCCGTTACGCAGGAACAAAACATCCCCATACAGATGGCGGCGGTTACCATCGTATCCACGCCGTTGTTCTTGGTGTTTATTTTCCTTAGAAAATACATCATGAAGGGTGTATCGAGAAGTGGTATCAAGGGCTAATGCCCTACGGCTACGCCATTGCGGCGCAATCTAAACAAAATAAATAAATTATATTATATAAGGAAAGGAAAAAACAGCATGAAAAAGTCAAACACCTTCAAGAAAATCTGTTGCACCCTTCTTGCTGCAATCTCCGCTGGTTCGGTATTCTCCGTGGCAGGCTGTAAGCCGATTACATTCACGGACCTCGAAATTCCCGAAGGCGGCTACGACGGCAGCGCGGTAAAATTGATGTTCTACCACACCATGGGTCAGGACCTTTCTGCACAGCTTGATAAAGCCCTTGCAGAATTCAAAAAATTGTACCCGAACATCACGGTAGAATGGAAGCAGGTAGGCGGCTACGACGACGTACGCGACAAGATCAAGAAAGAATTGATCGTCGGCGGTCAGCCCAACATTGCGTACTGCTACCCCGACCACGTTGCTTCCTATAACGTAGCAGGCGGCGTACAATCCTTGGACGACCTGATCGCGTCCACCATCGTGGAAGAAAGAGCAGACGGCACCACCGAAACGCTCGGTTTGACCGCAGAACAGATTGCGGACTTCATCCCCGGCTACTACAACGAGGGTAAAGCATTCGGCGACTTGAACGGCGACGGCGTAGACGAAATGTATACCCTGCCCTTCTCGAAGTCGACGGAAGTTCTTTTCTACAACAAGACGTTCTTTGATGAAATGCAGCGTCTGTTCCAAAACGAATTCGTTGTAGACGCAAAGGGCAACTTTGTTTTGGACGAAGACGGTCAAAAAATCGTAAGCGTTGGCTACCAGAACGAAAACTACAACCTGTTCGTACTCACCACTTGGGACGAAATGGAAACGATGTGCCAAAGATTGAAGGTTTTGGATCCCAACTGTATCCCTCTTGGCTATGACAGCGAATCCAACTGGTTCATCAATATGTGTGAGCAGTACGAATCCCCTTACACCTCGGTAAGCGGCGATGAACAGTTCCTCTTCAACAACGAAACGAACTGGAACTTCGTTGCAAGATTCCGTGAATGGTATCAGAAGGGCTACGTAACCACGCAGGAAATCTTCGGTTCGTACACGTCCGGTCTGTTCAACAACATTCCCACCGAAAAGAACCCTACCAGAAGTTATATGGGCATCGGTTCGACGGCAGGCGCGGCAAAGCAGCGCCCTGCAAAGGGAACGAACGGCTATCCTTTTGAAACGGGTATCGCCTCCATTCCTCAGGTCAACCCTGCAAAACCCAAGGTTATTTCGCAAGGTCCTTCCGTATGTATCTTCAAGAAGGACAACCCTCAGGAAGTTATCGCGTCCTGGCTGTTGGTAAAATACCTTACGACGGACGTTGTCTTCCAAGGCGACTTCTCGATGGTATCCGGTTATATGCCCGTTATCCAGTCGGTTGGCGAAGATCCCTTCTACAAGAACCAGTTCTTAAAGAAGGCAGACGGTTATGACTACGTTACGGCTATGTCCGTAAAGGTTGCGTTGGAGCAGGCTGATGCGTACTACGTATCCCCTGCATTCCGTGGTTCGTCCGTAGCGCGTGATCAGGTAGGTTTGTTGCTCCGCAACGCATTCACGAAAGAACCTTCCCTGACCGGCGAGGCAGCAATGGATTATATCAAGAGATTGTTTAAAGACGCCGTTGACGAATGTAAGTATCAGGCGTAAGCAACACACTCTCCCCCCTAATCAAAAGAGCAATATCCCAAAGATACGTCTGACGGGCGGTTTGCCCGTCAGGCAAAGGATACGTTTATGAAAAAGAAAATTTTATCATTCCTTTTAATCATCGGCGTTGCGCTGGGCATGATGGCAGGCTGCCAGCCCACCGAGGAGCAGACCCCGCAAGAGGTTGACTACGCAGCAGCCGTCACCTTGGATATGAACTCGACGGAAACGAACAAGGAAGAGGCGACCGTCCGTATGTTTATCGACGGCGACACGACCCACTTCAACGTTTCCAACAACGTACCCAACACGAAACAGCAAGGCGTTTTAAAAGCCAGATACTTGGCAATCAACACCCCTGAATCGACGGGTAAAATCGAGGTTTGGGGCAAAAAAGCCTCGAAGTTCACCAAGGAAAAGCTGAGCACCGCCGAAGCTATCGTCTTGGAAACGGACACCAACGTATGGGAACTGGACTCCACAGGCGAACGCCACCTCGTATGGGTATGGTACAAGCCCGCAGGCAGCGACAGTTATCGCAACCTCAACATTGAGATTTTGCAAAACGGCTTGGCGATTGCCTCGAATTCCGAACAGAACCGCTACGGCGAAATCTGCGGCAAGGCAATCCAGCAGGCAACCGCATTAAAGTTGCACGTTTATTCCAACGAGAAAGACCCCGACTTCTATTACGGCACGGCACAACAGGTAACCCTGAAGGAATTGCGCCTCAACGCCGAGAAATACGAAGGCACGAAGGTTGCTTTTGAAGGGGTTATGACCGCTATTTACGACGGCGGCGCATACGTGGAATCGTACGACGAAGAAACGGGCATCTGGTTTGGTATGTATATCTACTACGGCTCTAACGTGCTGCCTATGCTGTCCGAATACTTCCAGCCGGGCTACAAGTTCCGTATCGTAGGCACACTCTCGTTCTGGGAAGCAGGCGGCTCTTGGCAGGTTTCGGGCATCGAATTCAACGCCCGCAACCCTCAAAACCCCAACTCCACCTGCGTTTTGGACGAGGAAACCACTTATCCCCCTGCAAACGTAGAGACGACGTTAGCGCGTTTCAATGAAAAGGTAGAAATCGAGATGGAAGACCCTGAAACGGGCGACATCACCACGAAGGAATACACGTATTCCGAGCTGGCGGTAGGCTCTACCATCAAGATGAACAACCTTAGGGTTGTCCGCACCTACACCACCAACAACGGCGGCGACAACGACGGTTCTATTTCCATCACCTGCGAATACGGTGGCAAGCAAATCGTCGTACGTACCGTAGTATTGTACGATGCAAGCGGCAATCAGGTAAAGGAAAGCGCGTTTACCGGCAAGACGATTGACGCTGTCGGTATTATCGACTTCTACAAGGCGGAAGGCGAAACGACAGGTTCGTACCAGATTAAGGTATTTGACTACGCAAACATTACCATTCACTAAGAAACACTACTGTCATTACAAGCCGCAGGCGCGCAATGCGGCATACAAATTACGCGCAAATAAAACCAAACATTACGATCTAATAAGGGTCGGGTGTAAATAAAAAAATTTTATAAAGGAAGGAGCAATCTATGAAGAAAAAGACTCTCATCAGCTTTCTTGCGTCTTTAGGATGTCTTGCTTGCCTTGCAGGCTGCGGTGCAGATACCAGCGGTCTTGAAGCAGCAAAAGACTACATTAAAGAACTGTACAAGAATGAAGCAACGGAAACGGGTGCTGACTTCGAACGTGCTGGTAAGATCACCATCAAAGGTGTTGAATACACCATCGAATGGTCGGTTAACACCAACGAGATCTCGGTTACGAAGGACACCGATGGCGACTACGTAATCGACATCGACGAAGCGGCAGAGGCAGACGTAGACTACGTTTTGACGGCTGTTATCACCGACCCGAAAGGCAACAAGGAAACGTTGACCTACAACTACAAAATGCCTAAGTTCCGCGAACTGACCCACGCAGAATTCGTTGCAACGGAAGTGAATAAAGCGGTTGTTGTTAAGGGTGTTATTACGGGCGTTGTTAACACGGACAGCAAGCACGAAGTATATTTTGAAGATGCAGACGGCGGCTACTACATCTACAACCTGGATGCAGAAACCACCGCAACCTTGCAGATCGGTCAGGAAATTCGCGTAAGAGGTACGCGTGGCGACTATTATGGCACCCATCAAATCACGGGCGCAAGCGTAGAAATTTTGAACCAAACCGCTACTGCAGTTGTTCCCAACGATATCACCACGATCTTTGCAGCTGCTGCTGACGTAAACGTACCCGAGCTTACTTCCTTGCAGTCTAGCTTGGTCACCATCAAGGGTGTCACCATTCTCGGTCAAGTTTCCGGCGATAGCACCTACTACGATTTCATGCTCGGTGAAAATCGTTCTTACGTTCGTCTTTCCAGTTCGGCTTGCATGCTTAGCACGGACGATCAAAAGACGTTCAAGGATACCGTTAAAGCTAACGTTGGTAAAAGCGCAGACGTTACGGGTATCGTTACCCTTTACAACGGCAGAATGTATCTTAGCCCTGTAACGGCGGACGCTTACAGCAATTTCCAAGACGTTGAACGTACGGATGCGGAAAAGGTTGCTTTGGAAGAAATCCTGATGACGGGCTTGAAATCCAAGATTTCGTACAACGTTGACCTGCAGACGGCTGGTAAAGTTGCCACCGACGTTGCTATCACCTGGGTATCCAACAATGAAACGGTTGCAAAGGTTGAAGGCGGCAAGTTGGTAATCACCCGCCCTGATAAGGACGCCGAAGATGTAAACGTTACCCTTACGGCAACCATTACGGCTGGTACGGAAACCAAGAACGTTGTATTCAACATCGTTGTTCCTAAACAGCCTTCGCACCTTCCTCAGGCAGTTGCAGAAACCCCTGTCGTAGGCACGGAATACAAGATGTATTTGAACCAAGAAAACCTTGAAACCACCCTCTTCCTTGCTGGCGGTATTGACAATGGCTATCTGGTTACGACGGACGATTATAACGACGCAGCTACTGTTACGGTAGAAGACGCAGGCAACGGCAAGTTCTATCTTAACATCGACGGCGCATACCTTGCCCTTACCGTAAAGACCAACAGTGAAGGCGCGTTCAGCGGCTACAACATTTCCCTTGAGCGTAACGTTGCAGACGCATCTGCCCTCACTTGGAGCGATACCTACAAGACGTTGGTTTATGAAGATGAAAACGGCGGCGGCTATATCGGCTCTTACAACAAGTATGAAACCGTTTCCGCAAGCAAGCTGAGCTATATTTCCACCAGCTTCCCCGCACGTCTTTGCACGATGGTTCCCGCAGAAGAATGGGTAGACACCCTTGTTCCTCAATACCAAGAAATGACGATCACCGAAGCGTTGGCAGCAGCTGACGGCACGAACGTCGAAGTTTCCGGTACGGTTTCCAAGGTAGACGGCGCATGGAACGAACAGTTCGGCAATATGAACGTTACCATTAAGGACGCAGACGGCAACGAACTGTACGTTTATAGATTGGGTACGAAGGTTGTACTGGGTGACATCATCACCGTTAAAGGCAGTTTGACTACCTATAACGATAAGAAACAAATCGGCCAAGGCGGTACTGCTGAAATCACGGGTCATGACGAAAGTTACGATAACCCTCCTGAACCTACCTATGCGCAGATGAGCATCACCGAAGCGTTGGCAGCGGCTGACGGCACGAACGTCGAAGTTAGCGGTACGGTTTCCATTGTTAATGGTGAATGGAGCACGCAGTACAAGAATATGAACGTTACCATTACGGATGCAGAAGGCAACACGCTGTACGTTTACCGTTTGGCTACGCAGGTTGCACTCGGCGACATCATCACCGTTAAGGGTGCGATGGCTACTTACGAAGGTGCAAGACAGATTGCGCAAGGCGCAACGGCAGTTATCACGGGTCATGATGACAGCTATGATGAATCCGCAGGTGGCGATACTCCTGCTCCTACGACCCCTGAAGAAATTGTAAACGCAGCGTATGCGTTGGCGAAAGACACCGCACTTACTGGTACTTATACTCTTACGGGTGTTATCACCTCTATTGACTCTGCTTATAACTCCCAATACGGGAACGTTTCTGTTGTGATTGTTGTTGGTGATATGACCGATAAGCCCATCCTTTGCTATCGTATGAAGGGTGAAGGCGCAGACACCATCGGCGTTGCAGACGAAATCACCGTAACGGGTACGTTGAAGAACTACGGTGGCAAGGTTGAATTTGATTCTGGCTGTACGTTTGTACTCGTTTCCACGCACGTTTGCGAAGCTTGGGACGAAGCTACCTGTCAAGTTCCTGAAACCTGCCCTGTTTGCGGCGATGCAAAAGTTGGCTCTACCACCGTTGATTGCGTATACGTAGAAGGCGTATGCAAATGGTGTAATGCTCCCGAAGGCGTTCAAACCATTACCGCTAGCAAAACGATAGCAGAATTGATTACGGCTAACGGTTGGACCACCTCCACCACGAAACAGTCTTTCACGCTTGACGACGTAGTAAGCGTTAAGGTTGACGGCGGTAGCAATACTGGTAAGGCATATAATAACGACCATATCCGTATTTATGCAACGGATTCCCCTGCAGGCTCTTTGACGATTAGCCTTGCAGAAGGTTATGAGCTTGTTTCCGTTAAGATTACCGCGCAAACCGGTACTTATGCATACCTTTACGTAGATGGCACGACCACCGACATTTGCAACCAGACCGTTGCAGTTTCCGGTTCGTCTGTAGTGCTCACCTCCGCAAAGAACGGTAGCGATGGTAAGCAAGTACGTATTACCGCAATCGAAGTTGTTTACAAAGCAGCTACCCCCGCGGCATAAGTTTTAGAGATTCTTCGAGCATACGCTCTCAGAATGACATAAAGAAAAATGGAACCGTCCTGAAAAGGGCGGTTCTTTTTTTGTAAAAATGGTGTTTTGGTTGACAACATTCCGCGGCGGTGGTATAATGTTTTGGGTTATGCCCTTACTGTCATCCTGAGTGGAGCGATAGTATTTGCCACCGCATTGTCATTCTGAGGAGCGATAGCGACGTGAGAATCTCCTTTGAGATCCGTTCGACGCGCCCTATGGGCTTGCTCAGGCGAGGAAATGCTGAAATATACATCATCATAAGGTTTATACATAATGCAAAATACATGGAAAAATACAATTTGCGCCGCAATCGCCTTCCTCTGCGTAAGCGCGCTTTCGGTTTCGACAAGCGCTTGCGCGTATATTCCGCCTGAAGGCTCTTTCGGCAGCCCTAGCGATAGCGTCAGTATCCCCGACGATACCACTTCGACAGGTGGCAGTAGCTCAGGCGGCTCAACCTCGACGGGTGGCAGTAGCACAGGTGGCAATACAGCAGACGGTTCTTCTACCTCGACAGGCAGCAACACCGCAAGCGGCAGTAGCAACGGTGGCAACGGCGGCGACACGGAATTGCCCGACGTTGAAATCAACGAACAGCACGTTTCCATCGTTGACCAAGCGTATGCTCTTGAGTATGGCGACTCACTTGGCGATGGCTACACGCTCACGGGGAAAATCACCAAAATCGACACCCCCAGCAATGGCAGCTATATTTGCCTTACCTTTGCCGTGCCCGGCAGGGAAAACTACCCCATCTATTGCTACAAGCTGCAGGGCGACGGCATCGACAGCTTGCAAGTCGGCGACACCATTACCGTATACGGCAAAATCAAAAACTACCAAGGCATGGTGGAATTTGATAAAAACTGCCTTTTGACCGATTACGTCAGCCTCAATCCTAAGCCTAATCCCACCGACGACCCGTATGCGAATATGAGCGCAACTCAGTTCTATGCAAACTACACGGTGGCAACGGATAACACGGACGCCTATTACAGAAGTCTACACGGCTTTATGTCAGGCGAATTGACCGTTCCCGACCAAGCGGCCACTCTGTCCGCTTATCGCCCGAAAATCGGCGATAAATACGTCCGCAACAGCGAAATGCTTTTATCCGAGGACGGCAGTACCTACACCGTTGTAGACGCTTACGGCAACGAGGCGTTCAAGGTGTACCGCGACGGCGCGTATATCACCTTGGAAGAAGTGGCGGCGTACGTGTATGCGTTTGGCGCTCCGCCTAAAAACCAAACGACCTCAAAGGATACTTCCCCCACTTCCAGCATTTGGGGAGAGTATCTGCGCCTCAATCACACCGCTTTTTCAGGGGACACTTCCAGATACCCCTACGAGCCCGTTCTGCCCAACATTTCCGGTTGTGGCGGCGACCTTAAATATTACGAAATGGACGTCGGCACGACGGGCACGGATTGCGACCCGTCCTACACGGCGGCGCTGTATAACAACGGCAGCAAAATCACCCGCGGCGCAGCCCGTATCGTCTACGGCAAAACCGACCTGAACAACAACGGCACGTATGAAATCGGGGAGTTCCACGTCTTCTATACCTACAACCATTACAACGATTTTCAAGAGTATTTGAACTATGAAGGCGGTTGGGGGGAAACGTTCGGCAACATCACGGGCGGCGGTACGATTTCCTCGAAGTACGATTACAACCCCACCGAGTACGTTGCGGTTGCTTTGCAGCCCTTGCCGTCAGCCGCAAAGTCCGTGCAACACGCTATTTTGCCGAGCAAAAAACGGAATATTTACGGCATTATATAAAAATACGGAACTTCCCTCGGGAAGTTCCGTTTCGTTTGTTTTTGGGGCGATTTTAGCGTTTTATGTAAAAGAAAAGACAGCCAAAGAGCTGTCTTTTGTCATTATGCTTTTTCTGCGTATTTTTCGTACACTTCCATATTCGTGCGGCTCGCCATTAGCGGCGTAATCGAAATATACCCTGCATGGATTGCCACCGTATCGCGGTTTATATCGTTCGGCTCGGCATCGAATACCTGTTCGCCCACTTGGCGGTACATATTCTCGCCTGCCGTTTCGTCCAAAACGAACTCGTCCGAATAATACACCGAGCCTTGGTAGGTCATTCTTATGCCTATCGGCGTGTACGGAATGTTCACGTTGTAGATGAGGTTTTCAGAAAGCAGGTCGTTGTCCATGATATAGCGGTACGCCTTGTCAAAGTGCTTGCTTGCCGCCTCTTGACCGTCAAAGAACGCCGAAAAGGCAATCCCCTTGATCCCCAACCTTGCTGCCTCGAAGATTGCCGCGCACGTGCCCGAATACACGATGTCGTCGCCTACGTTTACGCCCTTGTTCATGCCCGAAAACACTAAGTCAAACTTGCGTTTTAAGCCGATCACCCCGTAGCGCACGCAATCGGCGGGCGTAGAGTCCACCGAATACGCCTCGATACCGTCCTCGAACGGTACACGCTTGATTTCAAACGCACCGCGTATGTCGATGGCGTGGCTCTTTGCGCTCTGTTCTCTCTTGGGGGCAATCACGGTAATTTCGCCGTATTGCTTTGCCCATTTTGCTAACATTTTTATCCCAACGGCGTCAACGCCGTCGTCGTTCGTAATCAATATCTTTAAAGCCATCCGTCGTTGTTTTCCTTATAGTTTTTGAGTAGCGTATCTGCCTCGGCAATCAGCCGTTCCATTTCCTCTTCCGAGTACACGGTTGCACCTGCTGCGCACGCGTGGCCGCCGCCGCTGTATCTTTCCGCCAACTCCGACACCGTGATGAAGCGGGAACGAAGTCGAACACGAATACTGCCGTCTGCGTTTTCGATGAATGCCAGCCATATCAGCGAGCCTTTGATAGAATCCATATAGGAAACACAACTGCTTGCCTCTTCTCCCGACAGCCCGAAGGCTGCCTGCGTTTCCTGCGAAATATACACCGTCGCAACCCCTGCGGGCGTGATACGCATATGCTCGTGTACGAACGCCTCGAACTTGAACGATTCGAATTCACGCATATACAAGTGCGCATACAACGTATCGGTATCCACCCCTTGGTCCAGCATCAGTCCTGCCAAACGCATTGTTTCCCCCGATACCTCGCGGAAACGGAATCTGCCAGAGTCGGTTACCATACCCGTGTAGATATAGGTTGCCGCTTGCTTGTCGATTTTTAGTTCGTCTTGGAACGCCGCATAGAACGCCGCCACCATCTCGCAGCAGGAAGAACGGTGCTCTTCTACCCATTGAATATCCCCGTAATCCTCTACGGGAATGTGGTGGTCGAATTTTATAAGCTCCTTACACAGACTATATTTTTGGTTGGAAAGCCGTTTCCCCGTCGCCGTGTCCATACAGATACCCAGCGCGTCCGCGTACTCCTCGTCAGGCAACAACTCGTCCTCATCGCCGTAAAAGGAAAGGTATTCGGAAAAGTCTGCGTTTTGCAGATAGATTTTCTTTTCGGGATAGGTGAGCCGCAAAATCGCCTGCAAGCCACGGGTAGAGCCTACCGCATCTCCGTCTGGACGGAAGTGTCTAAAAATCAAGATTTTATCGTATTCCTTGATTTTATCAAGGATTTTTTGCATATTCTCGTTCACTTGCTTTCACCTCGTATAAAGTCGTTTAAATCCTCTAAAAGCGCCATTGCCTCTGCGCGGTCTTTGACCGAGCAGCCGCACGCTTTCGCGTGTCCACCGCCGCCGTATTTGACCGCTACCGGCTGTACCGTGTACTTGCTGGAGCGAATTTCCACCAACACTTTTTCTTCCGTTTCCGTAAAGTTCACCCAAATATCCACGCCGCGAAGGTCCGCCATTGTGCTGACCATACCGCGTGAAACGGTGAAGGTGTCCGCGCCGCAAGCGGCAAGTTCTTCCTTCGTCGTGTAGATATACGCCACGTTCTGCGGCGTGAACTGTATCTTCAAGATAAACTGCGCGCGCAGGCGTACCTGCTCGAAATCGTCCGCGTACAGTTGCGAATAGATTTCCGTAATCGAAAAGGGCTGTTTTAACAGCTCGGATGCCAAACGGAAGGTCTGCGAAGTGGTCGAATCAAAGCGAAATCTGCCCGAATCGGTAATCATACCCGTATACAGAGCCTTTGCCGAAACGGGGGAAAGCGCCAGTCCACAATGCAGCGCAAACTCCGTAATCAGCCCACAGCAGCTCTCGTACGAGGTGTCCACCGCCTCTAAATCGCAGAAGTTTTCCGCAAAGATATGGTGGTCGAAGCGCACCGTTTTTTCCGCCGTTTTGTACCGTTTGTCGCTGACGAGCGCGCTCGCGCCGCAGTCCAACACGATTGCCAAAGCGCCCTCGTAGGTTTCGTCTGCCACCTCGTCCATCGTAGAGCCGTCCATAAACGCATAGCGTTTGGCAGGGTCGCCCACGGCGTACACTTTCTTTTCGGGAAAGTTCTCCTGCAGGATAGCTTTCAAGCCGATTTGGCTGCCCATCGCGTCCCCGTCGGGGCTTGCATGTCTATGCAAGATAATGGTGTCATGGGCTTGTATTGTCTTCAAAATTTCGTCAAATATCATTGTATGTCCTCAAAATATCCGTGGTATTGCAGTTTCAGCGGCGACGACGGGAACAGCAACCCGTGCAATTCGATGAAATAATCGTCCGTCATGCTGGCGATATAATCCACCACCAGTTGGTTTGCCTCCGTTTTTTCGTAGCCTTTTGATGCCGCAGACAAGGGCAGAATATGATGACGGAAGATGGGGGAAGAAAGCTTGCCTGCCTTTACGTCCTCCAAAAGTTGACCGTAGACGTTCTGCATCATCGGCTTGATGATCCCCTCCGTGCCTGTGATTGCGCCTGCTCGGTTGTAGATTTTTTCGTAGTTTTCCGCTTTTGCACGTTTTAAGGCGTCAAAATGCGCCTTGTCGAGCTTGATATACGGCTTGCCATAACTGTTTTCGATGACGTTGACAATCAAGTTGTTGACAATCTCCGCATTGACTGTACCGATAGAATTTTCGGTGAAATCGCTCTGTCGTATCGCCTTTGCCAAAATGGCGTCCTGACGGTCCTTGCCAAGGTATGCGATGATGTCTGAAATGCGTACCACCGCGCCCTCCAACGTGCAGGGCATAATCTTGTCGGCGTACCCTTTGTCTTGACAGCACTTTTCCATCATCTCGTCAAATTCCGCAAAGTCCTTGACGGGAACGGGACGGTATTCCTCTAATTCCAGCTCACCGTTGTGCGCCGCGATGCCGTTTAGTACCTGCAAACTAAGGTTGTACGGGTGGATTTTATCCAGTACGCGTACCGATTGGATATTGTGCAAAAAACGTCTGCCCGTGTTCTTGCGGTACAGCTCGTCCAAAAGGTGTTCGCCCGTGTGCGCGAATGCAGGGTGTCCTACGTCGTGCCCCAAAGCAATCGCTTCGATGAGGTCCAGGTTGAGCCGCAGGGCTTTGCCGATACTGCGCGCTATCCGCGATACGAGCTGCACGTGCAGGCTACGCCTCGTCATATCGTCGTTTTTGAACAGCGAGTATACCTGCGTTTTGTCTGCATAGCGGCTGAAATAGGGGCTGTGCATAATCTTGTCAATGTCCCGAACGAAGGGGGTTGCCCAAAAGCCACCCACTTTTTCCGCCGTGCGGCGTTGCAAACCGCCTTCGTCAAAGGCAAAACTTTGTCCGCTACCCGTTGCCCTTTCGTATTCGATTTTTTCGATTAACTCCTTCGACAGAGCCTCGTACTTAGGCATAGTTTTCTCCGTTTTTTTGCTTGATTATTTTGCAAAACCGCCCGCTTGAATATACTCGGCAAGCAGGTCGCGCGCAAAGGTCGTTTCGTCGTAGCGAGCAATTTCTGTCAAGCCGTTATAGGCATATTGCAAAGTGTAGGTGTCCACCACCACGTAATAAGTAGAGCTGGTATTGATACTGCTCTTGACCGAATTGCCGTACGTGCTGTACGCGCAATAATAATCGGTGTTGTCCGTTTCAATAAACGCGTTCTTCAGTTTGTACCCCGAAACCGAGCAAAGCACAATCTGATTATCAAAGGGGAAGATAGTTTGCACATCGCTGTAATACACTTCCCCTGCATAGAGGTTGTACGGGCTGCGCGTTCTCAAAAAGCCACCGCCCAAAACGATGTCGTATTGCTTACCCCAGCGTTCCAGCCCTATCTCTAAGTAAAGCTGCGCCACCAACGCCTCTAATTCGCTGTCATCGCGATAGCGATTGTTGTAGCCCAACACCTCGTAGCCTTTGGCAATTTCCGCCGCATACTTTGTCTTTAAGGTCTGCATAATCGGGTCGTCCGCCCTTTGACCGTAGACGCTGCTTGCGATCGTTTCCGCCTTGTCCGTTTTCACGGAGTTCGTTGCAATATTGACAGACAACGTCGCGCGCGAAATATTCTTGTTTTCGCCGCCGCCTTGCAGGTGGTAGACCCCCTCGCTGTCTTTGTTTACGTAGCGGCTGTGGGTATGCCCCTCGAAAACGAGATCGACGTAGCCGTCCGATAAACTGACGTCGTAGCCAGCCGTGCCGTCGTGCAGGGAATAGACGATACAGTCTGCGCCTGCCTCTCTTAAACGGTTTGCCTCCGCTTTCACCAGCGAGGTAAGGCTGCTGCCCGTCTTAAAATAGACGTCCTCCACCTTGTCCGCGGAAATGGACGAATAACAATCCCCTACCGCGCCGATAATGCCGATTTTTGCGCCCCCTCTTTCCACCATTACGGACGGTTGGCAATACGCAGCGCGCGCGTTGGTCGCATACTCGTATACGTTAATCGCTAGGAAAGGAACTTCGCAAGCCGCCGCATTTTGCGCGATATAACTCGTACCCCAGTCGAACTCGTGGTTGCCCAAGGTCATGGATACGAAGTCCATTTCGCTCATCCAGTCGTTGATGATTTTCCCTCTCGTCAAGTTGGATTCCGAGCTGCCCTGCCACATATCCCCAGAGGATAAAAGAATGGTATTCGGGTTTGCCGCCTGCGCCTCTTTGAGGTAGGTAGTCAAGCCGCCAACACCCGGCTGCGAATCGCTGGATAAAAATTTGCCGTGCAAGTCGTTTACGGCATAAAAATCCACCTCGACCACAACGTCCGTGCCGCAATCGTCGCAGATACCGTTATCGTCCGCGTCCGTATGCTCTTCGGGCGGCAATACAGGAGTAGATCCCCCCGTCGAACCGCCGGGGAGAATCTGACACCCTGCCAACAGCCCTAAGCAGAGCAATATATTGACTAACGCAATCCCTTTCTTCTTCATAATCCTCTTTTGTCTTTCGTAGATATTATTTCTTCGCTTGTTCTAAAACTTCGTTGACAGCTGCTTGCAAGGATGCAAAATCCTCGTTCGCTTTCTGCTCGCTTTCTGCCTTGATAGAGTAGTAAATCTTGAGTTTCGGCTCTGTGCCCGAAGGACGAACGCAGACGAACGAACCGCCCGGCAGCTCGTAGTATACGCAGTTGCATTTGGGGATATTCAGCGGCTGCACCTTGCCCGTTTTATAGTCCTTTCTGACGTCTGCGCTGTAATCGCGGAATGCCTCTACCTGCCATGCGCCCAGCGATTTGACTTCCATGGTTTTGAGCGCATCTACTACGCCGTTCATTTCCTTCATCGCATTCAAGCCCGAATACTGAATGGATACGTTTTTATCGAGCACGTAGCCGTATTTCGCGTAGATTTCCTGCAAGCGCCCATACACCGTCTTGCCGATATACGCATAGTAGCACACCATTTCCGCGCAGAGCATGGATGCGACCACCGCGTCCTTATCTCTTGCGTGCGTGCCGCGAAGATAGCCGCAGCTTTCCTCAAAGCCGAATACGTAGGTATGCTTGTTGTCCTGCTCCCATTGTTTTATCTTTTCGCCGATGAATTTAAAGCCTACGGGCGTTTCATACAGCGCAACGCCGTAATCGTCGCAAAGGAGTTTTGCCATACCCGTCGAAACGAACGATTTTACCACCGCCGCATTTTCGGGCATTACGCCGTCCTCGGATAAACGCTGCAGGATATAGTCGAGTAAGAGTACGCCCACTTGGTTGCCAGAGAGCGCCACAAATTCCCCCTTGTCGTCGCGAATAACTACGCCGAGCCTGTCTGCGTCGGGGTCTGTACCAAATACGACGTCTGCCGCAATTTTGTCTGCAAGCTCAATACCCATGGAAAGGGTTTCCTTGTATTCGGGGTTGGGGACTTTTACCGTGGAAAATTCGGTATCCTTTTGCGCCTGCGCCTCTACGATGGTCGCATTGATGCCGATTTTTTGTAAGATTGCCATCACAGGCTTATAACCGCTGCCGTGAACGGGGGTGTATACAAGTTTCAAGTTTGCGCCGCATTTTTCCACCGCTTCCTTAGAGAGGGTGAGTTTTGCCAACTCCTCGATATAGTCTTCGTCCAACTTAGCAGGTACGGGCACGATCAACGGACTATCCTTTTCACCGCTGACGGAAAGGAAATCGGTGATTTTTGCGATGTATTCCACTACCTTTGCCGTATCTTCGGGGGACATCTGCGCGCCGTCCTCGCCGTATACCTTGTAGCCGTTGTATTCCTTGGGGTTGTGGCTTGCCGTGATCATAACGCCTGCCACCGTCTTTAAGTAGCGCACCGCGTAAGAGAGCATCGGCACGGGATGTACGTCGTCAAAAAGGTACGCTTTGATACCGTTCTTTGCCAGTACCTCTGCCGTCGCGCGGGCGAACTCCTCGGACTTTCTACGGGTATCGAAGGAAATGACGACGCCGCGTTCCATTGCCTCTTTGCCCAACGTCTTGATGAATTCTGCCAAGCCTTGCGTAGCGCGCATGACGGTGTAGACGTTCATCATATTCATACCGTAGCCGATGATGCCGCGCATACCTGCCGTACCAAATTCAGGCTCGGCTGCAAAGCGGTATTCCTTTTCCTTCTCGTCCTCGGCAATAGCAAGCAGTTCTGCTTTGCCTTCCGCGCAAAGGCGTTCGTCCTGTACCCAGTTCAAATAGTTGCTTTGATAGTCCATATTGTCTGCTCCTTTTTCAGTTTGATTTTCGCTATTTTCTGTTTCCGCGCTTTCCGCCACATAGGCGAAGAAATGCTCGGTATCCCCTTTGCAATCGTTGGTGGCAATGTCCTCATAAGTGAGGAAGTATTTTTTACCCTTGATTGTGAAGTAATTGACGTACTGTGCGCAGATAAGCAACACGTACGAGGCAGGAACGGTGATGATTAACGCGCTCGCCATTGTGAACACCACCGCCATCACGTTGACGATGATAATCATATACACGAGCACGAGATAGATGTTAAAAGACTTAAAGTGATGCTTTTTCTCTTCTTTGCGTACCGAGCGCATCGCCTGCCCTAAGGTCATACCGTCGGAAGTGATTGCCGGCATCCACGCCGACGTCGACGTAAGCTTAAACGCCTGCCCAAGTACAAGCGCCGTGACCGCCAAAAAGCATGCAGGCAACACGTCGACAAACACGAAAATTGCCCCTACGACCGCAACGATAGCAACGTCGATTAAAAAAGCAATAGGTACGTATACTAACGCATATTTACTGCCCTTGCCAAGGTTGGCAATATACGCTTGCCAGAAGGGCGTTTCCGCATAAGCGGTCATTCTATCGTTGGTGATGCTGCCTACCGTGAAGTAGCAGAGGGTATCCAAAAACCTCTGCACCAAATAAATTGCCACACAGCCCAGCGCTCTGCCGATGATCGAACCGATCATTGCCCATACCATATTCAAAAAGGCAGGCAAAGAACCGTTGACAATCTGGTTGCGCAAGCCCTCAAAGGTTTGCCCTGAGGCGTGCCCGGGCATAAACTCGGCAAGCAACGTACGCAGATCGCTAAGCAACGCGCTCCATTCCACGCTAGTAAAAATCTGTTCCAACTGCGGCAATATGAGCAACGCGTATAACGCCGTACAAAGAACGCCTACGACGATTTTATACAATAGCACGCGAGAGATGTTTTTAAAATTTTCCGTCAATAGAGTAAAAATGTTACGAAATCGCATATTTTACCACCTGTTTTACTCGTAATATTTTTTAAGGTCTGCCCGCTCGATTTGTTCTCTGTCGAAATAGACGATTTGCATACGCACGCAAAATTGCAAAATCAAGAAGGCATAGAGCAGCGTTGCCACCACCATCGAAGCCACCCAAACGGAAGGCAACAGCAGGGTCGCCGCAACGATTGCGCCCTCTGCCACTATCATAGAAAGAGTTTGTACCCAAATCAACTGCCCCTGTATCGGCTCGCACAGCAAGAACCCGTAGCGCAATGCCTCAAAGGTATGAAAGCCGGTAATTTGCATACACGGCAACCATAGATAGATGAGCGATATCGCATAGGTCAGCGCAACGTGCATCACCACGACCACCACGGTCGCAACCACGTACACCGCCGTCTGCGGAAGCAGGAAACACAGTTGCAAAACCACCGTCAACAGCAACGTCCAAACTTCGTACAAAACAAGCAGCAACAGGGTAAATCCAAAGGTCGATAACAGGTTGTCGTTGAGTTTAGCGAACAAGCCGTTAAAGGTGCGCTTCCCAAAGCGCATATGCTTGTCTGTAAACGCCATCAAAAGGGATCCGCATACGACTAGCGCCGCCACGCCAAGCACCCCTGCCACCACCGTTTCCCAAGAGGAGAAGTTGAAGAGGGTCAAGGCTTGAAACAGTTCCCAAAAGGTGATATTCGAAAAACTCCCCACCCGTATCTTTTCCGCCACCGAAATAACGTCCGCCCTTGCAAGCGTGAGCGAGAGGAAAAAAGCAGGTAAAATCGCCAAAGGAAATATGTATAACAGGTTTTTTATATTATATTTTATCGTCTGTGCCGTGTATTTCATACGTTCCTATTTATTCTCCGTTGTTGTTCGTCCAAACGCCGGGCAATCCGTCCTGATAACACCAGTAGCTGTCCGCATTCTGCGTTGGCGGCTCTTCGCTGTAATAATATACCTGCGCGTCCGCAAAGGCACCGTTTAAGACTCCTACGGATATTTCGGAAAACTCCTCCGCCGTACCTTCGTAGAAAATGATTTGCGGCGCGTTCAGCAAGAATGCGCTACTCTCGATTTGCCGTATGCTCGTAGGGATTACCAGCCCTATCAACTGCGTTGCCGCCGCGCCAAACGCATAACCGATGGTATGCACGCTCTCGCCCTGATAAGAAGAGGGGATTCGCAGGTAATACTGGTCGATCTCTACGCCCGAAACCGCCAAGCCGTCCTCCGTCGCCTTATACGTAAACCGCGAATAGCACAAATCGTCTAAAACGTCGGGCAAAATGCCCACTCTCCCCATGGTGTCGGCTGCGCCGCTGTCATAAGCGGGCGCGGTGTAATCGAAGAACTGCCAAAACACTTCTTCGCTGCAGAGGAAGAGTTCCCCCCAGTCCTCGCCGTCGTCGTTGGTTGCGTCCGCGTGATACCAGTTGCCGTCAATCTTCGCCATATTCCAAGCGTGATTCAACGCCTCGTTGCCCACGGAGATACATTCCACGCCGTAAATATTGCAAAGATAGGTAATCGAAAACGTATATCCCACGCAGACGGAGTTCGTATTCCTGTTTCCGTCCAGCACGCCGACGATCGTCCCCGCGTGATCCGTTTCGCTTGGATTGCCAGACTCATCGTATTCGTACTCTACCTGCCCCATGACGTACTGATAGATGACTTCGAATTTTTCAAAGTCCGTATACGCGCCTTGCAACAAATTGCCCACCGTCCGTACCGAGGCGGCAATCTTTTGATCGAGCGCATCCCTCGTTGCTTTCTGCTTATAGTTCACCGAAAGAACGGGGGACAGCGAAACGTCATCGTGCAGCAGATACACCGAATCGTACGCGTAATACTGCGGACAATCTTGGTAAAGAGCGTCAAACGCTTGCCTACCCTGCTGCTCCGTCAACCCAAAGGTAGAATACCGATAGTCGCCCAAGAGCCCATATTCCTTGCCCTCGTAGGTATAGGAAAACAATTCCCTCTCGCCCGCGAAGAACTTATCCAGGTCGATACGGAGTTTTTTATAAAAGCGTTGCTGTTCCGGGATAAGTCGGTTGTAATAGTAATCGCCGCCGCCAACGGTACGGGTGTAGACGTAATTTTCATCCACCGTGCCGTCCTCGTACCAGCCGAGAAATCCTTCCAACGTGCTATCAAGCGCCGAAGAAAAGATAGCAACCAAGTCCTCGCAGGCGCAAAAACACAGCGAACACGCCCCAACCAGCAAAATCGCCAGCCATCTCTTTAGTTTTTTAGCAATCGTTTTTCTCATACGTAGCCATTGTAGCATATTCTTTCCAAAAAATCAAGATTTTTTGAAAAAAACCGTGCGGTTTTTACAAAAACCACACGGTATATCGTTTACTATTCGATTGCTTTGATTATTCTAACGGCTCGTCCTCTCTACGCAGGAACAGCACGCCGTAGCCTGCCAGCCAAGGGCCGTTGTGGCAACCGCTGACGGGGGACATAATGACCGGCTCGTGATTGCACGAAATACCATACTCTCCCTCAATTTCCTTTAAGGTTTCCAAAAGCGAAGGACCGGTGTAAATATGCCACAAAAGGTAGTCTTTCGGATCTCTATCGCCCAGCAATTCTTTTAAAACCTCGCAGGTCTTATGCAATGCTTTTTTCTGCGTACGAACGCTTGCCAGCGCAACGATTTCCCCCTCTTTGGTGAAATGCACGACGGGGCAAATGGAGAGCATTTTACCAAAGAAAGCTTTACCACCCTTCAATCTGCCGTTGTAGATAAGGTAATCGAGCTTGCCGTCCACCCCGACAAATTCCTGACGAGCCATCATCCATTGAATTTCCTTTACGATCGTTTCCGTAGGAACGCCTGCGTTGACCATCTCCTGCGCCTTAACCGCCAACAAGCCCTCGCCAAAGCAGGTGATTTTACTGTCGATTACCGTAATTTTAATGCGGTCTGCATACTCCTCTGCAACCATGCGGATAAGGTTGTACGTACCGCCCATTGCCGAACTGATAACGATGACGATCGCCTCGTCGTAGCCCTCTGCAACCGCTTGGTCGAAATGCGCCTGAATTTCCGCACGGGTAGGCATCGCCGTTTTGGGAAGATTGTTTTTCGGGGCTTCCAACTTCTCCAACTTTTCATAAAATTCTACGGGGTCAAGGTCAATCCCTTCCAAATACTCTTTCCCCTCGAACAAAACGTGAATACGGATAATCCCGATCCCCATTTCGCGATAACGCTGAGGCGCGTATTCCAAACAGCCCGTTGACGTACAAAATACCTTTCTTTTCATCCTTTTTTCTCCTTGTGTATCATTTATTCCAAACTAATGAGTAGGCAATAGAGTTCCTGTCCGCAATCGTATTCCAACAGTTCGGCATCAGGACAAAGCTCCTCTGCCAGGCTTTGCACCGTTTCACGGTCCTCGTCCGTAGCGTCCACGCCGTACATAACCGTGATAATCTCTTTATCTTCTAAATCTTCGACCTGCAAAAAGAGTTGCTTTAAGCATTCCTCTCTCGTCTTGGCGCAAGCGCAAAGCTCCTTGCCCAAAAACCCGATGTGGTCGTCCTTGTGAATTTCGATACCGCCCACCGAAGTATCACGCACGGAGAAGGTGAGGGATAGACAAGCCGCGTTTTCTACCGCCGAGTCCATATCCGCATACACGCCGTCCGCATCCTCGGAGTCGGTCGCCACCAACAGCGCCGCATACCCAGCCTGCATCGACTTGGTCGGCAGCACCAACACGCGTACGTCCGAACGCTCCTCTGCGTATTCCTTTGCAGCGGACTGCGCCGCCATCAATACGTTGCTGTTGTTGGGCAGAACGACGATAGCGTCTGCATTCAAGCCCCTAAACGCCTGCAAGAATTCACCCGTGGACGGGTTCGTGCATGCGCCGCCCAAAATCACGGCGTCTGCGCCACCCTCTTCAAACAACTCTTTCATTCCCTCGCTCATTGCTACCGCAACGGTGGCAAGGTGTTTTTTCGGCAGCGATTGCACCTGCTTTTCCTGGCCGATTTGTTCCTCGTGTTGCAGGCTCATATTCTCGATTTTCAAAGAAAGGAATTCCCCGTATTTTTGGCACTCACCAAGCACCTGCCCGGGGGTTTTCGTGTGCACGTGTACCTTCACGAGGTCGTCCATACGCACGTATACGAGGGAATCACCCACACTTTCAAGGTACGCCTTCAACCCCTCGTCGTCAAAGCCGTCAATATCCGTTTTTGCCGTCTGCAAGCGCAGGAAAAATTCGGTACAGTAGCCGAATTCCAGCACGCTATCACGGGTGAAAGCGGAAAAATCCACCGCTTTTGCGCCGCTATTTTCCACACTTTCCACGTCGGTGAACGTCAGCTCCTCGCCCGTTAAACCCTCTAACATACCTTCCGCCAAGCGCAAATACCCTGCGCCGCCGCTGTCCACGACGCTTGCCTCCTTTAAAGCAGGCAACAGATCAGGCGTATGTCGAAGAGAGGTCGCCGCATATTCGATATGCCGAGTGAACCATTCCTCCACTTCCGTCGCATCGGCAACCGCCGCCGCATTGCGGAAAACGGTGAGGATCGTACCTTCCACAGGCTTTACCACCGCGGAGTACGCCGCCTTTACACCTTCTTCGCAAGCCTTGGAAAGCAACGCCGTATCCACTTCCTCTTTGCCGTCAAAGCCCTTGGCTATCCCACGGAATATCTGCGAGAGTATGACCCCCGAATTACCGCGCGCACCCAGCACCGCACCGTTTGCAAACGCCGACATCACCTCTGCGGCAGAATCGCTGTCGCAAGCCGCCACCGCCTGCCAGCCCAAATCCATCGTCCTGAGCATATTCGAGCCGGTATCTCCGTCCGGAACGGGAAATATGTTCAGGGCGTTCAATTCCTCCGCACACGCGGCAAGTCTTACTCTGCCGCTGTATAACATTCTTTTTAACGTTTGTCCGTTGATTGTTTTCATAGTTTACTCTTTTGTCGTATTCTCTTACTGTACGGCGCAAAAATCAACTCGCCGCATTTTCTTTATTGTACCACTATCCAAAATGCTTGTCAAGGAAATTGTCATACATTTTTATGACGAGATGCAAACCTTGCGAAAACGACAAAAAAACAGGCCGTTTTTAGCCTGTTTTCTTATAAATTCTACACAAACGTTATTTCCTATCCAAAGCCTCCACCACCGCGTAGTAGATAGGAATAGTGATAAACACAATCCAATAGGGATGCCACAGCCCCCATTGCATGCCTAAAAACAAATACACGAACGCCACAAGAACGGGATACGCAAAGGGCTTCCAACGCTTTTGGCGGATACATTCAATCACGGTATAATAGAGGGGAATGGTCAAAAACAACGTCCACGCCACCGCCCAGCCGTCCCATAAAAAACCCCACAGCAAAAACGCAACGGTGGTAAAGATAGGATACGGAAAGGCGTGCAGCACACGCAAAATCCTGCGCTTTTTATCCGCAGGCTGCCCGTCTTGGCTGTAATACGCCTCTGCCTCTGCCTCCTCTCGCTCATCCTCGTCAAGCTCCTCGATAGGCTGTACGCAAATACCCCCGTCGGCAGTCGCAACCTCTCGTCCGCCGTCAGGCACATTGTCCACCAGCTCGTCCAAAGACACGCCGTACAGACGTGCAATCGTTATTAGGTTATCGGTATCGGGCAGCGATTCCCCACATTCCCATTTGGACACCGCCTGCCGAGAAACGTTCAGCTTTTCCGCCAGTTCTTCCTGCGAATAGCCTTCTTTTTTACGAAGCTCGTACAGCTTATCACCCAACCGTTTGCCGTTTGTCATAGTTTGCCCTCCTTGCTGCAGTCGTCTTTCCATCGGCTGCATTTTTATTATATGAGAACCTGTGCATGATTTCCACCGATTCCAATTTACAATTTCGCAACTATCGGTTGCAAATGCGATTAATCCCTTTTATAGAGGGGTATAAACCGCCTATTTTATCCTCGCAACAACCCCCCACGGCGGAGAAACGTCCTCGTTGTTGATTATCCAAAGCACGGGAATTTCCATTGCCTCTTTTTCCTCGGGAAAAGGCGCATAGCCGTCCGTCAAAATGATGATACAGGCAGGCGGCTCGTCTTTCATTTCCTCTTTGACGTAATCGAAGATGATTTGGAAACTTGTACCACCGCCCCCTTTGGGAGTAATCACTTTCATTTCCTCTTCGTCAGAGAAGGGTTGCGGCGCGGAAACCGCCGCATCAAAAAAGCCAAGGTAGCCTTTGAGTACGCCACCAAACTGGTCAATCGCCCCCTTGACCTCGGAATACGCCGCCGTCAACTGTTGCTTGCTGATAGACCCAGACGTGTCAATCATAAACAGAATATTGTGTACCGTTTCTTCCTTTTCGTTGAAGTCAGGCAGATAAAAATCTCCACCGTCGTACCGTCTGTCGGGCGGCGAGAAGGAATAGTCGCAAATATCCTCTTGAATGAACGCCTGCAACAGCGTACGCCAGTCCGTCTGCGGATTTTTCAGGGCGTCAATCGAACGCTCGATCCCTGCAGGCAGATTGCCACAGCCCCGATTTGCCGCTGCCACCGCGGCATCCAGTATCCGCTTTTCCCAAATATCCCGTTCGATAGGGTCGATTTCCCCGTCCCCCCAACGGTTGTGGTCGTCAAAGCTCTCGTCTGCGCAACCGCCCTTATGCCAACGCGAGGGCTTTATGCTGCCCTTTCCGTCTTGCTGCTTTTGCGAGCCAGTCTGTCCAGCGCTACTCTGTTGCTGCTTTTGCGAGGCAGTCTGTCCAGCGCCGTCTTGCCCTTGCTTTTGCGAGGCAGTCTGTCTAGCGCCGTCTTGCCCTTGCTTTTGCGAGCCGTTTTGTTGCGAATTATCCTGAGAACTACCTTGCGAATTATCTTGCGAATTTCCTTGCGAATTATCCTCAGAATTATCCTGCGAGCCACCGTTGCCTTGGTTGCCACCCGAGGAACTTTGTCCTTTGCCGCCACCCTGCTTTTTCTGCTGCTTTTCCTGCTCTTTTTTGAGTTGCTCGTACACCTCTTCGGCGGTGTATTTTACCCCCTCTTTGCCGTCGGGGGCAAGGTGCATCGCCACCCCGTATTTCCCCAAAGTGATGGCGCGTTCGTCGCCGCCCGCATTTTCCAAAATCGAGGAATTGATGACGATGTCCGAGGCAAGGTTGAACAGATAATGATCCCGATCCCCCGTACGCTCCAAGTGCCGCAACACGACGTGCATAATCTCGTGCATCATCACGAAATCCATCTCTCGATCGGTCAAGTCCTCTAAAAATTCCTTGCCAAAATAGATGAATTTTCCGTCCGTTGCCGCCGTAGGCAAATGCTCGTCCACCATCATACGCATATGGGTCAAAAGCACCCCTAAAAACCCGTTGTTGCAGATGACGCGCATACGCGATTGCATCATTCGCAGGGTGTATTTTTTAACCTCTTGCTCAGTAAGCATCGTTTAAGTATCTCCCGCTCTTTTGCAGCCAAGCAATAAATTCGGGTAAACGCATCAATTTTTCCTTGTAGCCGCGCTCAATGGAAATGTAATCTTTGAGCAGCACCGCCGAAAAATCAGGCGGCAAGCACCGCGCATACACGATAGAGTTCGCAATCGCTATAAAGTCGTCCTTGTGCTTTCTTGCGTAATCCGTCATCGCCGAGCAGAGCGCATATAAAACGTCCGCGCCCTTAGGTACGTGCGTTTCCCTGCCCTGGAAAATCTTTTCGATATCAGGCAGACTGGCGTAAATTTTACACCAGGTACGCAGTTCTATCGCCGCACCTGCCCCCACGCAACCGCTTATGTAGGAATACACCGCGTCCACGTTTTCGTTGACGGCGTTCAAGACGTTGCTGACCATCTCCCAAGAACGAGGGGTAGGATACGCCAAATCGTCCACGCCGCCGTCCGATAACAGCAGGTTGCGTTTAAAAGAAAGAAAGCCTATGACCTTGCGATTGACCCCCGTCGAAATCGCCCAGCGTTTCCAACTGTCAAAGTCTGCCTCTACTTGGATATGGCAAAGACGGTTGGCAAGCGCCTTGGGCATCTTGTACGCCACCGATTTGTCCGTCAAGCGGTTGCCTGCCGCAATCACGATACAATTTTCCGGCAGTTTGTGTTCGCCCACCACTCGATCGAGCGTGATTTGGTACGCCGCCGCCTGCACCGACTGCGGCGCAGCGGAAATCTCGTCCAAGAACAAAATATTGACGTAGGCGGGGCTTTCGTTCATCTGGAAGATATGCGGCTTTAACCAAACGGCAAGCGTCTTATCCGCATTCGCCGTAGGAATACCGCGAAGGTCTACGGGGTTCATCAACAGCAATCGGACGTCCACGACGTTAGAAATCCTGCCCGTACGCCGTTCAATCTCCTTGGCGAGCTGCCGAACCGCCTGCGATTTACCGACACCCGGCGCACCCCACAGCATCACCGAGGGCAGGGTCTTCATCGGCAAGCCCTGCCGTATGACGGCGCAATAACCGTCTGCCAGCATATCCACCGTCTTTTGCACGGACAGCGTAGGTACGCCGCTGAGTTTTGCTTCTACACTCATTTCTTCTTCACCCCCAACTGTTTGTCTATTTCCTCTAACTCGCTTTTGCAAGCGGTAATTTCATCCGCATAGGAATTGTTCTTTTCCAGCTCCTGACGGATTTCTTCCTTGGATAAAATCAGCGATTGCACGTTGTCTTTATATACCTGCAACTGCTTGTCCATCGTTTCTAAGGCGTTATCCAAACGGGCGATCACGCCAAAGACGCTCTCCCCGATGTCCACCTTGTATTTTCCGTTTCGCTTCAGCCAAACGTGCGGCTTTTGGCGAATGAGGTAGGACGGTAATACCACGCTAAAGCCTTGGTATTCTCCTATCGTCTTTTCCACCCCCTCGGTAAAATCGTAGCCTGCAATCGCTTCCATCACCGCCGAGGAAAGCGCTGTACGCTCCTCTAAAGTATATTCCCGGCGCAGACGCTTATAATCGTCCACGTCCTGCAAACAAGCGGAATACAGTTTTCTCTGCCGTTCCAGACGTTCAGGAATTTCAGCAAGTTCCGCCTCCAACTGTTCGCGAATATATACCGCTTTGCGGTGTAAGGTCAGAAGGCGCGCCAACTCGTTCGCCGTTTCGACACGCTTTTTAATCAGCGGATTGCCGATCGCAAGCGCCTTGACCTCGGCGTAGTCCAGCACGATACTGTCCACGTCCTCCGCTTCCTTTTCGGTCAACGAACCGGATAAGAGCTGCGAGATGAACCGTTGCTTGCTTTCCAACAGCTGCCACGAATAGGCGTCAAAACTGCCGTCCGTCACGTAGCGATAGATATATACTTTCTTGTTTTCGTTCCCCTGTCGCAGAATACGCCCCTCACGCTGTACCATATCCGAAGGCCGCCAAGGCACGTCCAGATGATGCACGGCAATCAGCTTGTCCTGCACGTTTACGCCCATACCGAGCTTGAACGTAGACCCGATAAGAACGCGTACCTGCCCCGTACGTACCGCCTCAAACAGTTCCTCACGGCGGCTCTCGGACTGGGCATCGTGGATATAGGCAATCTTGTCGTGCGGTACACCCATTTCAATCAGCAGCCGCCGCAGCTCGTCGTAGACGTTAAAGCCGCCTTTGGGCGTAGAGGTATCGCAAAATACGAGTTGCGTGCTCTTTTTCCCAAGCGTCTTGACGTACAGGTCAAAGACGTTCTCCGCGCAGCGCACCACCTTGTAAGCGTAGGAAAAAGGAGCATTCGGCTCAACCAAGCGCAAGTCAAGCGCCGCCTTCCTGCCGTCTGTGGTAATCTTGAGCATATTGTCCTCGTCCCTGCTGACCTGCCCAGAACGCACTTGGTCTGCTCGGCGGGAAATATCGTCCAGATACTGCGAAAATTCGACGGTCTTATCGACCAAGCAATCGGTGTAGCCGTCCAACTGCGGCAAGCCCGTTGCGCCGTCCGCGCGGTAAAAGTCAGCTATCGAAGAAAGCAGCATTGTCAACTCGGTCAGGTTGTGGAACTTAGAAAAACGGGTCGCAAGGCGATAGCTGTTCGTATCGACGTCGATTTCAAATTCCGTCGTCTTTTCCGCAAACATACCCACCCAGCTGTCGAAATTATGCAAATCTAAGAGGGTCAACTCCCCGTTTTGCAGATACTTTTGCATGACGAAAGCATCAATAATGGAGTTGGTAATCGGCGTACCCGTCGCAAACACCACCCCTCTGCCGCCGTTCTGCTTTTGCACGCAGCGCACCTTATACAGCATATTGCGGCACTTGTCCGAGCCGTCGCGATTGCCCAGCCCCTGCACGTTTTCTATCTTTGTATTGACGTCGACGTTTTTATAGTTGTGCGCCTCGTCCACAAACAAGGTCTGCACCCCCAAATCCTCAAAGAACACCGTCTTTTCTTCGTCCTGCAATTTTGCACGCAGGCTCTGCACGTCCTTTGCCAGCTTGTTTTTTCGCGCCACCAGCGTAGAGGAAAACTTGTTGCTGCCGTCCTTGATTTTTTCGTCGAGTTTTTTGAGTTCCTCTTCCGCATCCTCTAACTTCGTTTTCAACGAAACGGGAATACGGTCAAAGCAACTGTATGCAATCAGGATAGCGTCCACGTCTACGTCCCGCATCGCAAGCAGAGTCGCCTCCCTGCGCTTTGGCGTGAAATCCTTGGACGTGATCTGTATTACCTTCGCCTGCGGATACAACTCGTGAAAGATATCCGCCCATTGCGAAATCAGGTTATTCGGGACGACGTACATATTCTTTTTGGATACGCCCATACGGCGTAATTCCATACCTGCCGCCACCATAATGTACGTTTTACCACAGCCTACCTCGTGCGCAAGCAGCACGTTCGGGCTGAACAAAATCCGCGCCACCGCATTCTTTTGATAAGGGTACAAAAAGGCGTTTTCGTCCATCGTAGGAAAGGTCAAAAAGCTGCCGTCAAACTGCCGAGCGCGAACAAAGCCAAACCGTTCCTCAAAGATTTCACGCAGGCGATTTGCCCTCTTCTCGTCCTGCCAAACCCAAGATTGAAACTCCTTAATCATCAGGTCCTGCTTTTCCACCGCAAGCACCGTTTCCTCGCGGTTGATCACGGACGCTGTCTTGGGCTTTTGCGTGTAGGTTGCCGCGCGAACGACGACGGTATCCCTCACGACTACCGTCTTCATATTCAGCGTGTATTCCATAATCTCCAGCGCGTTCATACGCGAAGTACCGTATGCAGACGTCGCGCGTACAGCGTATTGACCGTAGGCATAACGGCTCTTTGCAGGGATTTCCCATCCGCCCGTCAGCTCGTCGCGGACAACCAAGTAGCCGGGACGAAATTTCTCGTTGATGTTGCTGACGTACGGACCGAGCAAGTGTTCGATAAAGTCGTCAATGACGTCCGTAGGTACCCACGGAGAACCCAAAGTGATATAGATTTCCTCGCCGAGCGCAGACTGCGGCAACAACCGCTCCAACGCCTCTACGTTGGAAGAAAACAACTCGGGAAAGCGTTCGGCTGCAGACTTAGCAAACCGCCACTTTCTACGCAAGTTTCCCGATAAATAGCCGTCCGCCGTTTCCCAGCCGTTGCGAACGT
Organism: Clostridia bacterium; assembly: GCA_017408045.1. Taxonomy (GTDB): domain Bacteria; phylum Bacillota; class Clostridia; order Christensenellales; family Borkfalkiaceae; genus Scatosoma. The sequence continues at coordinate 4,969 of JAFQVL010000018.1, read as the reverse complement.
CCCCTTCCCATTTTTCAGGGTTGAGATAGATAGAGCCGCGCAAGCCTTCCACCACCTCCTGCGGCGTCTTATCACAGGCAGTAGCAATATACGGCACGTCTACCCTACCAAGCGTGTTTAAACAGGACACCAAGCCGTCGGCAAGATTGTCCGTCTTTTCGCTGACTTTTACCTCGTCAAAATCCCCCCAGTCTAAGGAGATTTCGGTCAGCCCGTCATCCTCTTCTTTTTCATAAGTAAACCATTCCATTTCGCGTACTTTTCTCCCTCTAAAACACACAGTTTACGCCTTTTTAACTTCCTCTAAGGTGCAACATTATATCACAGCCTTTTATGAAATGCAATAGCCATACGAGAAAATTTTTTTCAAATTTTGACTTTTTCCCTCCCGAACGCGAATTTTTCGCGCTCTATTATATTTATAAACAAAAAAACGCCCAATTCAAACGTTTGGGCGTTTTTATTCTTTCGATTATTCTTCATCGGGAAGGTCTACGTTGTGGTAAACGTTTTGTACGTCGTCCAAATCTTCCAACGCGTCAATCATCTTCAAGAAGGTTTCTACCTTGTCGGCGGGCAATTCGATACGGCTGTTGGGAATCATGGAGATTTCCGCTTGCACGAACTTAATCTTGTCCTCTTCCTCGTCGTTTCTTCTACCCTTGGGAGCAGCTGCAACCAACTCCTTGTTCTTATCCTCAAGGTATTTTCTGACGTCGGAGAACGTCTCGGGGGTGGTGAAGATTTCGTAAACGTCGTCGTCTGCTACTACGTCGTCAGCGCCTGCCTCCAACGCATATTCCGTCATGGTATCCTCATCCAACTCTACCGTTCTTTCAACAACGATATAGCCCTTGTTTTCAAAGTTGTAGGATACGCAGCCCGTCTGCCCCATCGAGCCGCCGTGCTTGGACAAAATCGCGCGAACGTCGCCTGCCGTACGGTTGACGTTGTCCGTCAAGGTCGCGATGATGACCGCCGAACCTGCCACGCCGTAGCCCTCGTAGGTGAGTTCCTTATAGTCGGTGCCGCTCATTTCGCCGCTTGCCTTCTTAATCGAACGCTGAATGTTGTCGTTGGGCATATTCGCAGCCTTTGCCTTTGCGATGATATCCGCCAGCTTGCTGTTCGTGTCGGGGTTGGGGTTGGATTTTGCCGCTACGGCAATCTCTCTGCCGAGCTTGGTGAAAATTCTGCCCTTCGCCGCGTCTGCCTTACCTTTTTTTGCCTGTATGTTATGCCATTTGCTATGTCCGGACATATTGATACTCCTTTTCCTAATATTATAAAAATTTTTCCTTCGCCAAGAGGTACATCGAAACCCCTGCGGCAACCGCCGCATTCAAGCTCTCCTGTGAGGAGCGCATCGGAATGCGTATCGTCTTATCTGCCGCCTCTTTTACCGTAGCGGAAACGCCGTTCGCCTCGTTGCCGATGACCAGCGCAAACGGTGTATTCGGCGCAAAATGAAAGACGTTTTCCCCACCCATGTCTGCAACGATTAGCGCTACGCCTGCATTTTTTAACATGGAGAGTATCTCTTCACGCTCTGCACAGTACAGCTTTGTGAAAAAGATGCCACTCATGCTGGCGCGCACGCTTTTGGGAGAATAGGGGTCGGTGCATTCCTTGGTCAGATAAATCTCCTCGTAGCCCGCCGCGTTGGCAGTACGGATAATCGCACCCAGATTGCCCGGGTCGGCTACGCCGTCCAAAAACAAGCAGTTGCCCTTGGGCGCGCAAAGCGGACGGGTGGGAATCTTCACACGACACACTACGCCCTGCGGCGTTTTCTCGTCCGAAAGCTGGCGCAAGACGTCCTCGGATACGACGACGATTTTTTTCTCGTCCACGGGCAAGCCAAGCTCCACCCCTTCACGAACGAAAATCTTTTCAATCGTCATACCGCTCAAAAGGCATTCCTCTGCCATCTTTCTGCCCTCCACCAAAAAAGACCCGAGCAGCTTTCTGCCCTTTTTGTCCTTTAAGGTAGCCGTTTCTTTCACGAGCGGATTGTTTTTAGACGTAATCATCATAATTCCAAAAAACAACAAAAAACCTTTTCGCTATCGTGCGAAAAGGCTATTGTTCGTCATCCTTAGAGAGCCGCTTTCGCCTTCTCTACGAGTGCCGTGAATGCAGCCGCGTCGTTTACTGCGAGGTCTGCAAGCACCTTTCTGTTCAGGTTGATGCCAGCCTTGGAAAGACCGAACATGAACTTGCTGTAAGAAAGACCGTTGATTCTTGCAGCCGCGTTGATTCTTGCAATCCACAGCTTTCTGAAATCTCTCTTTCTTCTTCTACGGCCGATGAACGCATAGTTCAAGGACTTCATGACAGCTTGTCTTGCGATTCTGTAAGACTTGCTCTTGTTGCCAAAATAACCTTTGGAAAGCTTAAAAATCTTTCTACGCTTTTTAACAGCGTTTACTGCTCTTTTAATACGCATTTTCTATTTCCTCCTTCCTTATTTCTTGTAGGGCATCATACCTTTAACGGTATTTTCCTGGGTAGAAGAAACAAGGGTGCTTTGACGCAAATGTCTTCTTCTTTTGCTGGTCTTGGTTTCTGCTTTGTGGTTCTTACCGCTGTGGGAACGATTTACTTTACCCGAACCGGTAAGCCAAAAACGCTTTTTCGTACTGCTGTGAGTTTTCTGCTTAGGCATATATTTATCCTCCGAATATTTTTTTCTGTTTTTATATTTTTAGCCGCGCGTACGCCGCGCCGCATAAAAAGCAATTATTTTGCAGGGGAGAGAATCATCAAAATGTTTCTGCCCTCGGTCATAGGCGCTTTGTCCATAACCGCCTTGCCGCCGAGCATATCAAAGAAACGTTTCATTACATCCACACCCATAGAAGCGTGCGCCTGCTGACGCCCTCTCATACGAATGGAAACCTTTACCTTGTTGCCGTCGCCCAGCATTTCCACCGTCTTTTTCGCCTTGACCTGCAGGTCGCCGACGTCGATCGTCATGGAGAGGTAGATTTCTTTGATTTCAATCACCTTTTGGTTTTTGCGGTTTTCCTTTTCACGCTTTGCCTGCTCGAATTTGAACTTGCCGTAGTTCATAATCTTGCATACGGGCGGAACGGCGTTCGGAGAGATTTTGACGAGGTCTAAATCCTCTTCCTCTGCGATACGCAACGCCTCAAGCGCGCTCATTACGCCAAGCTGTTCACCCTCTGCGGAAATGACTCTTACTTCTTTATCACGGATTTCACCGTTGATTTGATGTTGGTTTTTTATGGCCGTATACCTCACCAAAAAAATAATGGGTTGCTAGCATAAGCAACCCACCAAAAGTCCTTTTTTACAGTTTCCCCCGTAAAAAATCCACGATTGAGCCACACAACGTTGCCGTATGGCGAGAAGGTTTACTTCTGCTTAGCGTTAATATATTAACACACCGAACGGGGAATGTCAAGCAATTTTTTACGGTTTTTATAAAAATTTTTCGTTTTGTATCGTTCGTGGCGGCAACCGCCTGAATACGCCTGCCGCCAACCGCTTAGAATACCGTTTTGTCGGCAATATCCGAAAGGACGGTTGCAATAAATTCGTCTGCATTGATCGCGCCCATATCGCCCTTATCTCTGCGGCGCACAGCCACCTGACCTGCCTCCATTTCCTTTTCGCCCACAATCAGCATGTAAGGCACTTTTTCCATTTGCGCCTCACGGATTTTGTAGCCGATCTTCTCGCTTCTGTCGTCCACTTTGACACGGATACCCTTCGCCTTCATCTGCTCTGCCAAGCCGTTCGCATACTCTACCTGTCTGTCGGTGATGGGCAGAATCTTGACCTGCAAGGGGGAAAGCCATACGGGGAATTTGCCTGCAAAATGTTCGATTAAGATACCGATGAAACGCTCGATAGACCCGAATACAACGCGGTGTACCATAATCGGCTGATGCTTTGCGCCGTCCTCGCCGATGTACTCCATTTCAAAGCGCTGCGGCAACTGGAAGTCGAGCTGAATCGTACCGCATTGCCACGTTCTGCCGATGCTGTCCTCCAAGTGGAAGTCAATCTTCGGGCCGTAGAACGCGCCGTCCCCTTCGTTGACAACGTATGCAAAGCCCATGTCGTTAAGCGCAGAACGCAAAGCGTCGGTTGCCACTTCCCAATCCTCGTCGCTGCCCATACTGTTGTCAGGACGGGTGGAAAGTTCGACGTGGTACTTGAACCCAAACAGCGTATACACCTCGTTGATGAGGCGTACGACGCCCTTGATTTCGTCCTTAATCTGTTCTCGCGTCATGAAGATGTGCGCGTCGTCCTGCGTAAAGCAACGGACACGGAACAAACCGTGCAACTGCCCCGATTTTTCGTGGCGGTGTACGAGCCCAAGTTCGCCCATACGGATAGGCAAGTCCTTATAGCTGTGCGGCTCGTTCTTGTAAACAAGAACGCCACCCGGACAGTTCATAGGCTTGATTGCAAAATCTTCTTCGTCCACCTTGGTGGTATACATATTGTCGCGATAGTGATACCAATGCCCAGAGGTTTCCCACAGGGACTTGTTCAGCATAATCGGGGTGTTGACCTCAACGTAGCCCTCTCTGGTGTGGATTTGACGCCAGTAGTCAATCAACTGATTTTTCAAAATCATACCGTTCGGCAGGAAGAAAGGCAAGCCCTTGCCCTCGTTCATCATCGCAAACAGTTTCAATTCCCTGCCAAGCTTGGTATGGTCGCGCTTTTTCGCCTCCTCCAGCATCGTGAAGTAAGCTTCCATTTCGTCCTTCTTCGCAAACGCCGTGCCGTAGATACGGGTGAGCATCTTATTATGCTCGTCCCCACGCCAGTACGCGCCTGCCACCGAGGTTAAGCGGAACGCCTTAATTTTGCCCGTAGAAGGCATATGCGGACCACGGCAGAGGTCGGTAAAGCCGCCCTGCTTGTAGAAGGAAATCACCGAGTCTTCGGGAAGGTCGTTAATGAGTTGTACCTTGTAATCTTC
>JAFQVL010000017.1 GCA_017408045.1 Clostridia bacterium | reverse complement strand
GGGCTTAAAGATATCGAAGACATCACCAAAATCGTTATCGCATACGAACCCGTTTGGGCCATCGGCACGGGCAAGACGGCTACTGCAGAGCAGGCAAACGAAACCATCGCCTTTATCCGTAAGACGGTAGGCGAAATGTTCTGCCCTCGTTGCGCGGCGGCGCTCCGTATTCAATACGGCGGCAGTATGAACGCAGGCAACTGCAAGGAACTCATGGCAATGCCCGAAATCGACGGCGGCTTGATTGGCGGCGCTTCCCTGAAAGCACCCGACTTTGCGGCTATCGTAAACTTCGATAAATAATTTTCTAGCGAATATTTGGGGGCGTTTGAGCGGTAAACCCGTACCTGCCCCCACTTTTTCTGCTATTTTATATGTTTGATTATAGGAGAATACAATGAAAACCCCTTACGCGCTTATTATTATGGACGGCTACGGCATCAACCCTTCCAAGGAAGGCAACGCCATTTTTGCCGAAGGCAGCAAATATATCACCGAGTTGCAAGCAAACTACCCTTCCACCGTCATCGGTGCAAGCGGTATGTCCGTAGGTCTTCCCGACGGTCAGATGGGCAACAGCGAGGTTGGACACCTCAACATTGGCGCTGGTAGAATCGTATACCAGGACTTGACGAAAATCACGAAGGATATTCGTAGCGGCGAATTCTTCAAAAACGAACAACTTTTGTCTGCGATGAACGCAGCGAAGGAAAACGGCAAGAAACTTCACCTCTACGGCTTGGTTTCGACCGGCGGCGTTCACAGCCACACGGAGCACGTTTACGCGCTTGTGGAAATGGCGAAAAAGGTTGGACTTGACAACGTGTACGTACACGCTTTCACGGACGGCCGCGACGTTGCGCCCACTTCCGGCGCAGGCTTTTTGAAGGAATTGCAGGACAAGATGGACGAGCTTTCCTTTGGCAAGATTGCATCCGTCAGCGGTAGATACTACGCAATGGACCGCGACAACAACTGGGATAGGGAAGAAAAAGCCTACAACATGATGACCCTTGGCGAAGGAAAGACCTTCGAGGGCTCGGCAGAGGCTTGTGCGCTCGCTTCCTACGCAGAGGGCATTACCGACGAATTTATCGTCCCCACCGCTTTGACGGAAAACGGCAAACCCGTTGCCCTCATCGAAAAAGGCGACAGCATTATCTGCTTTAACTTCCGCCCCGACAGAGCAAGACAAATCTCCCGTATGTTCTCGCAGGAAAACTTCCCTGCCGTGGACGAAAAGAGCGGGAAACTGCTCGGCTTTGAAAGAAAGACGGGCTTCCTTGCGCCCAAGTACGTGGGTTTTGCGGTGTACGATTCTTCCTTTGAGAACGTTGGCGTGGCATTCCCCCCCGACGAAATCACGAACACCCTGCCCCAGTATATCGCTTCGCTTGGTATGAAGCAACTCCACATCGCGGAAACGGAAAAATACGCGCACGTAACCTTCTTCTTCAACGCGAAGTTGGAAGCCCCCGTCGAAGGGGAAACCCGTATCGTAATTCCTTCCCCGAAGGTGGCAACCTACGATCTGCAGCCCGAAATGAGCGCATACCCCGTGACGGAAAAGGTGCTTGAAGAGCTTGACAGCGGCGAATACGACGTCATCATCTTGAACTTTGCAAACTGCGATATGGTTGGCCATACCGGGATTATGGAGGCGGCTGTCAAGGCGGTACACGCGGTAGACGAATGTGTCAAGAAAGTGACCGACAAAATCCTTGCCATGGGGGGCAGCGCTATCGTAACGGCTGACCACGGCAACGCAGACCAGATGATTGCAGCAGACGGTATCACCGCATTCACGCAGCACACCACCAACCCCGTTCCCGTGATTTTGGTGTCCGAGGCATACAAGAACGTTTCCTTGCGCGAAGGCGGCGTACTTGCGGACCTTGCTCCCACCCTTCTCGATATTATGAAGGTTGCGCAGCCCAAGGAAATGACCGGCGAATCTTTAATCGTTAAATAATTCCAGATTTTTTTTGAAAAGAGCGTAAAAATACTTGCGATATTTTTGTGGGTATGTTATACTTTTTTAAGAATTATGATATTTTGGCATTGCCAAGAATAAAAATACGAAAAGGACAAAACCTATGTTTATCAATTTATTAGCATCAGATACCGCACTTATGATTCGTGATATTATTGCAGTCATCACGATTGTTGTTATGGCGCTTGCCGCTTTGGGTGCAATTATCCTGATTTTGCTGCAACAGAGCAACTCGTCGGGTATCGACGCGCTGGGTGGCTCTTCCGAAACCTTCTTCGGTAAGAACAAGGGCAAATCCTTGGAATCCAAACTGAAGAAATGGACGATCATCTGCTTGGTCGTTCTGCTCGTGTTCTCGGTGATCTACTTCGTTGTTCCTTTCAACGCAGCAATCTGGGGTTAATTACAGTAAAACCACTTAAGGCGGCTCATTCTTCAGCCGCCTTTTTTTATTCGATTATGAGCATACAAGAACAGTTATTACAAGCCTTCGAGGAAGGCTCGATCAACCGTATGACGGCAGGCGACATCTGCCGTGTTTTTGCCATTCCCTTCCGCGAGAAAAAACGGCTGACCGCCGTCTTAGATAAGCTGGTAGACGACGGCTTGATTTACCACGACAACGGTGGCAGGTACGGCACGGCGGAGGCTTTGGGTTTCATTAAAGGCAAAATTTCGGGCAACGAGCGCGGCTTTGCTTTTCTCGTCCCCGAGGACAGAGCGACGCACCCCGAAGACTATTTCCTGCCTCGGAAAAATCTGCACGGCGCATTGCACGGCGACCTTGTTTTAGCGCAGCGCGCATACGGCAGAAGCGACGACGAGGCGGAAGTTGTCCAAATTGTAGAGCGTGGCTATACCGAAATCGTCGGCACGTTCACAAAAGACCGCTATGCTGGGTATTTGACGCCTGACGAAAAACGCTTTTCAACGGAAATTTTTATCCCCCTACACCGCTGCTACCACATCAAGAACGGCGTAAAAGCGGTGGCGCGTATCACCGAATATCCCCACGGCAAAGCCCCGGGCGGCGAAATTATCGAGGTGCTTGGCGATGAGGAGGACTTTTTTGCCGAGGAATTGTCGATTATTCGTTCCTACTCCTTACGCGAGGAATTTCCCGACGGGATTGAGGAAGCGGCAGAAAAACAACAACAGCACGGCATTACCCCTGCCGACTACGCGAGCCGCCGCGATTTCCGCGACAAGCGCATCATCACGATTGACGGCGAGGACACACGGGATATCGACGACGCTATCTCGATTGAACGGGTGGGGGAAGACTATCTTTTGGGCGTGCACATTGCGGACGTTTCCCATTACGTAAAGTATCGTTCCCCCTTGGATAAGGAAGCGCTTGCGCGCGGCACGAGCGTGTACTTCCCCGACCGCGTCCTTCCCATGCTCCCCAAAGCGTTATCCAACGGCATCTGCTCCTTGAACGAGGGAGAGGATCGCCTCACCCTTTCCTGCCTGATGAAGGTCAACAAAAAAGGGGTCGTCGTAGACAGCGAGATTGTCGAAGGGATCATTCGCTCCGCACACAAGATGACTTATACAGAAATCACGAAAATGCTGGACGGCGACGAAGAAACCTGCAAAAAATACGCCGACGTTCAAGACATGGTAGCCACTTTTGCAGAACTCACAAAGATTTTGCAGACGATGCGGCAAAAGCGCGGCAGCGTTTCCTTGGACGTTAAGGAAGCGAAAATTATGCTGTTGAACGGCGAAATCGTTATCCCCGATTACAAGCGGGAGTTCTCCCACGAAATCATCGAAGCGTTTATGGTGCTTGCCAACGAAACGGTGGCAAGTTATATGCAATCTATTGAAGCCCCCTTCGTCTATCGTATCCACGAAAAACCGAACGAGGAAAAGGCGCAAGCTTTCCGCGATTTCGCGCAAGGCTTAGGCTTAAAGGCAAGATTCAACACGACGGACGTACGCCCGTACGATTATCAAAACCTGTTAAAATCTGCAGAGGCGTTGCCCGCCTACTCCGTTCTCAACCGAGTGATGCTGCGGTCTATGCAAAAGGCGAGATACTCCCCCGAGAACGCTGGGCATTTCGGGCTTGCCAGCGATTGCTATTGCCACTTTACTTCCCCCATTCGTCGCTATCCCGACCTTTGCATCCACCGTATCATCAAGGAAGTCATCAACGGAAAATATGATAAGGCGTGCGAGGTCTACGGCGGATTTGTCGAGGAGGCGGCGCAAAAGTCGTCCGACCGTGAAAGAAACGCCGCAGAGGCAGAACGAGAGGTGGACGCGCTGTACGCCGCGATGTATATGAGCGAACGCATCGGCGAGGAATTTCCCGCCGTGGTTTCGGGCGTAAGCGCCTACGGCTTGTTCGCCGAACTACCCAACACTATCGAGGGCTTTATCCCCATTGAGTCTATCCCCGGCTCTTTTGAATGTATCCCCGAGCGGTTTTTGCTCAAGGGTAGCAAGGAAAGTTATTCCATCGGCGAGAGCCTGCGTATCAAAGTCGTTGACGTAGATTTCTACCGTCGCAGAGCCGTATTTACCATTTTGGAAAAGGTGTCGAAATGAAAATCATTGCTGTCAATAAAAGCGCTTCGTTTGAATACTTTATCGAAGAAAAATACGAGGCAGGTATCGTTTTGGAAGGAAATGAAATCAAGTCCTTGCGCGCAGGCAACGTCAATATGAACGATTGCTTTTGTTTCGTGCGCGGAAATGCGGTAATGCTGAAAAATATGCATATTGCCTTCTACGAAAAGTCAGACGGTTTCCACAGCCGCGATACGCGCAGGGACAGAAAACTGCTGCTCCATAAGGGTGAAATCGCAAAGATTGCAGGCAAAATCAACCGCCAAGGCTATACCTTAGTCCCCTTAAAGCTGTACTTTAAGGATTCCTTGGTGAAAGTAGAGGTCGCCCTCTGCCGCGGTAAGCATACCTACGACAAAAAGCAAACCATCGCCGCGCGCGACCAAAAACGCGCCACCGAGCGAGAAATCAAAAACGCAGGATTTTAACCTGTACCCACTCTATCAAAAAGGAAAACGGAGCAAATGCTCCGTTTTTTTAATACATCTTCCGAGGGGGGCGGTACAGTCCACGCCGCCTTGTTTCCACCAAATGGTATTCTTTAATGCGTTCCAGTTCGTGGGTCGCAAGCCCTTCAGGAGAGGCAAATGCAAGCGAACCGTCCACCCCACCGATGGCAGAATACCCGATACCGCAAAAGCAGATGGGCGCTCCGTAGCAAAACGAGTAGGCGCGAACGAGAACGCTCTCTACCCCGTTTTCCACCACTCCATACGGGCAGACGATGACGTCCGCGCCGCATAGGGTCAACGATTTTGCCACCTCTGGAAAGTACAAATCCTCCGCAACAATCACGCCGATTTTGCCTGCTTTCGTATCATATACTTTCAGCGCCGCGCCGCTGTTGCCGTCGCCGTCTACGACGTTTAGCATATCCGATACGCCTAGCAGCCTGCCGTTTTCCGCCACCACCGCCGATTTTCGTTTAAACCCCTTCGTATCGGTGATACAACCGCAGATGACGACCGAATTCGTTGTTTTGGAAAGGAGCGCAAGCCGTTCAAAATAATCCGTTTCCTCTTTTAGTTCCCGCTCGTAGCTCACCTCGCCAAGACTTTTAAACCCCCCGACGATGACGTCGGCTTCCGACGAAACCAACTCCTTTTCCTGCGTATAAATCCTATCCCGACAGACAAAACAAATCCGCATAACCCCTCCTCTTTTCAGTATATACACATCCAAAGCAAAATGTGCGTATAAATATAGTATGTACAGGGAATACTTGGAAAGGAGGGGGGGAGTAAGTATGTTTTTTGTAGGTTTGGCGGTTGGTTTGGTGTTAGGCGGCAACCTCGGTGTCATTTTAATGGCGCTTTTCAAAGTCAACCGACGGCGGTAATTACGGGCACACTATCAAAAATTGCAAGACTTACGTACGCAAAAAGCGTGGCAAACGCCACGCTTTTTTATCTGTTATTTTGCATATTTTTCAACAATCTGCTGCATCTCATCCAGCTTTTCAAGCATTTTTTGCGCTAAGACCAAATGACACCTTGCACGGTCGAGGTTTTGCTGCTCATAGTGCACGCGGAAATACTTATCCCCGTCTAAATAATCCGACAAGAAACGAATACCGCACTCTACCGTCATCGCCAGCGCACCCAAAGCCAAGGTTTCTACCTCTTTTTTCGTCATCATCGACTTCAATTCGCCGACAAATCCCTTGGTGAACGCCTCGTATTTTTCCATATCGACGGCAATTTTATTGAGGTTCGTTTCATCCTCGCCGCAGGTGCTGCCGACAATACGAATCGCATCGCCAAAATCACAGGCTACCAGCCCGGGCATAACCGTATCAAGGTCAATTACCGAAAGATGCTCGTGCGTGTGCGCGTCGAATAAAACGTTGCTGGTTTTCGTGTCGTTATGGGTAACCCTAAGAGGCAATTCCCCTCGGCATTGCAACTTATACAGCTTTGTCGCAGCCTCTTCAAGGGCTAAATATCCGTCAATCTCGCCCAGAACACTCTCCCTTCTGCCGACCAAATCGTCCTTAATCGCCTTTTTGAAGATATCGTACCGATTGACCGTGTTATGGAAGTGTGGAATGACGATATGCAAATCCTTGACGGGATAATCGGAAAGATATTTTTGGAATCTCCCAAAAGCGCGTCCCGACTCCTCTGCAACCTTTACCGTGTCCGCTTCCAACAAGGAAATCGAATCGTCTATAAAGCGACAGCAGCGCCAAAACTCGCCGTCCTCTAACCAAGTATAATAGTTCCCGTCCTTCGCCTTTTGGTAGTGCAAAACAAACCGCTTTGCGCTAACGCCCGTCGCCTTAATCTTCGCCCGTATATACTCGGTGACGTTTACGATGTTTTCCATCATCGCCACAGGATCTTTGAATACGTAGGTATTCACTCGTTGCAAGATGTAATCCTTCAACTCGCCGTTTCGAATAAAATACACCCTGTACGTTTCGTTGATATGTCCGCTTTGAAGCACTTCAAAATGGGAATACTCCCCGACGATTGCAAAGCGCGACAATACCTCTATCACTTTCGTTTCTTTAACGTTCATGTTTTCCTGCCTATACTTATTCCTCTATTATCGTCCTCTTTTGTTCACCATTTTTGATTATAGCATAGAATGTTAATTTTGTCAAGGCATTTGAAGAAAAACACATATTTATCCGCAAGTAAGCCATAATTATTATATGCTTATCCCCCTGAAAATTTGTGCATTTTTGAATATGTTTGCATACATGGTACTCTCCTTTTCCCCTTTTTTCGTGGGCGGAAGTAGTACGCACACAAACACGGAAAAGCCCGCAATAACGTCTAACTACACCGCCTATCCCCTATCTTCGTCCTTCAAAACGGACGATGACTACTGGCAGGACGAGGACGTAGACGTTTCGCGCATACAACCAAACCGAAAGCTGTTGGCGCTGACCTTCGACGACGCCCCTGCCTCGACCTTAGAGGAAATCGTCGCCGTCTTTTTAAGTTATAACCAAGCCCATCCCGACGCCCCTGCCAGCGCTACCATATTTTGCAACGGCGCAAGGATAACGCCTGCCAGCACCCCAGCCGTTGCCGCCGCCACGGCTTTGGGGTTTGAACTTGGCAACCACACCCAACACCATTACGACCTTTCCACACTTACTCAAGGGCAACTGCAACAGGAAATCGAACGCACAGACAAACTACTTTATCCGTTTGACAAGCGGCATCTACACCTCTTGCGCGCCCCTTACGGGCGACTGACCGACGAGGTGCGCCTTGCGGCAAAAACCCCTATCATCGACTGGTTTATCGACACCAACGACTGGACGGGAATTCCTGAGGAGTGCATCTACGACGCCGTTTGGCAGAATAAGGCTGACGGCGCTATCGTCCTCATGCACGACGGCTATCCGCATACCGTGGACGCATTAAAGCAATTATTGCCCGACCTATACGAGGCAGGATACCAAGCGGTCAGCGTTTCCCAAATGGCAAAGGCGCACGGCTGCAAATTAAAGGTCGGATGCGTATATACACGCGCACGAAAGCAAGGGAAAAAGGGATAAACTTTATTTGGTAAAATTTTGTTGACTTTCCATTTTTAGTGTGCTATAATGCGTATGTCATATATTTGTATGACAATTTATCACATTATTTTATGACAATGAGGTGCGAAATGACCATTGCAATCATTTGCGACGTGTTAGGGGAAGAAAATAACGGCACGACGATTGCCGCCATGACGTTAATTCGATATTTAAAAGCGCAGGGGCATACCGTAAGAATTGTATGCGCCGACCAAGACAAGAAGGGAATGGAAGACGTTTTCGTTGTGCCCAACTTAAATTTTGGAAAACTGCTAAATCGCTACGTTGCAAAGGTAGGCGTATCCTTGGCAAAAGCGGACAAGGCAATTTTAAACGCCGCTTTAGAGGGGGTGGACCACGTGCACGTTATGCTGCCCTTCTCGTTGGGAACAGCAACCGCAAAGCTCGCAAAGGAAAAGAATATCCCGATTACAGCAGGCTTTCATATGCAGGCGGAAAATTTTACTTCCTATTTAGGATTAGCTTGGCTGCAACCGCTGAATCATGCCGTCTATAAGCATATCTATCGAAATTTTTACAGATACGTAGACGCCATTCATTATCCGACGCAATTTATCAAGGACGTCTTCGAAAGCCATATAAAACGCAGCACGCGTGGCTATGTCATCTCAAACGGCGTACACGCCTACGTACAAAGACGAGAAAGCGAAAAACCTCTCCCCCTTAAAGATAAATTCGTTATTTTAACAACGGGTAGATATGCCCATGAAAAAGCGCAACACGTTTTAATCAAAGCTGTTGCACTCTCCAAATACAAGGACCGAATACAGTTGATTTTAGGGGGGCAGGGACACAAGGAAAAATACTACAAACGCTTGGCGAAGTCTTTGCCTATTCCACCGATTATGCAGCTATACTCCCGCACGGAAATTATCGACGTTTTAAATTATGCCGACATGTACGTCCACCCTGCGGAAATGGAACTGGAAGGCATTTCTTGCTTAGAGGCAATCGTCTGCGGAAAGCTTACAATCGTATCCGATTCCCCGCTCTCTGCCACGCAACAATTTGCCGCCAGCGAAAAATGTATTTTTCGCCACGGAGATCCCAAGAGCCTCGCTCTTGCGATAGATTACTTTATCGAACGCCCAGAAGAGCGACGCCGCCACGAACAGCTGTATCTGGAAAAGTCCTGTCGATTTGAACAGACCACTTGTATGCAGCAAATGGAAGCTATGATGAAAGAGGTGTGCTATGGCAAGAAAGACACCTGAAAAAATCGTCTACTATACCGACCCGATGCACGACGACTTTGCGGGGACGAATATCCAAAAGAAGACGGTAGATAAAAGCTTTCGGTGGATACATACGTCCAAGTTGTGGCGAGCTTGTTCCGCCGTGCTGTATTACGGAATCGCCCTTCCGTTGGTCTGGTTTTACGAACGAGTGATTTTACAAATCAAGTTCGTCAATAAAAAGGAGTTGAAAAAGTTAAGAAAAACGCCCTATTTTCTCTACGGCAATCATATCGGCTTTATCGACGCCTTTACCCCCAACCTACTGTCTGTCCCGCGCGCCAACAAAATTGTCGTCAGTCCAGACACGGTATCCATAAAGGGCTTGAAAAATCTCACGCAAATGCTGGGTGCTCTGCCCATTCCCTGCGATGTTGGCGGTATGAAAAAGTTTATGAAAGCCGTAGAACATTATCACAAAAAGTACAATATCACCATCTATCCCGAGGCGCATATTTGGCCCTATTACACGGGGGTACGCCCCTTTCCCGACGTATCCTTTTCCTATCCGGTGAAGCTTGGTGCGCCAACGGTGGCGTTCTTTACGGCGTTTTCAAAACCCAAAGGCTTTTTAAGCTGCTTTCGCAAAGCGAATATCACCGTATACGTCAGCGACCCCCTCTATCCAGACGAAGGCTTGAGCGGCAACGCTGCCAAGAAAAATTTACGCGACAAGGTGTACGCCTTTATGTTGGAACAATCAAAGCACAGCGATTACGAAGTCATTCGCTACGTCTATCAGCCGCAAGAAGAAGGAGATATACAAACAACAAACCCGTAGGCTTTCCCAGCCTACGGGTTTTCCTTTTTTATTTAATTTCGTTATTCGTTTGCAGGGAAGAACTCGTAATACACGGCACGGATACAGCTTTCATAATCCTTGCTTTCCACGCCGACGATGATATTCAACTCGCTAGAACCTTGGTCAATCATATTCACGTTGATACCGCTTTCTGACAACGCCTTAAACAGCCTTGCCGAAGTACCTACGTTCTTTGCCATACCGTGTCCTACGGTGGCAATCATTGCAATATCCTCGTGCGTATAAATCTTATCGGGGGAAACCGCCTCTTTGATTTCGGACACCAAAGCTTCCAAGATACCGCCTCTTAAAAATTCGTTGTCGATGACCAAGGACATCGTATCAATTCCCGAAGGCAAATGTTCGAAGGAAATGCCGTGCTTTCCGATGACGGCAAGCACCTTTTGTACAAAGCCGATTTCCGCGTTCATCATCGACTTTTCGATGGTAATGGAGGTAAAGCCCTTCTTACCCGCAATCCCTGTGACGACCCCGTCGCCCAAGCGACGCTTTGCCGCCGTAACGATGTAAGTACCGCGATCTTCAGGACGGAAGGTGTTGCAAATACGAATAGGAATCCCCGCGCTGCGGACAGGGAAAATGGATTCGCTGTGCAAAACGTTCGCGCCCATATACGACAACTCTCTAAGCTCTGCATAGGACAGCTCTTCCATGCAACAGGGGCTGTTCACGATACGAGGGTCGCAAGCGTAAAATCCGCTGACGTCCGTCCAGTTTTCATACAGCTTTGCCATCACGCCGCGCGCCACAATCGCGCCCGAAATATCGCCGCCGCCTCGCGAAAAGGTTTTTACCTTACCGTCCGCGCCCAGCCCGTAAAAGCCCGGAACAACGGCTCTTTCGTATTTTTTCAGCGTTTCGCTAGCAAGCGCAAAAGTTTCTTCCTTCAACAAGCCGTGCTCGTCAAAGCGAACGAACTCCGTCGCATCGACAAAGGGAACGTCTAACACCGCCGCCACAATATGCGCCACGATAAATTCCCCACGGGACACGCAGTAATCCTTACCTGCGCCGCTTAAAATTTCCTGCTTTGCCTCGTCCAGCGCCGCTTGCACCTGCAAGTCCCTACCGATCTCTCTCTCGATATTCAAAAAGCGCAGACTGATTTTTTGCCAAAGCTCTTCAAAGAGGGCTTCATCCTTTTGTTCGTACGCATCGTACAAAGAATACAGCAAATCCGTCACCTTGATATCGCCGCTAAAACGCTTGCCGGGGGCAGATACTACGACGTATCTTCTATCTGCCTCAGAGCGCACGATTTGCGCCGCGCGTAAAATGACGTTGCCGTCTGCCATAGACGTGCCACCGAACTTGCACACTTTACAATCCATATTCTTCTCCTAATTTAAATATTCAGCAAAAACACAACCAAGAAAGCAAGCAGCAACGACAAAGCCTTAATCCAAAACTTGGAAACGAAAACTTCTTTTAAAAAATGTAAGAATTTCATTTGCTGATCACCACCCTAGATTTTTTCTCTGTTAAAGGCAATTCCTGCCAATAATAATCACGCAATGCCTTCGTCAAAAGCTCGGTATCCGGAAAACGCTCTACGTTGCCTTGCTTTACAATCGAGATAATCCCCGTTTCCTCGGAAACGACCAAAGCCACCACGTTCGCCACCTCGGTAATACCGATACCGGCACGGTGTCTTGTGCCAAATTCCTTTGGATAAGAGGTCTTCTGCGTCAACGGCAGGAAACAGCCAGCCGCCTGTATCTTATGCCCACGAATAATCAATGCACCGTCGTGCAGAGGAGAATTCGGGAAAAATACGCTTTCTATGAGTTGCGTGGAAATATTCGCCTCCAAAACCTGACCGCTTTGCAAGACGGTCTTGGGCAAGCTGCCCTTTGAAAGCACGATTAACGCGCCCGTTTTTGACTTAGACATATTTTGCACCGCTTTGATAATATCGCTGATACAATGTTCTACGTCCTCTGGCGAATGCACCTCGGAGGATCTTCCGCCCGACTTTTCTGCAGAGTTGCTCTTGGTGCGGTGTACGTCCCAAAGCATCTTTTTCACTTCCACGTTAAAGAATATCAGCATGATCGCTGACAACATTAAAATGTACGCTAAGAAGAACGGCTTTGAGAACAGGTCGGGCGCGCAGCAAAGCATCACGCCGCCGCACAGCAACGCCGCCCAGTATACCAACATCAGTTTCGTGGCGTCATTTTCCCGTAAAACCTTTGAAACGTAATAAATCATCAGGAAAAAAATCAGCCATTCAAAAGCGTACAGCAGCTGAAAATTCGTAAAGAAATTCCCCAGCTTTGCAATCACGTCCTCTACACCCTCCAAAAAGGTCGCTAATAATATCATTGAACCCTCCTTCGGCGCAACCCCGCGCCAAACGTTCCGTCTTCTATTTTTACCGTAATCCCTCGCGCCGTAAACGCCGCAACACACAGTCTATCTACTTACAGTAGCACCTTAGCGCTCACCCTCTGCACCGCCGCAGACGGAGTCAACTCTCCGCATTTCACCGCCGCAATCGCCTCGTACACCGCCGTATAATATTCCATCAATGCCTCTTGGGTAAACTTCGATGCCTGCTCCTTGCTTTTCCGAACGGCATACTCCTTCATAGAGAGCGCCGCTGCTATGGATGCCGAGCTCCCCTTCATAACGCGTATCTCGTACAGACTTTTAAAGTAGCTAGCAATCATACTCAGCGTTGGAATAATCTCGGTGGTCTTTCGCGTCAAATCGTTCAAAATTCGAATAAACCCAGCACGGTCGCCGCGGGAGATCGCATTCGTTAGTTCGTATACCTTATACTCGATCTCCGGATGGACGTTTTCACGCACCATTTCGTCGGTCAGCCGAGAAACACCCTCGGTTTCAGCGCAGAGCAACAGTTTCTCCGTTTCCACCGCAATACGGGACATATCGTAGTTGCAGTATGCCGCAATCAAGTCGCAGGTCATTCCGTCCGCAACGACCCCCGCTTTTTTCATCGTCAAATAAATCCAACGTTTGATGGTTTCCTCATCCGAACGACCGCAGTCCACAAAGGTGGCATTCGGCTCTTTGGATAAGGATACGCCGCCCGCCTTTTCCTTGCTCGTGTTGGAAATAAACAAGATTACAGAAGGCATCGGGTTTTCAAAGAGGGGTTTTATATATTGCTCGTACTCTTTTTCCGTGGGATAAAACTCCGAAACCTTAACAAACCACTTTTCGCTAACAAACGGAAAACTGCTTGCCGCCGCCACCAACGAGGATAGTTTTTCGCCTTTCAAAGTACTTCCGTCAAAAGCGACGTAATCAAGAAGTGGCTGCTGTACGTATTTCGACTTTAAAAGTGCCTCTCCCTTTTCGCGGAAATAGACTTCTTCGCCCTCAAAAACGTAGATCGGCTGCGCGCCGTTCTCCTCAGTAAATTTTCGAAAATCCACGTATTTCATGCCCAAAAATATACTCCACGATATTCTTCCAAGGATAGTATACCATAAAAAACGACGAAATGCAAGAATTTAGAGCAACATACAAATAACAAACGAAAGTAAAAACACCCCTACTGTCCCCCACTTTTGCCATTTTTGCAGATGAAACTTATCCGAAATGAATAGCGCACAGCCATAGTAGCAGAGTACCGATTGCGCAGATAATCCACTCCCCTCGATAATCCCCACCTGCAATTCCAGAATATGAAAGGGCAGCATAAAGAAATTAATACAAAGGTTGGGTACGTACATCAAAACGGCAGCAATCAACGGAAATAAGGCGGATAAGACGGCCGTAAGCAGCAGCCAAGAAAAGCTTACGGACATCAACGGTACGTACAGGCAATTTAGGAAAATAGACGCCAGAGAAAAATAGCCGAAGGCGTTATACAAAATCGGCATGGTCGCAATCTGCGCCGCAAAGGATACGGACAGAAAAGCGCATACTTTTTCCATTGCCTCTACCCACAAGGGTTTTGGCGGAGTATTTCTGCGGAACATATCCACCCTTTGTGTTTTGATCGATTTCTTGCAAAGTTTTCGTACTACTCGGAAGATTGTCTTGCCGCACTTTTCCATACCTATCCGCAGCGGCTTTGACAGCAACAAAATCCCCAAGCACGCTCCGAACGATAGCTGCGCCCCTACCCCAAATATAAGGGTCGGATACAGCGTAAACACGATCAGCGCCGCCAACGAAAGGCTTTCAAGCGGGTCATATTTCACTCCCAGCAAGGTACAGCCGTACCCGATAAGGCAGGTAATGGTCGCGCGAATGACAGACGGCGAATAGCCGCAAATTCCGCCGTATAACAATAAAACCAGCGCTACGATTAGCAATCGGAGCAGGGCAGGTATGCGATTACGGCGAAGTAGAAACAGGCAAAAGGCAAATGCAGAGCCGATGTGTAAGCCCGAAACGGCAAACACGTGCGCAATGCCACCATAGCGAACGTTCTCCAAAAGCCCCTCTTCTATCCCCGAAGTGTTCCCAAAGAGAATCGCCGTAGCCACCGCTGCGCCCTCCTCGCCCATCGAGGCATACAGCGTATCTTGCAGTTTTCCTCGCAAATAGGCGAACGGATGAAACGACCGACCTTGCACTTTATGCCAAAGGATATTCGCGCCATGATACACTCGCCCGTCGGCAATCGCCTCCGCACGAAATCCATAATTGCCTTCCAGGCGGTTGTAGGTACTGACGTTCAAAAGCAACTTTACCTCATCGCAAAAATCGAGTGCGGTAAAAACCGTTTTATGCACGTCGACCGTCATCTGCCCACGCACCTGCCTGCCGTCTATCGTGAGATTGGTCAAAAGAAGTTCTCCGCCCGACGAGGTGGAGTTCTTTTCCACCACCGTCCCGACAACGTAGTATTCCCCGTTGTAGCTCGGCACGTCCTGATATCTTCCCACCGCAGCGGAAAACAGACCGTTCCCCAACAAAAAAGCGGCGTACAGCACCACAATGCACACGAAAAATCGCCGCTTTTTCTTGACAAAAAAGAAGCACGGCAGGGGAAGCACTAACACCAAGACAATCCACCAAAAAACCTCTCCTTCCTCTACCACCTGAAAGTACGCAACAAAAATCCCAAAGAGCAGAAAAAGCGTACACAAGAAAATAGGGCGAAGATTTACCACTCGCCCTACTTTTGTTTCTTCATTTGTATTTTTCAGCGCTTCCGTGCTCATCCTCAATCCTTATCGTAAATACTGGGAAACGGTATAGGACAACCTATCCAAAATCTCCTCTAAGTCCCCGTGCAACATGCAACCGGCAGCGCGTACGTGTCCACCGCCACCGTATACGCCGGCAATTTGATTGACGTCCGCGTAATGTTTCGAACGCAAAGAAATCTTGTACTGCCCCTTTCTCATTTCCAAAAGCGCCGCCGCCATTTCCACGCTATCCACGTTCAACGGAAAATCAACGAAACCTTCCGTCATTCCGTAATTGGCGTTATGCTTTTTCATCTGCTCCTGCGAGATGACGATAGCGGCAAAGCGGTCGTCGAAATAATAGCGAATCTTTCCCATCACGTCCGCATACAAAGCGGCGCGTTCACGCGGCTGACTTTTGAACAGCTGGTACTGATACTGACAAATATCCGCGCCCGCCGCCACCAGCTTCGCCGCCGTAGACAGCGTTTCTTCGCAGACGTCGTCGTGGGAAAAATTGCCCGAATCGGTCAAAATACCCATCAATAGATATTCTGCCATTTCCTTATCAATTGCCACATCCATGTATGTGATGAGCGTGTAGATATTCAAGCAATTTGCTGCACATTCGCGTACGTAGTTATACTTTGCGTAGCGAGGGTTCGATACGTGATGATCGACGTTGATCGTCGGATATTTTCTGCTTGCAGCGCGGAACGTATATGCAAGCTCACCCAAACGGCTATCATCCGCGCAATCGACGGCAACATAAACGTCCGCGTCGAAAGGAGGCTTTTTACACACCTCCCGCAAACCCTCTACAAAGGCAAGGTTGGAGGGAACGTCCGACTCAATGCAGACGCAATTTTTGATGCCGAGCGCCGTTAAAGCGCGCGAAAGCGCCATCGAACTTCCGTACGCATCCCCATCGGGACGGACGTGCGAGAAGATCGCGACGCTTTTAGCCTTTCTTAATATATGTGCTATCTCTTTCAATGATGTGTTCACACGCATTTCCAAATCCAATTATTCCTCGTCGGACGGGTTTTCGTCGGATTTCTTTCCTTCGTTGATTTTCTTAAACAGCTCGTCCATCTTTGCGCCGTAGGTCATACTGCCGTCCCAAAGGAAGGTCAAGGCAGGCACGGTACGCATCCGCATCACCTGCGAGAGCTGATGACGGATATATCCTGCATTTTCCTGCAAGATTTCAAAGGAGCGACTTTTCTCCTCTTCGCTGCTGGCATAGATACTGACGTAGATTTTTGCCGTCTTTAAATCGGGCGCAACGTCCGCCTCCGTGATGGAAACCAAGCCCTTGAAATCGGGGGCTCGGTCTTTCAAATGGCGGATAATTTCGCTGATTTCTCTTTGATACTCACCGTTTAAACGAGAGGTTCTAGACGTTTTCATTACGCTTTGATTTCCTCCGTGATATAACATTCGATGATATCGCCTACGCGAATTTCGTTAAAGCCGTCGATCGCACAGCCGCATTCAAAGCCGTACGCAACCTCTTTCACGTCGTCCTTGAAACGCTTTAACTGCTTCACGCCGCCTTCACAGATCATGATATCCTCGCGGTAGATACGCAACTTACCGCCGCGCACGATCTTGCCGTCCAAAACGTAGCATCCTGCAATCGTGCCAACCCCCGTGATATTGAACGTCTGACGAACTTCGCACTTACCCGTAAGAATTTCGCGAAGTTTGGGTGCGAGCATACCCTTGAGCGCCGCTTCCATATCATCGAGCAGCTCGTAGATAATTCTGTAAGAACGCACGTCTACCTTGCTGCTTTCTGCAAGCTTCTTTGCCTTCGTGTCCGGACGAACGTTGAAGCCGATGATGATTGCGTTTGCGCTGTCAGCCAGCATGACGTCGCTCTCGTTGATTGCGCCTGCAGCCGCATGAATAACCTTTACGCGCACTTCTTCGTTGGAGATTTTTTCCAAAGACTGGCGAACCGCCTCTACGCTGCCCTGTACGTCGCCCTTTACGATGAGGTTGAGGTTCTTCATCTTGCCCTCTTCCACCTGTGCAAATACGTCGTCCAAGGTTACGCGCGTGGACTGACGAATCATGTTTTCGCGTTCCTTGTTCTTTCTTTCTTCCAGTACCTGCTTCATCAAAGCCTGGTCTACGGCGATAATGCTGTCGCCTGCGGAAGGAACATCCTCAAAGCCGAGCACGGAAACCGCCATCGAAGGGCCTGCGGATTTTACCGATCTGCCCTTGTCGTCGAACATCGCGCGCACACGACCCATCGTCGTACCCGACAAGATATGGTCGCCCGTCTTTAACGTACCCGTCTGAACGATGATGCTTGCAACAGGGCCCTTGCCCTTATCCAGCTTCGCCTCGATGATACTACCCTTTGCCTGACGGTCGGGGTTCGCCTTCAATTCCTGCATTTCTGCAACGAGGTTGACCGCGTCAAGCAAATCGTCGATACCCATACCCGTCTTTGCAGAAACGGGCACGATCATCGTGTCGCCGCCCCATTCTTCAGGTACAAGGTCGTTTTCAATCAAGCCTTGACGTACTCTGTCGGGATTGATTTCGTTCTTATCCATCTTGTTCATCGCCACGATAATGGGCACGTTTGCCGCCTTCGCGTGGTTGATTGCCTCTACCGTCTGCGGCATGATACCGTCGTCTGCAGCAACGACCAAGATAACGATGTCGGTAACCTGTGCACCGCGCGCACGCATTGCGGTAAACGCTGCGTGTCCGGGGGTATCAATAAAGGTGATTTGCTTACCCTTTGCCGTAACGGTGTACGCACCGATGCTCTGGGTAATACCGCCTGCCTCGCCCGAGGTGACCGAAGTGGAACGAATGGCGTCAAGCAGCGAAGTTTTACCGTGGTCAACGTGGCCCATAACGGTAACGACGGGCGCACGAGTAACGAGCTTGGAAGTATCCTCTTCCGTCGTATTCTCCTGCAATACGTCCTCCGCCGTCTTTTCGGGCTTGTATTCGAGGTCGATTTCCATATCTGCCGCCATCAAAGCCGCATTCTCGTAATCAATGGAATCGTTGATGCCCTTCATAATCCCCATCTTAAACAAACGCTTGGAAATTTCCACGGCAGTTACGCCCAACTTTTCAGAGAGCACCTTCAAAGGAATATCCTCGGTGGTAACAACCGCATGTTCAATCTTAATCGTTTGAATTTCCTGCGTCTTTTGTTTCTTAGGCGAACGAACCTTTCTATATCCCGTCTTATCCTCATCGAAGTCCTCCACCGTCATACCTTGCTGCCGTTGCAAAGTACGCTTGGAGAGAGGTTTCTTCTCCGAGTAAGTCTTTTCGCTATACGTCTTTTTCTTTTGCGCAGCCTGCTTCGTGTCCTTATGAGGCGCACCTGCTACTGCAACGGGCGCAGCAACGGCACCCGTCTGCGGGCGGCTTGGACGAGCACCTGCCCCTTGCATATTCGGTTTTTCTCCTCTGGGCGCATACGGTCTGTCCCCCTGTGGACGAGCCGATCTTTCCCCAACGGGGCGAGGACGGTAGGTAGGAGCAGTCGCAGCCTCTGCGCCGGGCTTTGCCACGTATTCGCCTTGCACTTGACCGTTGCGGAAATAGCGAGGCGCTCTCGGCCCGGCAGGCTTTGCAGGCTCTGCAGGCGCATACACCGTTTCCGTCGCCACTTCCTTTTTCGGCTCTGCCTTTTCCACCTTTTCGGCGGGTTTTTCTTCCGTCTTTGCGACAGGCGTTTCCTCTACCTTCGCTTGATCTACGACCGTTTCAACGGTTTCTTCCACAGCCTTCGTTTTCTTTGCAGGCTTCTTCGTTTCCTTTTCTTCTGCTTCCGAGGAAACGATCGCCTCTTGCTGCGCGGCAAGTTTTGCAGCTTCCTGCGCCGCAAGCTCCGCCGCAGCCGCAGCGGCTTCCGCAGCTTCACGTTCCGCCTTTTGCTGCTCCATTGCGTTCAGCTTTTTCAAAATATCGTTCAAGCTTTTTTCCGTAGCGGAAAGGCGTTTACGCAACCCACCAAGGTGCTCCTCACCCAAAAGCTCTTTTACTTTTTCTACGTTTTTATAATCGTTCTTTGCCATAGATTTCAGTCGTTTCCTCCATATAATTTCAGCTTGGTCGCTAGGCTAGGCTCTTCCTCTAACACCGAGAGGATCGCCTTTGCCAGATGCTGCTCTTTAATCGCCACCGCTTTGACCGCAGGCTTATGCAAAAGCTCCGCCAAAGCACCGTCCGACGCCACGACCAACGGACATCCCAAGCGCTGTTGCGCTTTCAGCAGCGTCCGCGTAGAGCTTCCGCCCAGCGCCCCGTCGTAGACGATTAAAAAGACGGATTTTTTCTGTTTTTCAATATCGTCGACACCGTAGACGATTTTTCCGCTGCGCACGCAAAAACCGAAATAGGAGCTAAGCTTGTTATGCATCCTTTCCCTCCTCGATTTTCACGTACACCTCTTGGGGAACGGCGGCGGCGAACGCCTTATGCAAAAGCTTTTTGCTATTCAGTTTCGTACGGCATTCTTCGCCCACGCAAATATATGCGCCGCGCCCCGGAGCTTTCCCCGTATAGTCCGGATAAATTTCCCCGTCTGCGTTTTTCACCACGCGAAGCATCTCTTTTTTCGGCTTCATTTCGCGGCAAGCAATACACATCCGAAGGGGGATTTTTCCTTTCGCCATATTATTCTTCGTCTACCTGCTCCTCTTCTGCCTCTGCAAGCAACGCCTGTGCCTCGGGAGAGGAAGCCGCCTTCACGTCAATCTTCCAACCCGTCAATCTTGCAGCCAGTCTTGCGTTTTGACCGTCGCGGCCGATCGCCAAGGAGAGCTTATCGTCGGGAACAACCGCCATGGCACTCTTTTCGCCGCGCAGGGTAACCGAGTTCACCGTCGCAGGGGACAGCGCCTTGAAGATGAACGCCAAGGGGTTTTCGTCCCAAAGAATGATGTCGATCTTTTCGCCGCCAAGTTCTTCTACAACAGCGTTTACGCGCGAGCCTCTGTTGCCTACGCACGCGCCTACCGCGTCTACCCTTGCATCGGAAGAAGCAATCGCAATTTTCGTTCTGTGGCCCGCCTCACGCGCCACTTCCTTGACCTCAACAATGCCCTGCGCGATTTCAGGTACTTGTTCCTCAAACAGTTTCTTTACCAAGCCAGGGGCAGTTCTCGAAACGACAATTTGAGAATTTCTGCCGCTGTTTTTAACACGCTTTACGAACACCTTAATCGTATCGCCGACAGCATAACGTTCGCCGGCAACGCGGTCCTGCGGAGGCATAACCCCTTCGATTTTCTTGTCGCCAAGCTCTACGTATACGTTGCGGTCGTCTATCTTGCGGATGATACCCGTCATGAGTTCGCCCTCTTTGTCCGAGAATGCGGAATAAGTGCTGTCGCGCTCTGCCTCGTGAATTTTCTGCAAAATCACTTGACGAGCCGTCTGCGCTGCAATTCTACCGAAATTATCCGGCTGGAAAGTGCGTACGATGGTGTCGCCCACCTTGTGCGTGGGATCAAGCGCCTGCGCGTCCTCTAAGGAGATTTCCTTATCTCTATCCTCTACCACCTCTACGACGTGCTTAACCGCCTTGAAAGAAATCGTACCGAGGTCGCGGTTCATATCCACGATAACCTCAACGCCGCCGTCGTACTGCTTTTTGTAAGCAGATGCCAAAGCGTTCTTTAACGTTTCCAAAAACACCTCTTCGCTGATTCCCTTTTCTCTAACGAAATCGGTAAGAGCCGCAAAAAATTCCTTGTTATCCATAATTTTATCTCCTATTGAATTTCCTCAATTATTTTTTTGTTTTTATTTGACCGCTGTGCAAGAGCGTATCCATCATTTTTTGCCATATCACAGAGCCGGCTTTAAAAATCAAATTCGATTGCGCGATTGATTTTAGCAATTTTGTTCTTTTCCAGTTTGAGCACGTTGCCGTTTTCCTCGATGGAAACACAATGCTCGTCAAAGCCTACCAACGTCGCCTCAAAAAACTTCTTTCCCTGCATCGGGGCAAACAACTTTACCTCGACTTTTTTGCCCATACATTTTTGGAAGTCGCGCTCTGTTTTCAGCGGTCTATCCAAACCGGGGCTGGAAACGTTGAGGGTATACGGCGCACCCTGCGTGGGATCTAATTCGTCCAACACGGGGTCAATCGCGCGGTGGAACGCCTCGCAAGTGTTCAAATCCACCCCTCCCTCGATGTCAATGTAGACGGTGAGCGCAGGCTCTCGCCCCTGCTTGAACTCCACTTCGACGATTTCAATCTGCATTTCGTCTGCAATCGGCTGTAAAACCTCTTGAATTTCCTGTACGCTTTTTACCTTCATACTTCCCCTTTATAAGATTATGAGAGTGGCAAACCGCCACTCTCAATAACAAAAGTATTATCAAGTGTTTTTATTATACCACCATTTTCCAGATTACGCAAGCGTTTTGCAATAATTTCTAAAAGAAATTTTACAGCGGCAGGCACGCACGTGAGCATTACTTTTTCAGCAAGGCAATATCCGTATAATCTGCCATACGTCCTCCCACTTCCTCCGCAGAAACGGAGAAGAATTTGCCCGCATAAATGCAATCGGGGGATACAAATTCCCTCAGCCTATGCGCCGACAGCGCAAAGCCGTTCTGTGTAAAGAAGTCCGCAAAATCGTTGAAGTCCGCAAACGGTTCCACGGGGCTGCAGTTGGAAGAATTCGCGATAACGTTGCGATATTCTGCTTCGGAAATCTCCGCATGGGTCGGGCAGTCCGCCGTAATCCAAAGCCACTCTACGCCCTGCAACGCAGACGACAAAACGTCCACCATTCCCTGCACGTGCGAACGTTTCAAATACCAGAATAAGCCTTCCGAAACCACTACGACCCGTTTGTAGTTGTGAACGCCAAGCGTCTGCATAATTTTGGCGAACGCCTCTTTGTCCATAAAGTCAACGGCGTATAAGCCCGACGCATAGTCCGCAAAACCCATTTTTTGATAAATCGTCTTTTTGATTTCAACAATCGTCTCATGGTCGAACTCCACGTAGTTTACGCCAGCAAACTCTGCCCGTCTAGGGGAAAGCCCTGCCGCCAACTCTATCACCAGCGTTTCCTTGTCCGTCCACGCCGCCACAGCCGCGCTCAACGCCTTGTGCCGGGTTTCAATTTCAACGGCCATGTCTGCAACGAACAGCGAAGTTTGGAAAGAAAACCCGTATTCCGCAGCAAGTTTCACCGACTGAAAAAAGATGTCCGAGGCATACCGCACATCCGTAAAAATTTTCGGGTACGCCGTCAAAAACGCCGTACGCATCGTACGGAACAACGCCTCGCGATTCTGTTCCGCCACCGTTTGTTCCTGCATTTTTTTACTCATATATTTCTCTCCTTAGCCGTTTCAAACCAAATTGAACAAGCCTTAAAATGTTATTTTTCGCGTCTTAGGGCGTTTGCGCCCTTGCAGTATGTCGATACGACAGCGGTCGCCACCGCCCAAATCCATCACAAAATCCCTATTTTAAGGTGCTACGCAGTTTTCACGAGCGCGAAATCTCTTAAACGAAAGGATTTTCGCGCAGGAATACCGTCCGTATTTCAAGAGAAAATCCTGCACGGTTAGGGGATTTTTCGCCGTCAAAACCTGGTTCAACTTGGTTTGAAGCGGCTAGCCGTTGCACGGATCATCATTCTCTTTTCCGTAAAACGCACCTTGCCGTCCACAAGCAATCGTTTTACAATGTCGCCGTCCTTTTCCAAGGAAAAGCCGCGGATCGTGGGCGTCAACTCTAACAGTCCCAAAAAACCCTCTTCCGTCAACTCCGTCTGCCGCTCTGTAAACAGCCACTCTTCCACTTCAAAGAATGCCTCTAGCGCAGTTCTTAAATAATAGACGCGCTCCTCACAGGTCTGCCCGAAGAGATACCCTCTTTCCCCCAAGTCGTCTTGCCCGAACGCCTTTTTGATTTCAAATTTATCGTCGGGGCAAAGCGTTTCAATGAAAAACGTCCCTCCTGTTTTGAGCAATCTGCGCGCTTCCGCCGGCGACCAAGTAGACAGAGCAGTCGAGCAAACGTCGTATGTATTCGATACAAAAGGAGTGTTGAAATTATCTCCCAAAAACAAGCGAACGTTGTCTATTTTCTTTTCCGCCAACGAATCCGCCGCCTGCGCCAACATCCGTTCGTTTCTATCGAGCGCATCCACCGAATCCACGTAGGGCGCAATCTTCGCCACTTTGCGACAAGTCCCGCAGCCCAAATCGACGACCCTTTTCTCTTTCCCTAAATGCGGGAGCATGAATTCCACAAAATCGCTGTTTTCAGAGCGAATGGAACGCTCGTCGTATTTTTTGTCGTACATTCGATTACCTTCCTTTTGTAAAAGTCAACGTTCCGTCCGTATTTTTCGTTTTGAACTCCGAAACCAACGCAATCACCGAACCGTCCGCGCCCAGTCTTGGGGTAAGCACCAAGCGGAAATGCTTGTTATTGTTTCGTTGCTTTTTTGCAGAAGTTCTGCCGATGATATCACAAGTAATCACCAACTGTTCTTTCCCATCTTCCCCGATTTCAAAGGAAGAAAAGCCTTCGCAAATCGCCGTCACGTGCGCTTGGTCGCTAAAATCCCGCGAAACGCTATAACAGTACAGCGCCTTATAACAATGGCTGTCCCACGTCAAAATCAGCCTACCCATGCTGGTGTAGTGTTTTCGGAAATCGCCTTGGAAACCCTTGAATTCTCCCGTCAAAATCCACGTACCTTCAAAGACGCGCTTGTCTGCGCGATAGGAAGGAGCGCTCGTTTTCGCCACAGGAGCAGCCACCGAGCCGTTTTGCAAGGAAGTCTGCGCCCACAGCGTAAGTTCCCGCATCGGGTCAGCCGATTCCCCTTCCACAAAATGCGCCGTACCGCCGAACGCCACGTGAAAGTTATTTGCTTTTGCTGCCGTAAGCCCACCGCACGCATACACCTTTGCTTTTCGCGTGACGTGCGCGCTGTAATAGCTATTTACTTCCGGATGCAACCAGTTGTCGTCCGTCGCATGAATCTCGCTCTTATCGTTCAGAGGGATATTGTCGTTCGCCACCAACAGAAACAGTTTCGCGTGCTTTGCGATGGTCGGCGTATCCGAAAAATCCCCTTCGGGATAGGTCACGGGCAGGAAAAAGCAATCGGCAAATTGCGACAGGTGCTCGTAGAGTTCCCAAGCCTTTTGCTTAGAGCCCATCGGATTATTCGTGCCGTGATAGGCGATAAAAATATCAAATTCCTTCCTAAGTATCTCTTCTCTTACCACAAGTATATCTCCCGTATTTGCGTTGCCGCCCTATGCTTACAGCGGCAGGCTGCCCCGCCTTTTAATCAGTTCGACAAAAATCTTCGCCGTGGTCGCCGCATCCTCGAAAGCGCGATGATGATTGAAATCAAAGCCGTAATAGTCTGCAATCGTGTTCAGTTTGTAGTTGGCAAGCCCCACCGCGGCAAGTTGTTCCTGCGCCAAAACCACCGTATCCAAGGACGGATTGGAGAACACGTACCCGTTTTCCTTTCCGTAATGGCGGATAAAGCCATAGTCAAAGTTGACGTTATGCCCCACCAAAATCGCTCCGTCTGCAAACTTAAAGAAGTCGGCAATCACCTTATCCACCGTCGGCGCGCCCACCAAGTCCTCGTCGTGGATGCCCGTCAGTTCAATGATTTTCGGAGTAAGCCGTTCGTTGCAGGCAACAAAGGTAGCAAACTTTTCACGGATTTCGCCGTCGATTAGTTTGACTGCCCCCACCTCGATAATCTTGTCCATTCTACCCATGGACGGCTGCCAAACGAGCCCCGTCGTTTCAAGGTCGAATACGACGACCGTCTTTCCCTTCAACGCCGCAGGCTTTTCTTCGACGTCGAAAAATCCTGCTTGCTTGTACTCTACGTACGGTTCGGGGAACAGGGTATGATAGAACTTTGGAACGGGTCTGGAAAGCTTTGCCTTGGGAACAAAGCCCTCTGGCGCACGCCCAAGATTGATTTTCCCTGCCTTGAAGGACGGATGTCCGTTGAACTCCTCGTTCACACCCAAAATGACGATGCTATCCCCCACCTGCAAGGCTTTGATTTTCTCTTCCGTCGCCTTCTTGGGGAAATAGGTGCAGCGCAGCATACCCGTGCCGTCCGTAATCGTCAGCGAATAGCGGATTTTTTCCATCTCCTCGCCCGTCTTTTCGTTGCGCTTTACGTACCGTTTTTCTTCCAGGTAAGTGATTGCGCCGCAGACGGCAAATTCCTTTTCCATATCCCCCATATCCGCGATATACACAGCGTCCGTAGGGATAGTATCCGCACCGTCAATCCGCTTGTATCCCTCAATGGGAAAGGTGCGAATTTCCGAAACAAAAACCTCTTCCCTCTCCTCGATAGGCTCTGACAAAGCCGAGGTATCCCTCTGCTTTTGCACCACGCGTACGTCCCCGTAGAACGTGCCGCAATATTGCGAAGACAGATGCGCGCTGACCGCATCCATCAGTTTCCCGGAAGTGAAAAAAGACAGCTCGTCTGCCGCCACCGAGAAATAGAAATTAGCGCCGCTTTCAAGAAGTTGTATCGAGATGTCCTCTACCTTTAAGAAAGCCGCCGCAGCAGGGAAACTGCCACAGACGAACGCAAAGATACGCTCGCGCAGCAAATCCTCGTCCAAGACACGTTTTGCAATCTTGACGGTCGCCGAAAATTCCGCAGGCAAAAACGTCCCCGAAATCCTGCGCGCCTCCGCCTCCTCTGCCTCGGTAAAAGAACGGTCGGTAATCAATAAAAACTCCGCCACCTTTTCCTTTTTATAGAGGTGTATTCCGGCAAGAACGGCGTTTCTAAGCCCGTCTAATGCGCGCAAAGCGCGCAGATACTCATGCGTTCTGTCCATCGCCTAACAATTCCTTTAATTCCTGCAAGAAGGTTTCTCTTGCGCGCGCCGCCTCCACTTTCAAATAGGGCTCGCCCTTTTTAAACAGCAGGCAATAGCCGTTGCCACCGGCAATCCCAAGGTCGGCGTCCTTCGCCTCGCCCGGACCATTGACGACGCAGCCCATCACCGCCACCTTTGCTTTCTTTTTATAGGGAAGCACAAAATCGGACACCTCACGCGCCAAGTCCATACTATCCCAACCGCATCTGCCGCAGGTAGGACAGGAAACCACTTCTACGTAGTCCTCTTCCAAGGCGCAAGCCTGCAAAATACGCTTTGCCGCATACACTTCCTGCACGGGGTCGTCCGTCAGGGAAACGCGCAACGTATCCCCCACCCCTTGCAATAAAAGCGAGCCGATACCAACTGCGCTTTTTACAATACCGCTGGCGGTTGTTCCTGCCTCCGTAACCCCCACGTGCAGAGGGTACGAGGTACGATTTGCCAACAGCAGGTACGAGTTCACCGTCATAGGAACGTCCGAAGCCTTTACCGAAATCGCAATATCCTGTACCCCGAATTTTTCCAAAGCCGCCACGTTAAAGAGGGCGCTTTCCACCAGCGCTTCCGGCGTTCTACCGTATTTTGCCAAAAAATGCGGCTCGATACTGCCCGTATTCGCGCCCACGCGCACAGGGATACCATGCGCCTTAACACAATCGGCAACGTAGCGAATTTTTTCCTCACCGCCGATATTGCCCGGATTGATACGCACCTTATGCGCGCCGTTTTCAATCGCTGCTACCGCCAGCTTGTAAGAGAAATGAATATCCGCAACCAGCGGTAAGCCGCACTCGGCTGCTACCCGCTTTACCGCCGCCGCATCCGCTTCGTCTGCCACCGCCACGCGCACGATTTCACAGCCCGCGCTTTTGAGCGCCGCAATCTGCTGCAACGTCTTTTCCACGTCCGAGGTCTTCGTGGTCGTCATCGACTGGATACGCACGGGCGCGCCGCCACCCAAACTTACGCCGCCAACGTGAATACGCCTTGTATTTTCTCTGGTGGTCATACCGTGCCTCCTTCGCTCTTTTTCGAATCTCTGGTATCACGCATCATCTTTTTAAGTTCGGACATAAACGAGGAAATATCCTTAAACGAACGATATACGGAAGCATAGCGAACGTACGCAACCTCGTCCGTTTCCTTCAAAGCATCCATTACCATCTCCCCGATTTGCTTAGAAGAGATTTCGCTCTCCATGCTGTTATACACTCTGCGCGAAATATCGGACACAATCGCGTCAATCGCATCGGCAGAAACCGCCCGTTTTTCACAAGCCTTTACAATCCCACGGCGCACCTTTTCCGCGTTATACGACTCCCTCGTGCCGTTGCTCTTGACCACGAGCACGGGAGTAACCTCTATCGTTTCATAGGTGGTAAACCGTCTGCCGCAAAGAGTACATTCTCTGCGACGACGAATACTCTTTCTATCGTCCGAGGAACGGGAATCAATTACCTTACTATCCGTACAATCACAATATAAGCACTTCATTTGTTCTTCCTCCTACTTTCGCACACGGTGGCTTTTTACTGTCTTTTGCCCTTCCGACTGCGAATTTCCATAACTTCTTTTTCATAGCCTCTTCCAGAGGGCACGTAATATATTTTATCTTTCAAAGAATCGGGCAGGTACTGCTGCTCGACGTAGCCGCCAAAGTCGTGAGGGTATTTATATTCCGACCTCGCCGCCTTATCCGCCGCGCTGCCATAACTGACGTCCTTCAAATGGGGTGGTACGCGGTCGTCGCTATCCGAAACGGCGTCTTCCTTTGCCGCATACATCGCCTCGACGACAGAATTGCTCTTTTCCGCCTC
>JAFQVL010000006.1 GCA_017408045.1 Clostridia bacterium | reverse complement strand
GCTTTATGGGCGTACCCGTGTCCTTCTGCATCGCAAACACAAGGTCTGCTGATTGATAGGCAATCGACTCCTGCGCGGCGCGAATGATATGCTCTCGTTTTGTGCCTCTCGTAATGCCAACGATCGTGCCCCTTGCGTACATATCCCAGTAGGGCGCACCCAGTCCCGTAAAGGCAGGCACGACGTATACGCCGCCCGTATCCTCCACCTTTTTTGCATAGTATTCCGCATCGCGGCTGTCGGTGAAAAAGCGCATTTCATCACGCAACCATTGAATGACTGCGCCACCGATGAACACGCTACCCTCTAAAGCGTACTGCGGCGGCTGACCGCTACGCGTTGCCGCCAAGGTCGTCAATAAACCGTTTTCGCTGCTCGGGCGCTTTTCCCCTGCGTTCATCAAGAGGAAACAACCCGTGCCGTAGGTATTTTTCGCCTCTCCAACCTCAAAGCAGCATTGTCCAAACAGCGCCGCCTGCTGGTCGCCTGCAATCCCCGCGATGGGTATGGCAGCCCCGCCGATGACCGTCGCGCCGTAAATCTCGCCAGAGCTTTTCACCTGCGGCAACATCTGCTTTGGGATACGGAACAGCGCAAGCAGTTCGTCGTCCCATTCCATCGTATTGATATTGAACAGCATCGTCCGCGAAGCGTTGGTAGCATCGGTAATATGTACGCTGCCGCCCGTCAAATTCCACACGAGCCAAGTATCCACCGTGCCGAATAATAACTCCCCTCGTTCCGCCCGTTCTCTTGCGCCGTCGACGTTGTCCAAAATCCAAGCGACCTTGCTCGCGGAAAAGTACGCGTCGGGAATCAAGCCCGTTTTTTCTCGAATGGTATCGCCGTAGCCCTTTGCAACGATTTCCTCTACCGCCTTTGCCGTCCTTCGGCATTGCCAAACGATGGCGTTATAGACGGGCTTTCCCGTCTTTTTATCCCAAACGACGGTGGTTTCGCGCTGGTTGGTGATACCGACGGCGACGATATCTTTCGGGACAACGCCACTCTTTGCGATAAGCTCCATCATCACGCCGTACTGGCTCGACCAAATATCCATCGGGTCGTGCTCCACCCAACCTTCCTCGGGGTAGATTTGGGGGAATTCTCGATTTAAAATCCCCACGATATTTTGTTTTTCATCGACGATTGCCGCGCGGGAGCTGGTCGTTCCCTGATCCAAAGTTAATACGTATTTCATACCAGCGTTTCTACCGTAATCCCGTCCTCAATCGAGGTCTGATAAAAGCTTGCGCGATAGCCGATAGTGGTATAATACGCATCGCCCACGCGCTTGATAAAGCCGTCCACCGCCGATTTTTTTACAATCGAAATGGTACAGCCGCCAAAGCCTGCACCGATCATACGCGACCCCAAGCAAGCCCATTCCCTTCTCGCCAATTCAGAGAGGGTATCCAATTCCTTGCCGGTTACTTCATACAAATCCCGCAAGGAATAATGGCTCTCGTTTAAGAGCCTGCCCAACTCCTCTATATCCCCTGCACGCAGAGCCACCACCGCCTTTTTTACACGGTCGCACTCGTACACGACGTGTTCGGCGCGCTTTTCCACCACGCCCGACAGAAGATATTTCAGTTCGTTGAATTCCTCAACGGACAAAGCCGCCAAGCAATCCACCTCCTTGACCTTACGAATTTCCCGCAAAGCCGTTTCCACCTCTTGACGGCGAACGTTGTACTTGCTTTCCACAAGGTTGTGGGGCTTGTTGCAATTCGCCACTACCAAACAATATTCGCCCAGTTCCAAAGGCACGTATTCATAGGCGAGGGTAGAGCAATTCAGCAGCACCGCATGGTCCTTTTTTCCCATTGCCGAGGCGAATTGATCCATAATCCCGCAATTTACGCCTGCATATTCGTTCTCCGCGCGCTGAGAAATAACGGCAAGATGCACCTTATCGTAGGCTACGCCTGCAAGTTCACAAAAAGCAACCGCCGTCGCCACCTCGATTGCCGCCGACGAGGAAAGTCCGCTGCCAAACGGCACGGTGCAATCGTAGTACAAGTCGCAACCGACGATCGGCGTTCCTTCCTTTTGCAAGTGATACGCCACCCCTGCCTGGTAGTTGCCGTACTTTAAATCGCGGTAATCGTTTAAGCGGTTGACGTCCAACTCGATAATGCCTTCAATCCCTTTCAAGAGAATACGGACGGTATTCCCTTCCGTTTTTTTGGCGTAAATATTACACCGCAGGTTCAGCGCCGCAGGGAATACCTGACCTCCGCAATAATCGACGTGCTCGCCGATGACGTTGATACGCCCTGCTGCCGAAAACAGGTGCGTGGGCTTTGCCCCAAATCCTTGCTCGAATGCTTGCACAGCCTCTGTTCTTCCCATGATAGTTCTCCTTTTTCGTAAATACCAAATGATAAAATATACCGCCCCTGCCGCCACCAAGACAACCGCTGTAAGCTGCGACGGAGTCAAAAACGCCACGACCGTTTCCCCGCGCTCATCTGCGCGCGCGTACTCTATACAAAACCGCCAAACGCCGTAAACGACCGCATACACGGGCAACAGCGGAAAGCGTTTCCCTTGGGGGATCTTTACAAGCAGCACCCACAGCGCCGCCCCCAAAGCAAACAAAAAAATTGCCTCAAACAACTGCACGGGTACGGCTTTGACCCACTCGCCGTCAATCCGCATAGGCAGGGCGTACCATACGTCCGCAATCCTGCCGTGGCAGCAACCTGCGAATAAGCACCCCAACCGCCCAAATCCGTGCGCCATAGGAACGGCAACCGCCGCCGCATCGGCTATGACGGGGAACTGCTTTATCGGCTCTTTTTTGTCCTTACAAAACCTGCCGAGAACAAAGAACCACAGCAGTAAAAACACCGCCGCGCCGCCGACAAAGCCGCCGTAAAAGGTCATGCCCTGCCATACGAACACGCCCGTTTCCAGCCAGTTATAGAACGCTTGAAAGAGGGTAGCAAAGAACAAGCCGCAGCCCATCGCCGCAACGACCGCCACCAATAAGCCCCGTTGCAGCGCAAGGGAAAAGCCTCTTTTTACCCCCACTCTGTCCACGAACAGCAAAGCGAAAGTCAGCCCCAGCGCCATACAGATCGAATATAAGTTCATTCCAATCACTTGAAAATCCGGAAACATCTTTCGCCCTCCGTTGTTATTATATAACAACCCGCCCCGTTTGTCAACCGTAGGGAAAGTTTTTCTAAAAAAAAGAGAGGATTGTCGTCCTGACAATCCTCTCTTTTTTTACCTTACAATGTAGCACGACCGCAACCCAACCGCGCTGCAACCTACGCCGCTTTCACCCGCGAAACCTCAAAACAGAACGCCTCGCCCGTCGGCAACGTCAAACGCACCCTGTTTGCATCCAGCTCCGTCTTACACTCAAAGCACACGTTAATCATTGCGTACAATTCCTCTGCAATGGATTTTGCCTGCACCAACCCTAATTCCTCGTTCATTTCGTTCATATTCCTACCTCCTTCGTTTTTCCTATTTGTCGATTTTCCGACAAAAACTTTTGTTGTATTTTTATTATACTGCATTTTTTGAGCCAATGCAACGGTTCTTCTTTGACAGAGTTTGTCGTATCGGCACTACCTTTGTCGAGTTTTGTCGAACGGGAAAAAATCCGTATTTTTTTGTAGAATAAAGGAGATTTTGTAAGAACCTATCATAGGGAATAAAGGCTCTGCGACAAAGCCTTCAATAAAAAATACACCCCTCAAAGGCGAAACCGCCCTTGAGGGGTGTATTCTGTAATGAATTCACTTCAAAATTGAAACGTTGATTGCACGCAGTTTTTCAGGATTTTTCGGATCGACTTCCGTTTCATAAGAAACTTTCTGCCCTTCCTTCAGCGTCCTGTACCCTTCGGCATTGATTGCGGAGAAATGCACAAAAACGTCTTCACCGCCCTCATCGCCAGCAATAAAGCCATAGCCTTTGCCTGCGTTAAACCATCTTACCGTCCCTTGACACATATATGGGTCCCTCCTATATCATAATTTCGTACTCGACAAACGACGCCGCACGCCTTCCCCAAATCGAACCCATATATTTTAAGTATAAGCAACGTACTTCATCTTAAGTACAAACATAAGTATAGCATACTTTTTTATTCTTTTCAAGAGGTTTTTGAAAAAAATTGCTATTTTTTAAAAAAAACCGCATAAAATATAGACAAATTTTAAAAAAAATAGTAAACTATTCTTGTACGATGCGATTACAACAAAAAAAAGGATTCACGAATGGATTTCAATTTTATAGAATTATTAAAAGTTATCATACTTGGCATCATCGAGGGCATTACGGAATGGCTGCCCGTTTCCAGCAGCGGCCATATCTTACTGTTTGATTCCTTATGGGGGTTAGAACAAACGGACGCCTTTAAGGAAATCTTTCTGTACTTCGTGCAGGCAGGCGCAATCCTTGCGGTCATCGTTTTGTTCTTTCAAAAGCTTTGTCCGTTCAAGTTGACCGCAAAAGCGGAAGGAGCAGACGGCGCGCCTATAAAACGCAGATTGTATTCGGATAAGCAAACTTGGCTGTTGTGGGCAAAGATTGCTGCGGCTTGTATCCCTGCCGCCGTCGTGGGGATTCTCTTTGATATGCCTGACGAGCCCGCCATCATCGCCATCACCTTGATCGTCTACGGCATCGCCTTTCTGTTTATGGAAAGCGACAAAAACAAAACCTTTAAGGTGGACGACGTACACGGTATCACTTGGGTGCAAGCGCTGATTATCGGCGCTGCGCAAGTCCTGTCCGTCATCCCCGGCACTTCCCGTTCAGGCGTGACCATTTTGGCGGCGTTATTGCTTGGCATCTCCCGACCTGCCGGCGCGGAATTTACCTTCTTCCTCGCCATTCCCGTTATGCTGGGCGCAAGTCTTTTGAAAATCCTCAAAAACCTCAATGCCGTCCTCGCTTTTGGCGTGGAATGGGTGTACCTTTTGACCGGGTTTGCGGTGGCGTTCGCCGTTTCCATGCTGTGCATTAAGCTACTCATGAACTTCGTCAAAAAGCACGATTTCAAGGTATTCGGTTGGTACAGAATCGCCCTTGGCGTCGTCGTCCTCGGCGTGTTCATTATTCCCCTCTTGTTCGCTTAACATACAAGTCTTATATGAAAAAAATCCACCGCTTGGGTGGATTTTTTTTGTTAGATTTTTCTTGCCTCGTGGCAGGTAAAGTAGAGGATTTGCATCTCAGTCGAAAGCGCGCGCACGCCTGCCGCAACCTCGGCAAAATGCTGTTCATCCAAGTGCACGAACGGGTCGTCCAAGATACAGAAGGGCATCTCCCCTTCGTATAAGTTGTCCATCAGCGCAAGCCGCATACACAGCGCCGCCAAAGCCCGTTGTCCGTCGCTGAGGTTCTCCTCACGGCGCAAAGCACCCTGTGCCTCAAAACGCACCTCAAGGTTCTCCCCCAAAGCAACGCTTTCCGCCCATTCCACGCCCAGCTTTTTCGCAAAGCGCAGAAAACTTGTTCGCATAGGCGCAAGGTATCTTTCCTTCAAGTTTTCGTCCGCCTTTTTCAGCGCGGCAATCGCCCTTTCCGCGCGCTCCTTTTCTAAGCGGTATTCGCGCAGGCATTCCTGCTCCTCCTCCACCTGCCTACGCAGCCTCGGCAATTCCGCCACCACACGCTCTAAGTCTTCCATTTTCGTGCGAAGTACACGGATATTTTCCTGCAAGCCTCTTTGCGCCGCCTTTTTTTCGTCCAAGCCAACGACCGTCTGCGGTTCTTCTACCAAGCCGTACTGCGTGCGGAATTGTTCGGCACGCGCGCGCTTTTCCGCCGCTTGTTCTACCGCCATGGCATACGCTTTAGCGTCCCGTCCGGCATTCTGCCAGCCCCGTTCGCCGAGTTGATAGCAGCGAAGACCCTCCTCGATTGTCTGCGCCAAAATACGCTCTCTCTCCTCTAATACTTCCGTTTCCTTCTCGTACGCCGCCTTCTCCTCTCGCAGGCTCATGAGGCTTTCGATTTCCGCTTTCAAGGTACTATATGCCGTAGGCATATCCGTCGCGGAAATCCCGTAGTCGGCAAAGATACTCTCCAGCCTCGTCTGCATCTGCCTCACACGCTCGGAAAAGCCGTTAGGTACGGTGGGCGCAATCGCCGTCAAGCCCTTTATATACAGCAGCATATCCGCCAAAAGCAGCAACACGCCGCCCACAATCAAGCCTATCCCAAAAGGAAGCACCTTGCCCACCAGCAAAATCCCTACCGTCAGCAAGCCTGCCGCCACCGCCAAAATCAAAATCAGCAGCCAGCTTTTCGTTTTGTTGGTTTTCTGCAAAACGGCAGCCGCGCCTTCTTCGGCGGCTTTCGCCGTCAAGAACTCGTCTACGAGCAGTTCCGTCCTCTCCATTCGCTCCTCAGAGGGGACGCCGCGAGAAAACCTCTGTTCCTTTTCCGCAAGCAACTCTGCCTTCGCAAACGAGCGCACTTCCCCTTGCAGGCGTATGCGTTGCAACTCTTCGTGGCTTGCTTGCCATTTGGCAACCTCTTCCTCGGTGGGAAAGCCTGCCGGGTACGCCGCCGCAAGCGCCGCCGCTTTTTCCTCCTCTTCCCTTGCCGCCGCCAGCAGCAAGCGGTAGTTCTCCCAACGGGCGCGCAGGGTATCCGCCGTCTGCATTCTCTCGATTTCCTCAGAGTGGATCTTTTCCTCAGCGCAAGCCGCCTCGTATTCCGCGCTTACCTTGGACAGCAATTTTTCATTTTCCTCTTTTTTGAGGATATCCTGACGAATTTCCTCAATTCTCTCCTCTGTTTCGGGAATAAAACCCGAATAGGGTCCTCCCTTACACCTCCGCTTGTCCGACTGATATTTTTTTCTATAATTGTCCAAGTCTTTTAAGGCGTTTTCCAAGGTCATCGGAGACGCGTCCGCCGCCAAGCCGCCAAGCCGTTGCCCGATACCGTGCCCAAGCCCGATATCCGTCTGCTCCCAAGTGATATACGAGGTACGCAAAAACGCCTCTTCGTTCAACCCGAACAAGGTCAAGCCAGGCACTTTACCCAGCGCATCGCACGCCTTTCCTTTTTCGTCCAAGACGGACAGGGTATCCTTCACCTCGCTTTTTTTATCGAAAGCGCGGACGATTTCGTACACTTTCCCCTGCCATTCTACGCGCAGGCTACCGCCGTACGTACCCCCTTGGAAGGGATAATATTGACCACGCGTACCGTATGCGTCCCCTCTGTCCGTCGGCATACCGTACAGCATCGCGCGCAGGAAGGTGGCAAGGGTGGTTTTCCCCTCGCCGTTGGCAAGTGAATAGACGTTCAAGCCCTTCAAAAAATCCCACTTCGCGTTTTGATATTTTCCAAAGCCGTCGATACGGCAGGATATCAGCCTCATAATTTCTCTCCTTTCAGCGCCTTTAAGCCGAGCGCAATCACACGCTTTTTCTCGCCCTCGTCCAAAGCCTCGTCGGCAAGGATAACGCGTACAAATTCCGCTTCAATCGATACCTGCCCCTCGTATTTTTCCAAATGGAGTGCAGGACGCGTTTCGTCTTTGACCGACAGCGCGAAGTATTTTCCCTTCAATCGCTGCTCGATAAAATGTGCCATTCCGTCCGTGTCGAAATCGACTTCACCCGTCAAAAGAATACGCGGCATATCCTCTTTGTCTACCGTCAGCGTTTGCTCTACCTTATACTGCGCCTCGGGGATACCGCTCACGCCGCTAATATCCACTTCCACCAGCCGCACCGTGCGCGTTGCGCTCTCGACGAAGCGGTGTTGCAAGCCCCCCTCGGTATCCAAGAGGATAAAGCCCTTTGCCCCCACCTCGTCAAAGCCACGCGGCTCTAAACAGCCTGCGTAGGCGTAGTTGCCGCGCGCGTCGATTGCACCCGTGGAATAGGAATGGATATGCCCCAACGCAAGGTAGTCAATCCCTTTGCCCGCAAGCTTGCGAAGGACGATTTTCTCTGCCCCCACACTCTCGGCAAGTTGCCCGTGCAAGAGCACGATATTTTTCTTTTCAGTATCCAGCCGCAAAGTATCGTAATACACCTCGGAGTTTTGGTCGGAAAGTTCGATACCGCTCACTACGACCCCTTCGCCAAGGTCATAACTCGTCCATTCATCGGCGGAAAAAGTTTTGAGATTGGGCAGGTCTTCCACCGTTTCTTCTTCGTCGTGGTTTCCCTTTAAATAGAAAAAAGTCAGTTGCTCCGCATTGCGAATTACGTCGTAGAAAAACTGCTTATCACGACGAAGGGGAGCGATGGTATCAAACGCATCGCCGCACAGCAAAACCGCGCGCACGCCTTCCTGTTTTGCGTAATTTACAACGCGGTCAAACGCGGCGCAAAGTTCTTCTTTGCGCCGACGGGCTTTTTCCGCCGTCAAGCGAGCGCTCATCTCCGACCCTAAATGCAAATCCGCTATATGCAAAAGCTTCATAATTTTCTCCATTGATCTTCTTTGAGGTTGTTCCTGACCATTATAACACATTCTTTGCCCGTTCGCAAGGGCAATACGGATTTTTTCACCTTTTTTTTGCCAAACGCTTGACCTAACCAAATATTCAGGCTATAATAGTAGCGTATAAAATACATTGAGGTGATAAAATGAAAGTAATCGTTGTAGAAAATTACGAAGAAATGAGTGCGAAAGCCGCAGAAATCCTGACGGACATCGTCAAGAAAAACCCCAAGGCTGTGCTTGGGCTTGCAACGGGTTCCAGCCCGATCGGCACTTATCAAAACATGGCGAAGGATCACCGTGAAAACGGCACTTCCTACAAGGAAGTCGTTTCCGTCAACCTCGACGAATACGTCGGCTTGACCGCAGACCACGACCAAAGTTATGCATACTTTATGTACGAAAACCTGTTTAAGAACATCGACATCCCCCTTGCAAACACCAACCTGCCTAGCGGTTCGGCAAAGGATTTGCAGGCGGAATGCGATAGATATAACGCCCTCTTAGACGAATACCAGCAAGACGTGCAGGTCTTGGGGCTTGGCTCGAACGGGCACATCGGCTTTAACGAACCGGGTACGCCGTTTGGCTCTACCACCCACCTTGTGGACCTTACGGAGAGCACGATTAAAGATAACTCCCGCCTGTTCGCGTCCATCGACGAAGTACCCCGTCAGGCGCTGTCCATGGGCATCAAAAATATTATGAACGCAAAGAGCATTCTCGTCGTCGTTTCCGGTAAGAACAAGGCGGCGGCAGTATACGGCATGGTCAAGGGCGAAATCACCCCCAACCTGCCTGCATCCGTATTGCAGCTGCACCCTGCAGTTACCGTTATCTGCGATAAGGACGCGGCAAGCCTTCTGTAATTTTTAGCACGAACAAGATAATGAAAATCGACCCTCAAAAAGGGTCGATTTTTTTGCGTTTTTTAGGGTTTTTTCGCCCATTTTTGATAGGTTTTTTATCCGTTTTTAGTGCTTTTTGTTTTGATTTTATACAGCTCCTCTGCCGCAAGCCGAGCTTTTGCCACCACGTCCCCTGGATTTTTCGGCAGACAATAATACTGCACGGACATATCGCCGATACAGATTACGTCGGAAATTTGATACCAGTAGAAGTCCGAATTGACGGTATACGAGGCGGTTGCCCCTTGGTGAAATTGCAGTTGCCCGTCCGCAGAAACGAGGTGAAATCCGTCCTCGCCGTGGGTGAGTTTGCCCTCGCCGATATGGTAAAGACAATAACTGTCAATCATCATCATAATCTCGACGTCGAGGTTCATTGCATACCTGCCCTCATCCAATTCCCTTTTTACCTCTTGTCGCTGCCAACGATACCAGTCGGGAATATGCTCGAATTCCGTTTCTCCAACCAGCGCCTCCATCTTGCCGTATTCGGTCAATCGGTATTCCTTGCCACAGGCAAGGCAGGTCAGTTTTTCTCCCAAACCCACCGTTCGCCCCTCGGCAAGACAATGGGGACATTTATACAAGACACGGTTCAAGCCGTCCGCGCGATCAGGCTCGTCAATTTTCAGCCCACGCTCTTGCTGAGAACGGAAAGCGTCGAAGGAAAACTTCTCTGCGATCTTCTCGTTGATTTGACGATAATCCATCGCCCCAATCTCATCAGGCGAAAGCAGGTAGGATACCTCGGCATTGACGGGCAGTTTGCGTTTTTTTAGCTCGTTATAGAGGGGCTGCCTCAAATACGCGCCGTCCGTAATGCAGGTAATCAGCGGCACGCCGAACATCTTGACCAACTTCCCAAGCCCGTCCCCCATGGTGGTTGCCGTACCGTCAAAGGAATACCCCGCCTCGGGATAAATCAGCACCGAGCTCCCCTTGCCCAGCAATCGCTTAATCTCTCGCAGCAGTTTCGGGCTGGTGGAATACTTCTTTGTCTGGATACAGCCGATTTGCCGCATTAGCCAGTTTCTCCCCACGTAGCCGTCCCAGGTCGTCACGATATTTAAGGGGCGAGGGTAAAAAACGTGCTGCGCAACCTCTAAGTCCAAAAAGCTGCAATGGTTCATCAAGATGATACACGGCTCTTTTCTGCCAAGCTTTTCCATACCTACCTTTTTGCAACGGAACTTTACCGCCCAAATATCGGGCAGGCTGATCAGTTTTAAAAGGGTGCGAAAGAGAAAGTTCGGTTTCTTGGCAGGCTTTTGTTCCCTTGGGGTGATTTTCTTCACCTCGTCATACGTGCACTTTTTTACGGGAATCTTCATACCCTTTCCGCCTCCGCTTTGATTTGCTCGTTGATAGCGCGCATCCATTCGACGGGCACTTTCACCACCTCTCTGTCGTAGGTGATCAACCCGTTGA
Source organism: Clostridia bacterium (assembly GCA_017408045.1). Lineage (GTDB taxonomy): Bacteria > Bacillota > Clostridia > Christensenellales > Borkfalkiaceae > Scatosoma. The sequence goes on along the minus strand of JAFQVL010000006.1, from coordinate 5,333 downwards.
TTTCCTCTTCGACGTCTGAAACCTGCGTGTATACGCACGCGCTGAGTCCCTTGGCAATCAAGGGCTTCAGTTTTTTCAAGTACAACTTTTCAAGAGCTTTCTGCAGCTTTGCATTCGTCTTAAATACCTTATACCCAAATTCCTGCTCGCTGTATACGTGCCCCTCCGTCTTCTTGGAGTAGCCACCAAATTCGCTGAGTACCACCGTCCGCGGATCTTTGGGAACGCGCAGGGGAGTGTAATAGGTGTGCATGGACAGCATCGTCGTCGCCTTTTTACCTTGGTCGTGCCAACCGCTGCAGGAATCAATGCAGCGCGTATCGTCCCACGCCTTCACCTGCGCCGTCATTTTTTCGGAGTCGAACTGCCCCCAGCCCTCGTTGAATACCACCCACAGACCTACGCAAGTGGCATTTTTCAGCGCCTGCACGGTTGCCTTTGCCGAAGTGATAAACTCGTACCTGCCCCCTTCGTTTTCGCGTGAGAAGTACTTATAATCGTCGTCGCGATGCTTTGCGCCCAAGAAGGGGAAGAGGGCGATATGCGACCATTTATATTCACCGCCGCCATTGACGAAATCCTGCCAAACAATCAAGCCCAGTTTGTCGCAATAGTAGTACCAAAGCATCGGCTCGATTTTGATATGCTTACGCACCATATTAAAGCCCATGTCTTTTAAGAGTTTCAACTCATCGTACATCGCCTCGTTGGAAGGTGGCGTCAGCAAGCCGTCCGACCAGTACCCTTGGTCTAAAACGCCGTTCATAAAGTAGGGCGCGCCGTTCAAAAACAGCCGCTTTTTGCCCTTTCCATCCACACCCTCGGAGAAAGTGCGTACCCCGAAATAGGAGCATACTTTATCGCCACTATCCGTTTCCAAAACAAAGTCGTACAGTTTTGGATTTTCAGGCGACCATAAGACAAAATCTGCCTGCACAGCCGTTTCCCCTTGGAATTTACCGCTGTAAATTTCTCTTTCACCGTCGAAAATACGCAGGGAAACCTCGCCGTCGTAATCAACAGCGATACGAACCGTCTTACTCTCCGCGTCCGTTTTTACCGTGAAATCACGGATATAGTTTTGCGGCACAAATTCCAGCCAAACCGTCTGCCAAATACCGCTTTGAGGAGTATACCAAATCGTCCCCGGCGTACTGCTCTGCTTGCCACGGGTAAAGTGGCTGCCCTCCGTCTTATCATAGCAAACGACCACGAGTTCGTTTTCGCCCACCTGCAACGCCTCGCTAATATCCAGGCAAAAGGGCACGTATCCGCCGTCGTGCTTGCCTACGAGCGTACCGCCCACGAACACCTCGCAACTTTGGTCTACCGCCCCGAAGTGCAACAGGGCGCGCTTGTCTTTATTCGAGGGGGAAACGGTAAAACTTCTACGGTACACCAGCCGCTCGTCCGTGCCAAGGCAAAAGCCCTCCGCCACCCCAGAATTCAGCGTTTCAGGGGAGAAGGGTACGAGGATATTTTGGTATTCACCGCATACCTGCCCGCCCTCTTTTTGTTTTTGGAACTGCCAAACCCCATTTAAACACAGGTAGCTGTCCCGACGAAATTGCGGACGAGGATATTCGGAAAGGGGGATTTCCCCTACGTTATACTTCGTTTTCAGGCGCATTCTTTTTCTCCTTTTTTACTGCTTTTTGCAAGAGGGGAATGACGATAAACATTAAGAGTGCAAAGCCTGCCGCCGCCAAGAAAATCTCCGGCGCAGGAATAATCTTCGTTGTCAACTCAGCATTCTCGCTTGCCGCCCCGAGGTTTCTTGCCGTATTGACGGCGTTGCCGATCATCGGCCCGAACACCATCGGCAATAACACCGAAAAGACCATACGAACCCCCTGCAGTTTCCCCACCGAGCCTTCGGGCGTATGGTCGCGGACGACGGAATTGCTCAGCGCCGACACGAGGATATTCCCCGTAATCATTACAAAGCCAAACACTCCCAGCATCACCATATCCATGACGTGCCCCAAATCCTTCGCAAAGTACATTCCGATAAGCCCCGCCACAAAAATCCCTGCGGCAATATACAGCATCTTCGTCTTGTCCACCTTGTCTGAAAGGCGGGTTAAATAGACGTTCAGCGCCGCGCCAAGCAAAATCGCCGAGGCGAATACCACGCTGTATTCGATGACGGTAAAGCCCAAATACTCCTCCATATAGATGATGAGGTAGGGCATGAAAATCTGACAAGCAATCCCAAATACGCCCACGATTAAGAGAGTGATGTACAGGGGCTTATGCTCTTTTACGACGGACGGCTTAAAGCCGTAGAACAAGTCCTTAAATTCTCCGCTTTTTTCAAGGCGAGGGCTGTCCTTTACGAGGAATACGCCTGCAACGCCGCAAAGGGAAATGACGACGCCCAGAACCAAGAACAGGTTTTGGTAGCCACCGAGCAGGTCCTTCAAAATCCCAAAGCCGCCTGCGACGATCAGCATCGCCACAAGGGGCAGAATGGACAAAATGCCCTCCACTTTACCACGATAGTCCGTTTCGGTGTTGTCGGTGACCCATGCGTTGAACGCCGCGTCGTTCGCCGTCGAGCCAAACGCCGTCATGATACAATCGGCGACGATGACCAAGACGACCGCGAGCGCAACCGCCTGCTCCGTCGGCAAGCCAAAGATCGCCCCCACGTACTGCGGCGACAAAAAGCCGAACAGCGCCACCGTAATACCCCAAATGACGTACCCCCACGCCAAAAAGGCGCGGCGATTACCCACCTTATCCGACAGCGTACCCGCCAAAAGGGTAATCACCGTGGCGGTGATACCTGAAAGCTGTACCATCAAGGACACGTCGTCCAAGGTTGCGCCAACCTCACCGCGCAAGAATACGTTAAAGTACATATTCTCCACAGCCCAGGCAATTTGTCCGATTAAACCGAACAGTATTAAAATGCTCCAACTACGTTTTCCAAATGCTTTTTCCATACCGTTATTGTATCACGCGCCCTCCTATTTGTCAATAGTGAAAATAAAAATACTCCCCAAAGGGAGTATCTTCCATTAAAACTTATTTCGCAAAACATTTATAAAAATTCGCAGGCACCAAAGAGCGGAAGGTAAGTAGTTCTTTCGTGATCGGGTGCAATATCGTCAAGCAACTGGCGTGCAGACCCAACCGCCCCAAGGGGTTTTTCGTGTGCCCGTACTTGTCGTCGCCGACGATAGGGTGGCCTATCGACTGCATATGCACACGGATTTGGTTCTTTCTGCCCGTGTCAATCTCCACCCGAACAAAACTGTATCCGTTCCCCTCTTTTTCCACTTGATAGCGAGTGATTGCCTTTTGCCCCGTCGGGTCTTGCGTGGAATAGACGAGGTTGTTGACGTTCTCCCGAAGATAGGATTGAACGGTGTCCGCTTTCTTTTCAAAAATCCCCTCGCACACCGCCACGTATTCGCGCGTTTGCACCAGTTCGTTCCATTGCATACGCAGCATCGAATGGAGTTTGATGTTCTTCGCAAACAGCAACACGCCCGAGGTTTCCTTGTCGATACGGTGCAAAATAAAGGGGCGGCTCGCCTTGTCCTTGCTCTGCAAATAGTGGAGCACCTGCGCGAACGCACATTCCTTTTCCTTGTCGCTCTCCACCGACAGCAAGCCCTCCGGTTTTTCCACGGCAATCAGGTCCTCGTCCTCGTAGAGAATTTTGACCTTAGGGGCAGGAAGGATTTTTTCCGACTTCCCACGCTTGGCTTGCTGCGCAGCGGGTCTTCCAGCCTCTTCGCGAACGGATTCACGGGCGATTTTCACTTCGTCGTCCTTCGCCAAGGCAAAGTTATACTGCGTAATTACGCTGCCGTTTACAAGCACTTGGCGGCGGGAAAGCAACGCCTTTACGTTGTTTCTGGACGTGTTCAGCTTTTTTAACAAAAATTCCAGCAATTCATCGCTGCGCTGGACCTTATGCACGGAAAGGTATTGCGTGCGGTTGGCCTTGCCTCTACTCTCGGTGTGTCCATAACGGATAACACCCTTTGTTGCCGTTTTTTTAGTGGTTGTATTTTGCATTTTCATATTTAGTGGAAACTTCTTACTCGATGTTCAGCGTTCAATCAATCGCTATTTTTCTTTTTCGTGAAGATATTTTTTATTGCGTTAAAAATATTGACAAAGCTTTTGGTCGTTCCTTTAAAATCAAAGATAAAGCAGAGCATGAAAGGAATTAAAAGGAAATAGAACAGTACACCCGGCAGCATCCAAAAGAAAGGCCAGTATTTCTCTTGTCCTGCAAATTCGCCCCAAGGTACGGTTTTCATAAAATCGGGGGTCAACCAAGAAAATAGCACCGCAACGTCATCCGTAGGCCCCCAAATTAAAGACGGGTTATGGAAGTTGATATGCAGCATATCTTGATCTCTTAAAGCAATAATCCCCAATTCGCTTTGTAAGATTTGGTTGCAAATGATAAAAAACAGCATAGCGCTAACGCAAATAGGTATTTTCCACAGGCGTTTAACGTCCAGCTTGTGCAGGCCTAAAAGCACGGTTAGCGTGGGGACGGCAAAAATAATCCAATGGCAGATATAAAAACGCCACAAGTCAAGCGATAAAACGCTTTCATTGATTGCCTCGGTAGGGTAGAATAAGGCCAAAAAGCCGCTTATGCAGCCCAAAGATACCATGTAGTCTTTGGCTGTCTTGCTCTTGCTGATAAACAAAAACGGGAAGAACAGTACGCTTGTCGCGCAAACGTTGACAAACCAAACGTCGCGCATTGCTTTATCGGGGTCGGTACTGTACGGCGGAAAGGTCAATTTTAAAAAGTGCAGGGCTAAGTTGAAAAATAAAATACCGCCCAAGACGATTTTTTTCGTTTTTTCGCTTTTGTTTTTTAACAGAAAATAAAGACCTACAACCGTAGCCGCGCTTATAATGATAAAAAAGAAATACCAAAAATTAAAAAGTTTAACCATAGTAAAACACCTCGTTTATTTCGGCTATATCCCTTACAATGATTGTCTTAACCAAAATTTTTTACAACGATTCGACGTATTTTTGTTTTGGACTATTTTACAGAGCCTATATTTCAGTATATCCCGAAACCGTCTGCTTGTCAAGTCCTTTTTCAAAAAGCCGCCGTTGTAACGGCGGCTTTCTTGGGTGTTCTTATTGGATTTTCAAGTTCTGCACGCTGTCGAACACAAAGTCCTCTCTCTTGTCGTCGCGATAGGTTTCCACCGATACGTTTTCAAGCATCAACCCGTCGATATGTCTAAAATAAATCCCTTTCGCAGGTAAAATTTTGCCGTAGACGTATACTTCGGGATAGTCCTGCGCCTCCTCGGGCACGTTGCGGTTGTATTCCT
>JAFQVL010000016.1 GCA_017408045.1 Clostridia bacterium | reverse complement strand
GTTTGGGGAAGAGGCGCATACACCCCTTACCCAAAAATTGGAAGAGTATATATTGACCGGCGGCGTGTACGGCTCTGCCCAAAATATGGTTGCCGCGCAAGCGGCGAAAAAGGGGAGAGGGCTAAAATATATCCTTTCTCGTATTTGGTTTCCCTATGATTTGTTGAAGCTCCGTTATCCGCGGGTTGAAAAATGCAAATTGCTAATTCCGTATTATCAAATATGCCGTTGGATGAACTTTTTATTTAAAGGGAAAAAGAAAACTGCGTTGGCGGAGGCGAAAGCAAGTTGTAATCCGTCTGACGAAAAGACGGAAAATATACAAGCGATGCTGCAAGAATTGGGATTACAATGAAACTGTTATTAACGGGTTGCGCGGGGTTTATCGGCGCAAATTTTACAAATTATTGGCTGGACAATCACGCCGAGGATACGGTGATCGGGGTGGATTGTTTAACCTATGCTGCCAACCTGCCTGCCCTTGCGAGGTTGAAAACACGCGAAAGATTCAAGTTTTATAAAACGAACGTTTGTCATCGACAGGCGATGGATAAAATCTTTCAGGAGGAAACCCCTGACGTCGTTATAAACTTTGCGGCGGAAAGCCACGTCGACCGTTCGATTGAAGGCTCGAGGGTATTCGTTGAAACAAACGTCCTTGGAACGCAAGCACTACTGGATCTGTGCTTGCAATACGGTGTAAGACGGTTTCACCAGATTTCCACCGACGAGGTGTATGGAGATTTGCCGATAGAGAGTGAGGAGGCGTTTACGGAAAGTTCGCCCTTAAAACCGAGTTCTCCGTATAGCGCAAGCAAGGCGGCTGCCGATCTGTTGGTGCTTTCCTATTATAGAACGCACGGTCTGTCGGTGTCTATTAGTCGTTCGGCAAACAATTACGGTAAATACCAACACGCCGAAAAGTTAATACCAAAGGTCATCGAATACGCCTTAAAGGGGAAACGCGTTCCGATTTACGGCGACGGACTGAACGTTCGGGACTGGATACACGTTGACGACCATTGTCGGGCGATTGATGCGATTGTAAGTGGCGCTCCGTCGGGCGGCGTCTATAACGTAGGGAGTGGTGTTTTGCTCCCGAATATCGTGTTGGTGAAAGAGATTTTAAAGCAGTTAGGCGAGGACGAGGAGCTTATCGAGTTTGTTTTAGATCGCAAGGGGCACGATAAAAAATACGCCCTGCATTGCGATAAGATTGTTGCAGAGCTTGGCTGGCAACCGCAGATAGACTTTGCGGACGGCTTGCGAGAAACGATTGCTTGGTACAAAAAATAACGCCATACGACCTCGCAACGGTTGTATGGCTTCCTTTATGGCGTGTCCTGCGCTGGTAGGCGTGAACATGATTGTAAAAAACGGCGGAAGAAAGTGTATGGAGATATTCAAAAAAATCGGCTTAAACAACAATCAACTGAAAGTGATTGCGATGCTTTCGATGCTGATAGATCATATCGGGGTGCAGCTGTTTCCTGCCTGCACCGTCCTCAGAATAATAGGGCGAATCTCGTTCCCGATCTTTGCGTATATGATTGCGGAAGGTTGCTTTTACACCAAAAACCGCGCGAAGTATTTGGGCTTGATCGCTGCCCTGGGGGTGGGTTGTCAACTGGTGTACTACTTTGCGATGGGGTCGCTGTACCAAAGCATACTCATCACGTTTACGCTCTCGATTTCGGTGATTTTTGCGGTGGACTTTTTTATCAAGAAAAAGGATTTTTGGAGCGGTTGCTTGATGGTTGCGACGGTTCTAATCGTGTTGTTTGCCGTGGGCGTTGCGCCTGTTTTATTCAAAGCGCAGGGCTTTAAAATCGACTATGGTATGATCGGAGTGCTGTTGCCGATAGCGGTGTACTATATGCCAAGCAAGTGGTGGAAAGTGGCGGCTGCGGTGGTGGTGCTGATTGTTCACGGGCTGACGCGCGGTGGCGTGTTCTGGGTCGCTTTGGCGGCTGTGCCGTTGCTTGCTCTGTATAACGGTCAGCGTGGGAAATATAGGCTGAAATATCTGTTCTATATCTTTTATCCCACCCATTTGGTGCTGATTTACGCAATTAGTTTGTTGATATAAGTAGAAATACGAAAGGACACCCAAACGGATGTCCTTTTTTTGTGAAGAGTGGACGATTTACACCCCTATCTAAATTTAAGGGGTGAGTTGAACCCTCGTTTTAATCGCGCCGTGGCGTGTATGTAATCTGCGAAGCGGCATGAAATCAAATTTTGTATGTAATCAAGCCGAAAATGACATACGCCTATGGCAAAGACATACACGGCAAGCCGTGATTACAGATCAAGCCGTTCGGCTTGAATAAAAATCGACAAGTTTCTTGTCGAAACTTGTCGGGTTTTGCAGAAGACGAGGTATTGACACCAAGGTGTCAAGGCGTCGTCGTGTAGGTTATAGTGCGGAATATCATCGACTTGCCTCGCTACACTCCTAGCCCGCCCTCGTGGTAGGACGAAGACTGCCCCTCACCGTATACGCAAAAAAAGGACACCCAAACGGATGTCCTTTTTTTGGCGCAGAAGACGAGATTCGAACTCGTGCTACGGTTTCCCATACTACTCCCTTAGCAGGGGAGCCCCTTGAGCCTCTTGGGTACTTCTGCAATGATTGCGTACGCATTTATAGCTCACTTAAACGCTATAATACTATAACACATTTTCGGGGGCTTGTCAAACGCTTTTTAGGCGGAAAATTGAAAATTCTCGCTTTTTTTCGTTTCTGTAAAAAAACTACTGTCCAGGTCTTGCGAAAATCAAAAAAATGTGCTACAATAGTACAATAAAGAAAAAAGAGGAAATACTATTTTATGAATATTTGGCACGACATCGACAAAAGCCGTATTACCGCAAAGTCCTTCGAGGCGTTGATTGAAATCCCTAAGGGCTGTAAGGCGAAATATGAACTCGATAAGGAAACGGGGCTGTTAAAGTTGGACCGCGTCCTGTATACCTCTACCGTCTATCCTTCTAACTACGGATTTATTCCTCGCACGTTGGCAGACGACAGCGATCCGTTGGACGTTTTGGTGCTCTGTGGAGAAACCATCTACC
>JAFQVL010000005.1 GCA_017408045.1 Clostridia bacterium | reverse complement strand
CGATGTATCCGCCCGTCGGCGTAAGCCCACCGCCGGGATTTTTGATAAGCGAGCCAACCGCAACGTCCGCGCCGACGTCGCAAGGTTCTTGCTTTTCTACGAATTCACCATAACAATTATCCACGAAAATACAGCCCGTAAAACCGTTTTCACGGACGAAACGGCACATTTCCCCGATTTCCGCCACCGTGAACGCATCACGAAGTTCGTACCCACGGGAACGCTGAATATAAATCATCTTTAACGACTTGCCGACCTTTTGCATATCCTCGGCAATTTTCGGTTTATCAAATTTGCCGTCCTCGGTGAGGTCGGTGCAAGTAAAGGAAATGCCGTAGTCCTTTAACGAGCCGTTGCCCTCGCCGTAGATAACCCCACGAATGGTATCGTAAGGCATACCCGATACACAAAGGACGCTATCCCCCGTACGCAGCACCCCAAAAAGCGCCACCGCCAAGGCGTGCGTACCCGACAAAATGGCAGGAGAAACAATACCACTTTCCGCGCCCATTGCTTGCGCGTACACAGCCCCGAGCGTAAAACGCCCCTCATCGCCATAGCCGTACCCCGTAGAGCCGTTAAAGTGGCGAATCGCAATCGAATGGTCTGCAAACGCCTTCAATACCTTTTCTTGATTATATTCACTAATTTTGTCGGCAAGCGCAAAATTCTCCTTTAACGCCTGCTCGCTTTGGTAAATAAGTTCTTCTGCCGTCATATTTCTTCCTTCAAAAATCTTTCAATAACTCTATCCGCCGTGTCTTCTTCCGCAGGAAGTACCACGTGGTTTTGCATACGTTTGAAAAACGTAATCTGTCGTTTTGCATAGTTTCGGGTGTTCTTTTTGATGCATTCCATAATCTCTTCTTCCGACCAACCTTCTTCCAAGCCCTGCAAAACTTCCTTGTAGCCGATGCCCTGCATACTTTGATGCCCAAGGGTTAAGCCCTGCGCGAGCAGTTGTTGCACCTCTTGCCATAAACCCTGCTCTGCCATCAAGTCCACCCTTTGGTTAATGCGCTGATACAGCTGTTCGCGCGGGTGGTCAATCGAAACGCAGAGAAAATCAAATCGGGGAATGGGCTCGTCCTTCTGTTCGGATTTTTTCTTACCCGTCGCAAAGAAGATTTCTAAGGCTCGCACCACTCTTTTTACGTCGTTTTCGTGTAGAAGTCGTGCGCTTTCAGGGTCTTTTTCCTGCAACAGCGCATGCAGCGCCGACTTGCCTTTTTCCTCGCAATACGCCTCTAACTCCGCGCGGATTTTCGTGTCAGCCCCGGCATTGCCAAACTGACTTTTGTATAGTAGCGCGTTGATATAGAAACCCGTGCCGCCGCAGACGATCGGCGTTTTTCCCTCGGAAAGCAGCCTTTCGACAATCGGCAGCGCCAACCGTTCGTAGTCGCTGACCGTAAACGATTGCTTAGGGTCTACAACGTCCAACATATGGTGTTTTATTCCCTGCATTTCCTCGGTGGTAGGCTTTGCCGTGCCGACGTCCATACCACGGTAAATTTGCATGGAATCCGCAGAAATGATTTCCGTATTTAGTTTTTTTGCGCACTCGATAGCCAGCGAGGATTTCCCCGATGCCGTACAGCCGCAAATGACTAAAATTTTTGCCATTACAACTTCCTTTTGAACATTTTTTCAAGTTCCGTTCTAGTGATTTTCGTCACCACAGGTCTGCCGTGCGGACATTTCAAGCCCATATTGCCGTCCATCATCGTAAACAGCCTATCAATCTCCTCTTGGGTGATGTCCATTCCACCCTTCACTGCCGCTTTGCACGCCGCCATTGCCAGCTTATCTCGCAGCAGGTCTGCAAGCTTTATCGAACGGAAACCGCTGACGTCGCCCAAAATCTCATTGAAGAACATATCTACCTTCATCCCCTGCAACAAAAGAGGAATCGCCGAAATAGCAAAGGTGTTGTTTCCCTTGCGTTCGATGGTGAAGCCCATCGCACGAATGTCCTCAATCCGCTCCTCAATAAAGGTCGCCTCAAAAGCGTTCAATTGCAATTCATAGGGCAGCAGCATCGGCTGCGAAGAAGTAGCTTTATTTTCCATCTGCGCGCGCAGTTTGTCGAAAATCAAACGTTCGTGCGCGGCGTGCTGGTCGATGAGTAAAACCTCGTCCTTCCTTTCATACAGCAGGTAGGTGTTGAACAGTTTGCCCACGTAGCGGCAGGAGTCGATTTCAATGCGGTAGGTTTGATGCTCCTTTTCCAGCTGCTCTAAGTAGCGTTTGTTTTCTTCAAAAACGTCCGCTGCCTCCGCCGTAGGCTTGTCCGTCGAAGTTTTATCAGGGCTCTCCACTCGAAGAATATTCGGTTCAAAGTACAAGTCGGGGAATTTCTTGTGCAGCTGCTTTGCTGCCGCAATCCTGTCGCATTTACGGAACAGACCCTTTGCGCGCTGCTCTTCTTCGGTTACGAGCTCGCCCGTGAATTCGGGAATGTCCTCTTTTTTAATGGTAGGAACGTATCCGTCATCTGGGTCTACGTCGTTAAACGGCAATTCCACCCCGGGAATTTTCTTTAACGTTTCCCTATCCAACTGCGCCTCTTCGCCCTTTTCCAGTTGATACAAAACGGGAGAAGTCTTGGGTTCTTCATCTAGCAAAGTAGACTTATAACTCACCTCTGCGCGGTGCGCAACGCGCTCCGTCCTTTCCTCTTCGACAGCAACAGGTTCTTCCGCCGTATCGGTAGGCAGCTGCGCCTCGCTTGCCGTTTTCTCTACAACCTGCATAGTGTGCTTTGAAGGAACGATATACTCCATTGCCCTCGATTGTCCGTCCAAAACCGCCGATATTACCGAGTAGATACAGCCGTAAATCATTTGGTTGTCCGCAAAGCGAACGTCGATTTTGTTGGGATGCACGTTCACGTCAACAATCTGCGTAGGTACGGTGATATGCAGGACGTAGAACGGATATTGCCGTTTCATCAGATAACTTTGATATGCCCCCGAAATCGCCGCGGAAATGGTAGCATTGACAACGTATCTGCCGTTTAAAAAGACGCTTTGATAAGACTTGTTCGGCTTTGAAAAGTTTTGATTGCCGATATAGCCACGCAACTTGATACCGTGCCGTTCCGCGTTGATTTGATAGCAGTTTTGTAAAATAGACGGGCCGTACACACCAACGATTGCCTCCTCGTCCCCACCGCCAAACGATTGCAACACCTTCTTGCCGTCCGCATAATAGGTGAACGCAATTTGCGGACGGTTCAAGATAAATCTGGAAACGACGTTGGTGATATCCGTTTCTTCCCCCTTGTCCGATTTCAAGAACGTATACCGAACGGGGGTATTATAAAAGAGATTTTCCACGCGAACGTCCGTGCCGTTTTCGCCAGCCGCCTCGAAAATTTGCCCCAACTCGCCGCCGTTCGACGTCAGGGAATAACATTGCCCGTCGGCTGTTTTCGACGTGATTGTCATACGGGATACCGACGCAATCGAAGCCACAGCCTCCCCTCTAAAACCCAAGGTAAGGATGTTTTCCAAATCTTCCGCCTTAGCAATCTTGCTGGTTGCGTGCGGCAAAAAGGCAGACTGCAAGTCGTCGCGCGCAATACCACAGCCGTTGTCTACGACGCGAATTAACTGCTTGCCGCCCTTTTCGATGCTAATTTCAACCTCCGTCGCGCCTGCGTCAATAGCGTTTTCAACCAACTCTTTTACAACGGAATACGGTCTGTCTACCACTTCGCCTGCGGCAATTCGATTATATACCTTAGCAGGCAATATATTGATTTTTGCCATATTAATTCTCCAAATTTACTTTTTCCTTTAAGTCGCTGAGCAACAGCAACGCCTGCATCGGCGAAAGCGTGTTCACGTCCGTATCCTGCAAGATTTTTTCCACCTCGCAAAGCTCTCGCACGGTAGGTTCTTCCTCGACCGCCTCTAACACGCCGCCTTTCGTAATATCCTTCTTTTCAAGCGCCTTCAAAATGGATTTCGCCCTCGTCGTGATTTCCTTGGGAACGCCTGCCAGCGAAGCAACCTCGATACCAAAGCTTCTGTTCGCGCCGCCCTTGGCAATCTTTCTTAAGAATACCACAGCGCCGTTCAATTCACGGACGGTTATCTTATAATTCTTGATGCCGTCCATGCTATTTTCCAGCTGCGTCAGCTCGTGATAATGGGTGGCAAACAAAGTTTTAGCGCGCACCTTCTCGGCTAAGAATTCAATGACCGACCAAGCAATCGACAAGCCGTCAAAGGTACTCGTCCCTCTGCCCACCTCGTCCAAAATGAGCAAGCTGTCGCGTGTAGCGTTCAATAAAATCGACGCCACTTCCGTCATTTCGACCATAAAGGTGCTCTGGTCGAAAATGAGGTTATCGCTTGCGCCAACTCTGGTAAAAATACGGTCGATTACGGGGATTTCTGCCGACTTTGCCGGTACAAAACAGCCGATATGTGCCATCACGGCAATCAAAGCAACCTGTCGCATATACGTACTCTTACCTGCCATATTCGGGCCTGTGATGATTGCGCAACGGTTTTCCCCATTGTCAAGCAGAGTATCGTTGGGCACAAAGCGTTCCTTGGATACCGCCTCAACAACGGGATGCCTGCCGTCTACGATGGACATCTGCGCCCCCGCCTCTTTCATCACGGGGCACACGTATTTGCGTTCCTTTGCCACCGTCGCAAACGAAACCAAGCAATCGAGCAGCGCAATCGACGAGGAAACACGCTTTAATTCGTCAATGCGGTTAAACAACGTACGCAGCAGCTCGTCATACAACTTTGCCTCTAAACGCAAAGCACGCTCCTTGCCCGTTAAAATTTTCTCCTCTAAAACCTTTAATTCCTCGGTGATATACCGTTCGCCCGTCGTTAAGGTCTGCTTACGGATATATTCCGCAGGCGCTTTGTCCTTCAAGGAATTGCTGATTTCAATGTAGTAGCCAAACACTCGGTTATAGCCGATTTTTAAGGTCTTGATGCCCGTGCGTTCCCGTTCGGACGCCTCCATATCCAAGATGATTTGATGGCTATCGCGAGTGAGCGCGCGAAGCTCGTCCAGCTCCTTGCAGTACCCGGCGCGGATGTACCCACCGTCCTTCATCAGCGCAGGCGGCTCGGGCGAAATGGCGGCAGACAACAATTCAGCAAGGTCGGACAAATCCAACAGTCCGTCATAAACGTCCTTTAATATGTCGGAATTGAACCCGATTAACTGAAATTTTAACGTCGGCAACGCATTCAACGAAGCGGCAAGCGCAACGCAATCCCTCGGCATAAAGTTGCCGTTTGAGATTTTACCTGAAAGACGCTCTACGTCCTTAACCTCGCGCAGAGTATCGGCAATCGTCATACGAGCCACCGAAGCGTTAAACAGCTCGGCAACGCCCTGCTGACGGTAGAAGATTTGGTCTACACTCTTTAAGGGTGAGAGCAGCATATTATACAAAAGTCTTGCGCCCATCGCCGTCTTCGTCTTATCCAGCACCCAAAGGAGCGAGCCGTATTTCTTGTTTTCCGCATTGTTGCGAACAAGCTCTAAATTGCGAACGGCAACGCTATCGAGCACCATAAACTGTTCGCGATTGATAAGCTTAATCGTGTTTAAGTTCGTCAAGGCGTGCTTTTGCGTTTCACGCAAATACTCCACCAGCGCGCCTGCCGCAGAAATCACCCCTTCCTTCGCCGCAATTCCGTACGCCGCCAAGGACGCCGCAGCAAACTGCGTCAAAAGGTTCTTCTCTGCGTGCTTGACGTTAAACGCCCAAGGCAAATAACAGGAAAACGAGGGCAACAGATTGTGGCGTACTTCTTTAAAGCCCTTGGTGGCAAGCAAAGCCTCTTCGTTGCAAATAATCTCCACCGCACCGATTTTCAATAGATGCCCGATGACGTCCTCTACCGATTTTACGCCCATAAATTCCTGCGCGCAAAATTCACCCGTCGTGATGTCCGTCCATGCAACGGCGCAATAGGCATCTTCTTTATAAACGCAGGCAATATAGTTGTTCGTATTTTCGTCCAGCATCCCCTCATCAATCAGCGTACCAGCCGACACGACGCGGATTACGTCCCGCTCCACCAAGCCCTTTCCCGGCTTTGGTTCGGTGAGCTGCTCGCAGATAGCTACCTTTTCGCCTGCCGCCACCAGCTTCGCAATATAGGTATCCGCCGCGTGGAAAGGCACGCCGCACATCGGCGCGCGCTCCGCAAGCCCGCAATCACGACCGGTAAGCGTTAAATCCAAAAGCTTGGACACCTTTACCGCATCGTCAAAAAACATCTCGTAAAAGTCCCCCAAGCGGTAGAACAACACCGCATCGGGATATTTTTCCTTGACGGAAAGATAATGTTGCATCATTTGTGAAAGCGCCATATTCGCACCTACCTTATTCGTTTTCCGACGAAAGCAATTCGCCGTACAAAGATATGCCGTTTGCCTTCGTGATCTTTAAGCGGACGAAATTACCAACCTCGTCCCTATCGCTTGCAAAGTAGCCCATACGCCCGTATTCATCACGACCCAAATACAAGCCCTTCTTTTCGTCGTAGCCCTCGCAAAGAATTTCCACCTCTTTGCCGATATACTTTTCCGACTTCGCGCGGGTCAGAGAGTTTACCAGCTCCACAAGGCGCATAATTCTGTCCTTTTGGACGTCTTCTGGAATTTGGTTTTCCATCTCCGCTGCCTTAGTGCCTTGCCGTTTGGAATAGATGAAGGTGAACGCTGAGGCAAAATCCGCCTTTTTCACCAAGTCTTCCGTTAAGAGGTAGTCCTCTTCAGTTTCCCCAGGGAAGCCGACGATGATGTCCGTAGTCAACTCTGCATCGGGGAAATAGCTGCGGAGCATTTCCACTTCCGCAAGATATTTTTCACGGGTATAGCGACGGTTCATTGCTTTTAGAATATCGTTCGAGCCGCTCTGCACAGGCAAATGCACGAGGCGCATGATTTTGCGATGCTTTTGCATCACCTTTACGACGTCTTCGTTAAAATCCTTGGGGTGGCTGGTCATAAACCGCAGACGGAATTTGCCCTCAATCGAGGCGATCATATCCAAAAGCTCGGCAAAGCTGACCCCCAGCCCGTCCATGCCGTAGGAGTTAACGTTTTGCCCAAGCAAGGTAATCTCCTTGTACCCCTCGGCAACCAAACGCTTTACTTCCGCGACGATATTCTCAGGCTTTCTCGAACGCTCTCTGCCGCGTACGTAGGGAACGATACAATAGGAACAGAAGTTGTTGCATCCGTACATAATGTTCACCCAAGCGTTTGGATAGCTAGTACGGTACGCGCCGTCGAATTCAACAATTTCCCCTTCCTTTTCACGAATGCGAACGACACGCTTTTTGCCGGCAAGCTTTTCACGAATGAGCGCGCCCAGCTCCTCTAAATTCAGCGTACCGAACATAACGTCGATGAACGGGAATTTTTCCTTCAACGTTTCCGCTTTCCCCTTTTCCTGCATCATGCAACCGCCCACCGCAATGATGAGGTTCGGGTTCTTCTTTTTCATTTGTTTTAATGCGCCTATGTTCCCAAAAGCATGATTTTCCGCATTCTCACGAATACAGCAGGTGTTGAACAAAATCAAATCCGCATCTTCGATCGTTTCAGTCGGGGTATAGCCCAGCTGTTGCAACATTCCAGCCATCTTCTCCGACTCGTGCAGGTTCATTTGGCAACCATAGGTGATAATCTTGTATTTCTTGTCCATTTTTTCCTTTCTTCGCCCCCAAATAAATGGGCATACTCTTCCAGTTTCGTTTCTATTATACTCTTTTTGAAAGACTTTATCAAGTCTTTGATGTAAAAAACCGTTTTTTCTTCATAAAAAAATCACAAAAAACGAATACTGTTCCTTGATGAAAACAGTTAAAAAAATATTTCTTGTGATAATATGCGCAGCTCTTACTTTGATACTTCTTTTTTTGGGGTACTATTTTATAGCTACAAAGCAGGTAAAATTGGAGGAGAGCAAGTTATTATTACCCGATACACAAGTGGTTATTTATAGCCGCGAAAACGAAAAAGTCCCCTCTTCCTTTTCCTTTTCAAAACGCAGCGTCGTTTGTTTAGAGGACTTACCCTCTCATTTGCCCTCCGCTTTCGTCTGCACCGAGGACAAACGGTTTTATCAGCACAACGGCTTTGACCTTATCGGCATCGCACGCGCAAGTGTGCAAAACTTGAAAAGAGGACGATTTTCGCAAGGCGCATCCACCATTTCGCAACAGCTGATTAAAAACACTCACCTCACCTTGGATAAAACCATCGTAAGAAAGTTGAAGGAGTTTAAGTTAACGAGGCAATTAGAGCGCCGCTATTCCAAGGACGAAATCTTGGAAATTTATTTGAACACCATTTATTTTGGGCACAATCGCTACGGGGTTTCAGACGCCGCAGAATTTTATTTCAATAAAGAAGCAAGTGAATTAACCGCGGCGGAAAGTGCTCTGCTTGCCGCCTTAGTAAAAGCCCCGAACCATTATTCTCCCTTTAAGAACCCCGAAAAATCGCTCGCACGGCGCAACACAGTACTGCGATTGATGGCAGAGCAAAACGCCCTCTCGGAAAAAGAGTATAAAACCGCGTTAAATACACCCCTGCCTACCGCAAATGCAAGCATAAACGCACGAAATTACAGCCATTTTGCCGTAGAGGAAATGGATAAAATCCTTGAAAATTTGGGCACAACGGCAAACGGAAAAATCGAATTGTTCACTTATCTGAACACGAACACACAAGCCGCTTTGGAGAGAGCGTGCACAGGACTTGACTGCGACAAAACCTGTATCGTCATAGACAATACAACGCACGGCGTGGAGGGATATTGCTCTACCGTGCCGTCTATCAAACGCTCCCCTGGCTCTTTGATAAAGCCGCTCATCGTTTACGCGCCTGCTTTTGAGGAGGGTATCTTATCGCCCGCCAGCCCCATTTTGGACGAACGCATAAATTTTGGCGAGTATTCGCCGAAAAATTACGGAAACGAATATCACGGCTACGTCAGCGTGCGCACCGCGATTGCAAAAAGTTTGAATATCCCTGCCGTAAAAGCGTTGAACCATTTGACCGTTGCAAAAGCCAACCTATACGCGCAGAAAATGGGACTGGAAATTCCACAGAACGACCAAACGCTTGCCGTTGCTTTGGGGGGAATGGAATACGGGTATCCGTTTTCCACACTTGTAGACGGCTACGCAACCTTAGCCAGCGACGGTAGATATGCCCCTAGCCATTTTATCCGTGAAATCAAACAAAACGGACAGACCATTTACCGCCGCGAAGTGAGAGAACATACCGTTTTCTCCCCTGAAACCGCCTACTTGATTACAGATACCCTGCGCTCGGCGGTAAAGGAGGGAACGGCAAAGAGATTGCGCGCCCTACCCTTTGAGGTTGCCGCAAAGACGGGAACGGTTGGGATCGGTGATAAAAATACCGATGCTTATACGGTTGCTTATACCAGCAATCACACGGTTGGCGTTTGGCTGGGAAACGCCGATAATTCCCCCGTTGCAACGACGGGCGGCGGCTTGCCTTGCGAGGCAACTTATAGGGTTTTAGAGGCAATTTACGAGGACGATTTACCAGACGATTTTGACCGACCAATCGGCGTACAAGAGGTAGCTCTCGATGCTTACGCCATATTGCACGAACAACGCTTACAGCTGGCAGATCCTATCGCGCCGATTGCAGAGGTAAAATGCGAATTGTTTGATAGCAGGTATGCACCCAAGGAACAATCCGATCGCTTCTCCGCCCCGAAAATCGCCACTCCTAAAATAGAATTACGAGAGAAAAAAGTTCGCATTTTCTTTGAGAGCACTCCGCCGAGTTATTATCGGTATCGCATCTTCAAAAAGGCAAACGGAAAAGAGGAAATCGTTTACGACGGCGCAGCCTTCAAGGAATTTATCGACGAGGCGTTAGCGGCAAACACCACATATCAATACGCCGTGCAACCTTATTATCAACAGAATTTGGGTACAAGCGTGTATCTTCCAACCATTTTCACGCCAAAAAAAGACGCGCCGCCGATTGCGAACGCGCCTTGGTGGGATAAGTAGTTATTTTTTATTCCTGCCCACAATTATCATAAATAGAAAATAAAAAAGGATAGGCGTTTAGCCTATCCCTTTTTGTGGCGCAGAGAGAGGGATTTGAACCCTCGTAGACATTCCTGCCTAACACGATTTCGAATCGTGCGCGTTCAGCCGCTCCGCCATCTCTGCAAACAGCGTATTTATTATATATGATTTTCCTTGAAAAATCAACTGTTTTTGACCACTTTTGAAAAAAATATCCGCCGTACTTTCACATACAGCGGATATTCCCTTTCATTACATAAGCCTAATCATCAACTGGGATGCCAAAACGACCAACACAAGCGCAATCGGATAAGTCGATGCGTATGCCGACGCTACGTCGTCCGTCTTCGCCGTCGAAATCAACGTACCAAGCGCGGGCGTAGACGTCATACCGCCCGTAATCGAGCCAAGGTTGTTAAGCAAAGGCAATTTCAACACGTATTTCCCGAAGAAATAGCCTACAACCAAAGGCGCAATCGTCATCAATGCGCCGCCGACAAAGCCCCAAATCATTTGGACCATAAATTCGGACGACATACTTTCTTTCAATGCAACCCCACCGTGAACACCTGCGCCCAAAAGGAAGAGCGCCAAACCGAACTCACGCATAACTTTGAGCGTGCCTTCTTTCACTTCAAGCGACAACTTGCCGATGTGACCAAAATGCCCGAAAACCAAGCACATAATCAAAACCCCGCCCGTCGTGCCAAGCGAGAAACAAGGTCCATTATAGCCATCGCCCGTCAGAGGAATGGTGATAGAACCAAGCAATAAGCCAGCAATAACCGCCAAAGCAAAAGGCATAAAACCAAAGTCCTCTACCTTGAAATACTTAGAATAATCACGCTTTTCTTCTACGCCACCAATCTTCAAAAGTTCACGTTCTTTGCCCATATCCGCCTTTAAGAATTTCGGCATTAACTGAACAAAGAGCACAACACCGATTACACCAAACGGATAAGCAACGGCATGACCAAGCGAAATAACTGCTTCCAGTTGTGCTGCGTTAGGCGAATTCAAAATTGCATCCTTTGCTGCCGAGAAACCAGGCGTAGAGGTCAACGCGCCAGAAAGCACGCCCGCCCAGTATTCAGGTCCATATTGAGGGGTAAGCAACGTGCAAAGCACCGCAACCAACGTACCCGTCAAAATGATGATAACACCTAAAACAATATACGTTTTGAAGTTTTTTGCAAGGTTTTTAAAAAAGTTCGGACCTGCGATAAAACCAACCGCACCTACAAACAAAATCAAACCAATATTTTGCACCGTTCCCTTCAAGGAATTCACCACAGAAGATGCTTCCGTCAGATGAAAACCAGAGAAAACGCCTGCATTTTCAGGCACAAGCGTGCAAAGGTAGCCAACCAAAATCGCCACCAAGAAAACACCCGCCGTACCCAGCGTAACACCCTTAACGTTGATACCGCCAAGCAGGTATCCAAAGCCGATAACTACGAAAGCAATGACAAACAACACGAAAGTGTTGCTAAAATTCAAGATATTGCTTACCGTTTCTACGGGCTTTTCACCGATTGTATTGCCACTCTCATCCTTTACAGGCGTCATATTCGGGTTGTAGATTGCGGATAAAATACACCACACCGCCAAAGCAGCAACAACCACCAAAGCGATGACAATCCAGAGCCATTTGAGGCTCTTTTTACTTTTTTCGTTCTCCATTTTCGTTCTCCTTACAAAAACGCACAAAGCGTACCTTCGTGCGTTTTGTCCGATGATTATTTCATCTTTCCCCTATTAATTTGCTTTACGTCTATAATCGGGAAGGAGCTTCGGCGAGCATACTTCCGTGGAAATGCCTGCCTCTTCCAACTCTTTCTCAAACGCATCTACGTGCGCCAGCGTCAATTCTTTGAGTTCTACGCTCTTGCACTTTTCGCCAGCCTGCTGACCCGCATTTCTACCGAATACGATGATATCGAGCAGCGAGTTGCCCATCAAACGGTTCGTGCCGTGGATACCGCCTACCGCTTCGCCTGCAACGTACAAGTTTTCAATGCAGGTCATACCGTTTGCGCCGATGTCCAAGCCGCCGTTTTGGTAATGCAACGTCGGATAAATCAAAATCGGTTCTTTACGAATGTCGATTCCGTACTTGCCGAACATACGAAGCATTGCAGGAATACGCTTCTCAATCGTACCCTCGCCGTTGAGAATATCAATCAGCGGCGTATCCAGCCACACGCCCTCGCCGTCCGTCGTCTTGATGCCGTTGCCGTTTGCCTTGCACTCACGGATAATCGAGGATGCCGTTACGTCGCGCGTTTCCAAGGAATACACGAATGCTTCGCCGTTTTTGTTAACGAGCTGCGCGCCAAGCGAACGCACCTTCTCGGTAACCAGAGCGCCGTAAATCTGGGTAGGCTCTGCCGCGCCTGTAGGGTGATACTGCAGGGTTTCGGGATAGAGCAACTTTGCGCCTGCGCGATAGCCAAGCACCAAGCCGTCTGCCGTTGCGCCGTAATGGTTGGACGTAGGGAATCCCTGATAATGCAATCTGCCTGCGCCGCCCGTTGCTATAACGACGGTCTTTGCCCTTGCAATCAAGATTTCCTGCGTTTCCATATTCATGAGGACCGCACCTGCAACTTTGCCTTCGGTGTCCTTAATGAGTTCGATTGCGGAAGTAAAGTCTACAACGGTGATACCGCGGTTGAATACTTCGTCGCGGAGCGTACGCATAATCTCCGAACCCGAATAGTCGCGACAAGCGTGCATACGCTTTCTCGACGTACCGCCGCCGTGGGTGGTAACCATCGTGCCGTCTTCTTCCTTGTCGAACATAACGCCAAGGTTGTTCAACCACAAAATCGCCTCGGGGGCTTCGTTTACAAGCTTGTAAAGAAGTTCGGGTTTGTTCTTGAAATGACCGCCGCCCAAAGCGTCCAAATAATGGGTAGCCGGGCTGTCGTTCGGCGTATCAGCCGCCTGAATACCGCCCTCTGCCAACGCCGTGTTCGCATCGCCCAAACGGAGTTTGGTGACAATCATAACGTTAGCCCCTCTTTGATGCGCCTCAATCGCCGCAGAAGAGCCAGCGCCACCACCGCCGATAACCAACACGTCTACGTCGTAATCAATCTTGGAAAGGTCGATTTTCATATCCTTAACACGGGAATGACCCTGCAACAACGCAGCCAACTCGTGCAAAACCTTACCACCTTTATTTTGACCAACCTTCAATTCTTCATACGCGGAAGTAATATAGTCGGGGTGAAACTCGGCAAGCACAGCTTCCTTTTCCTCAGCGGTCATTCTTTCGTGGAGTTTTTCAATACGGGAAGCGCGGCTTGCTTCTACTTTTTTCATCGATTCAAGTTGTTCATCGGTATATTGATACATGTCGCGTCCTCCTATTATTTTTCGATTTCTCTATTGTTATAGAGATGTTTTTGTTCTTCCAAAGGCGTGTTCATAATCGCCTCCAACGCCGCCTTGCAATCGCCTGCGTCAATTTCCGCTACGCGATTGATGAGGTGTTGGCTGTCCGGCGCAAGGTATTTACCCGTAAGACGGCGCGCAAGCACCGCAACCTGCGGATGGGAAATCCCAGCAGGACAACGAGAAGAACATACACCGCACATTACGCAGTCAAAGCTTTCTTCAGCGCACTTTTCGTACTCTCCACGCTGCGCGTATGCAATGTATTGCATAACGTTCAGTTCCTGCGTACAGCTCTTCGTACAAGCATTACAGCCGATACAAGAATAAATTTCAGGATACAGCTGCATCATAATCTGCTGCGTGGGCTTAATCTTTTCGATGTCGTATACCTGCTTTACCAAGGGGAAGAACGGCAGAGTTGCAACGTACATACCCTCTTCTACCTTCGTCTGGCAAGCAAGGCAGGTTTTCAATTCCTGCTCACCTTTGATACGGTAAATGGTCGCGCAAGCGCCACAAAAACCGTTGCGGCAACCACAGCCACGTACCAACTGATACCCAGCGTATTCCATTGCCTTCATAATCGTCAAGCTTTCCGGCACTTGATAGCGTTTGCCGAAAAGAAATACGTTTACCATTTTTTCCATAGTGTTTACTCCTTAATACTCGTCGGGCAGTTCGTCCAACTCATCCATGCGGAAAACGGGACCGTCCTTACACACGAATTTATCACCTACGTTGCATCTGCCGCATTTTCCAACGCCGCACTTCATGCGAAGTTCTAACGTCGTGTAGACACGAGATTTTTCAAATCCAAGCTCCAAGAGCCCCTGCAAGGTGAACTTAATCATGATGGGAGGGCCGCAAAGCACCGCCGTCATATTCTTATCAAGCCCCAGTTCTTTGACGTAGGAAGGCACGAAACCGACGTGATCGTCCCATCCTTCTTGAGGGCGGTCGATGGTCAGATATACCTCAAAGTTCGGCTCGTTTTTCCACTCCGTTTGGATTTCTTCGAAATCCACGAGGTCGTCTGCGCTTCTTGCACCGTAAACCACGACAACCTTGCCGTAATTTTCACGGTAATGGCGCACGTAGTTGATAACGCTACGCAAAGGCGCAAGCCCGATACCGCCTGCGATAAAGAGCAAATCCTTGCCTTTGAAATCGCCCTCAACGGGGAAGTTCTTTCCGTACGGGCCGCGGACGGTGACCATCGCGCCTACCTCTAAGGCGTGCAAAACGGTAGTTACGCAGCCGCATTTTTTAATGGAGAATTCCAAATATTCTTGGTTCGTAGGCGAAGAAGTGATAGAGAACATACACTCACCAACGCCAGGTACGGATACCATTGCGCATTGACCGGGCATATGCTCGAACAACTTTTTACCGTCCGTGCCAACCACGCGGAAGGTTTTAACGTCGGGCGTATCCTTACGAATGTCGGTGATCACACCCACTTTAGGAATTAAAGTTTCGTTAATCATTCTTTTTACCCCCTAACGTTTTGATAACCTTTACAATATTCAGGTTCTGCGGGCATTTGTTGACGCATCTGCCGCAGCCTACGCAGGAATACATACCGTCGTTTTGGGACGGGAAATATACCAGCTTATGCATAAATCTTTGACGGAAACGCTGCATTTGCGTATTACGGCTGTTGCCGTGCGCCATCAAAGTGAAATCCGAATACATACACGAATCCCAACAACGATAACGAAGTACGCCCTCACTCGTTTTGAAATCACGAATGTCAAAGCATTGACAGGTCGGGCATACGAACGTACACGTACCGCAACCAAGGCAAGCCTCGGAAAGCTCCGTCCACGCTCCGTCGTTAAACAGGTCGTTCAAGTTTTCGGGTTTAAATCTCGAAAGGTCAAGCGCCGCATAAGGCAACGCCTGCATAATGGCTCTCGTTGCAGACTGCTGCGCAGCGACAGCGTCCTCGCCGCCCTCTGCAAACAATGCAGACAGGTCTGCGGTGAGTGCCTCGCCCTTTTCCGTGTTAGCCTGCCAGTACAGATATTCGCCGTCCAACCAAGTGCTTACGTCGCCGGCAGGTGCGGCTGCGTCTACGCCGAATACGCTGCAGAAACAGCTTTCCTCGGGCTTTGAGCAAGCAAGCGTAATCACGATACCTGCCTCTCTCTTCGCCTTATAATAGGTGTCCACAGGGTCAGCAAGGAATACCTTATCGAGCACCTCAATCGCCTTATAGTCGCAAGCCTTTACGCCAAACAGTACGAAGGGCTGTTCTGCTTTGCGAACGTCGATGACTTCCAGCACCTTGCCGTCCGTCTTAAACTTCATCATATTCTCGCTCTGGGGAAAGAAAGCATCCTTGGGGGATTTGACCGTCTTTAAGGTTTCAATCGAAGCCTCTTCGCTTTCCGACCAAGGTCCGTAGTTCACCTGTCCAGCGCGTTTGATGGGCATAATCAAAGGCATCTTTGCCGAAATTGCCGCATACAATGCGTTTAAATTTTCTTTAGCAATCTTCAACATTATTTTGCCTCCCCTTTGAACACGTCGCCTGCCTCTAAATCACCTTCGGTATAAGAGGTCAAAGGCGTTTTGCCTTCCGCCGTTTCCCCTGCCTGATATTCGCCGTAGAAACTGTCAATATCCTTGATGAACTTTCTATTGAGCAAATGCAGAGGAATGTTTTGAGGGCATACACGGCTGCATTCACCGCAGTCGGTACAACGACCCGCCACATGGAACGCGCGAATGATATGGAACATCTGTTCCTCAAATTCGCTGTCGTTTGCTTTTGCGGAAATGCCCGATGCAGGGTTGTCGAATACACACTTGATGCACGAGCAAGCAGGACATACGTTTCTGCACGCGTTGCAACGAATACATTTCGAAAGCTGCGATTTCCAGAACGCAAAGCGTTCGTCTTCCGTCATCGCCTCCAAAGCAGCAACCTCTGCAAAGCGGTCCACGTCCTTTTCCGCACGTTCGTGCAAGATAATTTCCTCGTCCTTTACCTGATGCGTCTTGTTGCATACGCAGCATTTTCCAAGGAGAACGTCTGCCTTTGCAAACGTCGTTTCCCCTGCAGGAGAAACCGCCTTCACTTCGTCGCCATTAACCTCAACGGCAGACACGAAGGACGCGCCACGCGCCTTCATTTTTTCGATATCCAGTTTGCCAAGGCACTCCACCGCGATTACGTGTACGTTTTCGCGCTTGATACGATGTTCTTTTACGAGCTGATTAAAGCTGTACGTATCGCAGGGCTTTAAGAAGACCGCCGTTTTGCCCTCTTTCTTTGCCATTTCAATCAAGTATTTGGAAAGATTTGCCCCACAGAACCAGTCGTAGACAAAATCCTTCAATTCTTCTACGCTCTCAAAGCAAGCAGGAGAAGGGTCGTAGCAAAACTCACCCTTTTTCCAGCCGATTACGCGCGCTACTTCGCCGCTTTCTAAGAGCTGCTTTGCGCGTTCAATCATTTTCAATTCCACTTCTCTCATCTTATTCGCCCTCCTTTACGCGAAGGTCGGTAAGGCGTTTGTTTTCGCCAAGCTCGGTAATTTGTTTGACAAAATCATTCATAACCGCCGAGAATTTTGCGCCCTCAGCCGCAGAAACCCACTCAATGCGAGTACGTTCTTTTTCAATGCCCATATAGTTTAAAAAACTATAAAGGAGCGCCATTCTTCTTCTGGTATAATAGTTGCCCGTCACGTAATGGCAGTCGCCGGGGTGGCAACCGCAGAGGATTACGCCGTCCGCGCCCTGCTGAAACGCCTTCAAGACGAACATCGGGTTGACACGGCAAGAACAAGGCACACGGATAATCTTTACGTTTGCAGGATAGGTCAAACGGCTAGAGCCTGCAAGGTCTGCGCCTGCATACGAGCACCAGTTGCAGCAAAACGCCACGATGTTCGGCGTGTATTCTTTCTTTACTTCTTGCATATTGCTTCTACCTCCGACATAAGCTGGCTGGAGCTAAATCCTTTTAAGTCCATCGCTCCCGAAGGACAGGTAACCGTACAAGCACCGCAGCCCTGACATACCGCAGGGTTGACCGATGCAACGCGACGAACCTCTATCTTACCGCCGCCAAGACGGAATTCCTTATCCACGTACGTGATTGCGCCGTATGCACAGACGTTCGCACATTGACTACATCCGTTGCACATCGTTTCGTTGGGCGTTGCTACGCAAGGGTTCGTTTTCAGCTTATCCTTGACCAGCAAGCCGATGACCTTCGCTGCGCAAGCCGATGCCTGCGAAACCGTTTCAGGAATGTCCTTTGGTCCTTGACATACGCCTGCGAGGTACACGCCTGCCGTGGGGCTTTCCACGGGGCGCAATTTTGCGTGCGATTCCGTCAAGAAGTTGTTGGTGTCGATGCTTGCCGTAAGCAAGGTTGCAACCTTTCTAACCGAAGGCTCGGGTTCGATTGCCGCGGCAAGAACCACCAAGTCGGATGGAATGACAACCTGCTCGTTATCAATGAGGTTCGAGCCCTGCACCATCAGCGTGCCGTTCTCGTTATAAACTTTACCAACCATACCCTTGATATAGTTTACGCCGTACTGTTCCACCGCTCTGCGGAAGAATTCGTCGTAGTTCTTACCGGGCGTACGCACGTCAATATAGAATACGTTGACCTGCGTGTCGGGATATTTTTCACGAATGAGCATCGCGTGCTTTGCCGTATACATACAGCAAATCTTCGAGCAGTACGGTTTTCCGCAGCCGCTTACGTCGCGCGAGCCAACACATTGAATAAAGGTAATCACCTTCGGGTGTTCGCCGTCGGAAGGACGAAGAAGTACGCCGTTCGTAGGGCCAGCCGCGTTCATCAATCTCTCTAATTCGAGCGAAGTGATGACGTCCTTGTTGTCCGAGTACCCAAATTCGTTGAAGTTGTCGAGGTCGATAGGCTTAAAGCCGGTCGCAACCACGATTGCGCCGTATTGACGTTCGATAAAGGTATCCTTCTGTTCGTAGTCGATTGCGCCCACGCCGCAGAATTTTTGACAGATACCGCACTTGCCCGTCTTGAATTTCAAGCATTGAGCAGGGTCAATAACCGCAACGTTGGGAATTGCCTGCGCAAACGGAATGTAGATTGCCGTACGGGTGTTCAAGTTCATATTGAACTCGTTTAAGCCCTTCTTGGAAGGGCACTTTTCCATACATACCTTACAGCCCGTGCACTTCGTTTCGTCTACGTATCTTGCCTTACGACGGATTTTAACGTTGAAATTGCCAACGAACCCCGAAACGTTTTCCACCTCGGAGTAGGACAAAATATCAATCTTTTCGTGCTGCGCACAATCCACCATTTTCGGTGTCAAAATACAAGCCGAACAGTCGAGCGTAGGGAAGGTCTTATCAATCTGCGCCATTCTGCCGCCGATGGTTGCGTTCTTTTCTACGATATCGACTTCAAAACCAGCCTCGGCAATATCCAAAGCCGCCTGAATACCTGCAATACCGCCGCCGATGACCAAAGCACGCTTGATAACGGGGCTTTCGCCTGCCTGCAAGGGCGCATTGAGTTTCACCTTTGCAATCGCCGTACGAACGAGCACCACCGCCTTTTCCGTCGCCTCTTCCATATCCTTGTGAATCCAAGAACAATGTTCACGAATGTTAGCCACCTCGACCATGTACGGGTTCAAGCCCGCAGCCTCTGCCGCTTTGCGGAAGGTTGCCTCGTGCATTCTGGGCGAACAAGCGCCGATGACAATGCCCGTAAGGTTGTGT
>JAFQVL010000015.1 GCA_017408045.1 Clostridia bacterium | reverse complement strand
TATTTCTTCTACCAACGTTATATCTTGCAAGCCTTTCGGTTCGACAATTACTTCCGATTCACCTCGACCGCCGAAATACGCATATACGTCTTTCTTGTCTATCTCCGCTTGATATACTTTTCCGTTCTCTCCAAAGCGCATAGCAAACCATTCTGCTTTTTCTGCGTCTAACGTCCAGGACAATGCCCGTACGTTTTTCTCGTTTTGCGGTGTCACTCCACGATAGACGGTTATGCTTTTCTCCAAGTCTTGCCACCGCTTATAATCTTCCTCTGTCATCAAAGCTTGTTTATCGGCCCGCTTGAACATGGCAATTAAATCCCGTTTTGTAAAATTCGGATCGTCGTTTGGATTTTCAGACCGCACCCAAGCATCCGCAAGCAATTTTGAAAATTCTTCTTTGGATAAATGCGGTTCGGAAAATTTTAAGAATGTCAAGCCGTAGGGCTTATTTATAAAAGCGTAAATTCCCCATACGTTTTCCGCACCTTCAATTTTGCTTTTCATAAACTCTTGCCAAATTTTTAAATCTTCTTCTTTCGCCGTAATATCCAAAAGTTGAAACTTTCCACCCTTATTCAACGATGCGATTCCACAGGATGTAAACGGATGCTGCACCACCGCAGGCGAATACGGCGTTTCACGAATTGGTATCATTAATAACATTCTTGCTACCGATTTCACGCCGTCCAAATTCGTTTCTTTTAGCATAGGTCCCTCCTTGTTTTTGACAATAAAAAAGCGCGTAGATTTTTATCTCTACACGCTCGACTTATAGTAAGATTCCCTTTATTTTCCTACGTTTCCGCCTCCTTTTTATGTATTCTCTGCTATAAAAAATTCTTACGTCATCCTACTATGGTTCTATTATACCCATAAAGGGCGCCATTGCCGCGCCCATATTATTGACGTCGGTGATGCCGTAATCGACCACTCTGCCAAAGGTCGCGCCCGTAATGGAAACGGGGGATTTTTCCGCCAGCTCATCTCTGCCGTCCACAAGCAGCGCTGCCCCCGCGCCCGTCACCGTCCATTGTGCCTGCGGAGGCCGCGTATTTCCCAGCTCCAAGGGGTAGCGGTACTGTCGCTCCGCCGAGGAAAAGTGGCTGCCCGTTGCCGCCACCGCCTTGCGAATATACCCCCCGTCCACCAAAGCGGCTGCCACCGCCATACTCTCCGCCATGGTCGCGCAAGCGCTATACACCCCCAAAAAGGGAAAGTCGAAATCTCTTGCCGTAAAGGATGCCGAAATGATTTGGTTCAGCAAATCCCCCGACACCAGCAGGTCGATATCCTCCTCGGTGTATCCGCCGTTTTCAATCGCTTTGCGTACGGCGTAGGTCAGCATTTTGCATTCCGCCTTTTCGTAGGTATCCTCACCAAAGGTATCGTCGGAGAGCGCTTTATCCACGAATTTACCCACCACACCCGCGCACTCCTTCGGGCCTGCAATCGTGCCCGTTGCCACAATCCTCGGTTTGCTTTGAAATTGTACCGTATGCCCTTTCATCGCTTACAGTATCGCCAAAAGCGCCCTTTTTTATACGCGTTAGCCGTTCCACAATAAGGGAAACACGCTAACAACTAAGTTTGCTTTTCAAGCAAGTGAAGTTTACTTGCTAAGTGAAGTTATCCCTTGGATAGTGAAGTTTCGCCTAATGGCGAAGTTATGGAAAAATTTCAACCACACTTTTGCTTTCAGCAAAAAATTCACTTGTGTTTTTACAAACTTCACTGCATAGCAACTTCACTTTTGCTTTCAGCAAAAACTTCACCAATAAAAAAACCACGCCGTTTTGGCGTGATTTTCACTTCTTTAGGATAAGATTATAACAACAGCAAAGCGTCGATTAACCAGTACAAAAGAGGTATGGTGGCAACACACAGAATGGTCGTACCCAGCGTGAACGCAACGGCGTTTTCCGTGTCGCCGTTGTAGTGGTCAGAGAATGCCGAGGCAAGCCCTGCGGTCGGCGTACCGATGGCGATAAACACGCCCACAATCATATCAAAACCGAAAAGACCGTCGCCCCAAATTGCTCTGCAAGCAAATAGAATACCCACGATGACCATGGGGAATACTACCAACTTCAATGCCGATACGTAGTAGGTCTTCCAAGACTTAAACAGTTGCAGAAATTTTACGCCGCCCATCTTCATACCCAAAATCATCATCGAAATGGGGATAACCAAGCCGTTGAGGTAGCCGACAAAATTCACTACGGGCTTCAAGTCCGTATTGTTTTGGATACCAAGCAGATTGAGAACAATCCCCACGATAAAGCCGATCAGCACGGGGTTGAACAACGCCTTTTTCCAGCTCATCAATTTCTTGTCCCCGGATACGAGGTAGACACCCAGCGTATACATCAAGACGTTCGTAATGATATTGATGATAACGACTGCCAAATACAGATTCGGATTATTGGGGAACACCGCCGCCGCAAGAGGCAGACCTATGAACCCGTTGTTGGAAAAGACCGAACAAAAACGCATCATACCGCGCGTCTTCTCTTCGCGTTCCATCGCCGTCGCAGGCTGTGAGGCAAAGAACATCGCCAGGGTAAACAAAACGCCGATTGCCGCTGCAATCCCCATCGTCGCCCACAGCTCCGACTTGGAAAAATCCACCTTGTGTATGGTGCTGTTGACAATCATGAACGGCATACCCACGTACATCAAAATTTTAGAAAGCGCACCCGATTGTTCGTGGCTAAGCACCTTCGTCTTTACCAGCAAAAAGCCGGGTACAGCCAACGCCACAAACACAAGCACGTTTTTTATCATCTCTAAAAAAGCGTCCATTTTATACTCCTAACAAAATTTTCTCCTGAAGATTATACCACACTTATAAAAAAAAGTACACGAAATTGCCCTACCTTTTGGCAATTTCGTGCACAATTTTTTTTCCGCAAAAAACACGATCCTTTACAATAATAAATATAATAGCCCGACAATCGTCCCCGAAAGTACGCCAAAAACGATGATCGGCCCAGCCACGATGAACATCTTTGCCGCCATACCGTAGACGTAGCCTTCCGTCTTGAACTCCATCGCAGGGGAGCAAACGCTGTTGGCAAAGCCGGTAATCGGCACGATAGAGCCTGCCCCTGCGTGCTTGCCTATGCGGTCGTACACCCCAAAGCCGGTCAAAAGCGTACCAAGGAAAATGAGGGCGATACTCACCGCGCCGGACAGCTCGTCCCCCGAAAGCCCAAGCAGCCGTTCAAACATCACGCGAAGAAACTGCCCTACGGTGCAGATCAAGCCGCCCACCAAAAAGGCGCGCAGGCAGTTTTTAAAATGCTTGGTCGGCGGATCGAAGGAATGGACGTAGTCGATATAGTTTTTGTTAAAGTTTTCGTTATCCTTCCCCGTCATCTTCCCTCCTCCCCCGTACGCCGAGCAGGAAAGCAGGTTTCCCGTTCGGACAAGTTTTTCGTGGTATCCCGTTCTGTGTTTCGTTTCATACCGTTAGTATAGTAAAAACGGATAAAAATTATACGCAAAAACGCCGCGCGTTTTCGCACGGCGTTTTCCTTTTTATATATGCTTTAGAATTCCGTTTTCGTTTCACGGGCGAACAGCCGCTGCAACAACTCGTCGCAACGCTGACGGTAGGTCATATCCTCCTCGCCGTAGCAAAGCTGGTATACCGCGTTCGTCAAGGGCAGATCTACCCCGTATTTTTCACCCAACTTTTTCATCGCCGCGCTGGTGGGTACACCCTCGGCAAGTTTCGGGAACTTTTCCCCTTTGACAATCATCTCGCCATAGCCACGGTTGTGCGAATAGGGACTGAACAAGGTCGCCTCGTAATCCCCAAGGTGGGCAAGCCCATAGGCAGACAACTCGTTGCCGCCCATCGCCGCAATTAGCCTCGCCACCTCTCTTGCGCCTCTCGCCATCAACGCCCCTTTCAGCGCGCCGTAGCCGCAGCCGTCCAAAACGCCTGCGATAATACCCATAACGTTCTTTGCCGCCGCACCAATTTCCGTACCGATCAAATCCGAGCCGTAATAGAAACGAATTAAATCGCTGCGGAAGGTATCCGCCAGGCGGCGTTTCAATCCCTCGTTTTGGGAGTCGATGACCATACAGTTGGGAATCCCCTGCGTAAACGCCTGAATGTGCCCAGGTCCAACCCAAACGGCTACGTTGTCGGGGGAAACACCGCTCTGCACCACCACTTCGGACAGGCGGCAGCCGGTGGAAATCTCAATCCCCTTCATGCACAGCACGAAGATTTTATCCCTGCCGCCGCACGCCAAAATCTTTTCCATAAACCCACGCAAGCCCTGCGAGGAAATCGAGATGATAATCACCTCTGCGTGATCCACCGACGCCTGCAAATCGCAGGTAAGGTGGATACGGGAATCCAGCTGTACGTATTCGTTCTTACCCGTGTCCCGCAAAACCTGATAGGAATAGTCGTCCTCAGGTCCCCAAGAATACACGTCGTTGCCGCGATTCGCCAAATACCACGCTATAAACGAGCCCCAGCGCCCGCAACCAAGTACCGATATTTTCATACGTCCTTTCTCCTATTTTTACCCGATTACAGTTGGTTTCTTTCCACAAACGCCCTCGTCAGAGTAATATCGTCCGTGTATTCAATCTCCGAGCCGACGGGAATCCCGTGCGCCAAACGGCTGACCGTAATGCCAAGCGGCTTAATCAGTCTTGCCAGATACATCGCCGTCGCATCCCCCGAAACGTCAGGGTTAGTTGCAACGATGACTTCCTTGACCTCGTGTTCGTTCAACCGAGCCAACAATTCGCGAATGCGAATGTCGTTCGGACCAACGCCAGCCATCGGGTCAATCGTGCCGTGCAGGACGTGGTACACCCCTTTAAATTCGTGCAGCTTTTCAATCGCCGCAACGTCCCTCGGCTCTTTCACCACGCAAATCACGCCGTGGTCGCGCGTCTTGCAAACGCCGCAAACGTCCTGTTCGGTAAAGTTTCCGCACACCGAACAATACCGCACCTTACGCT
Organism: Clostridia bacterium; assembly: GCA_017408045.1. Classification (GTDB taxonomy): domain Bacteria; phylum Bacillota; class Clostridia; order Christensenellales; family Borkfalkiaceae; genus Scatosoma. Next base: position 5,531 of record JAFQVL010000015.1, on the reverse strand, counting down.
TTACCCCCAAAATCGCATCGGCAAATTCCTTCGCCTCGGACTCCGTCATATCAATTACTTTATAGGCATAGCGCTGCGCCGTCTTCTTGCCTACCCCCGGCAGCTTGGAAAATTCGTTGACTAGCTTGCCGATGGATTCAATCATAATCTCCATACCTTACAGCAAGCCTCCCAAACCGCCCATGCCGCCGAACTTGCCCATCTTTTCCTCGTAGACCTTATCCGCCTTTGCATAGCCGTCGTTGATTGCAGCCATAATCAAGTCTTCCAAAAGTTCAATATCCTCAGGGTCTACCACACTCTCGTCCAGCTCGATGCCGTTGATGATTTTCTTGGCGTTCATATACACCACGACCGCCTCGTTTGCTGCCGTGCCTACGACTTCCCAATCGTCCAAAAGTTCCGCCGTCTTCTCCATTTCTTCCTGCATTTTCTTTGCCTGTTGCATCAAACCCTGCATACCGTTATTGCCGCCTCTAAATCCTGCCGCCATCTTCATTTACTCCTTATTTGATTTCTATTTTCGTGGAAGGAAAGCTCTCCTTCAATGCCTCTAAGCCCTTGGTAAAGGTGTCCGCTTGCCGAGATTTCAAGCGCACCGCAAATGCATTTTCGTCCATCCCGATTGCCGCAAACGCCTGACAAATCAGGGCGTAATGCTCTTCCTTTTTCATCGAGTTATACATCGTTTCGCTCTCGGTCGAAAGCACCAAAACGCCGTCCTCGTATGCCGCATCTAAGTCCATACAAATGGTGAACAGCACGCCGTTTCTGCCCGTCTTTCTAAGCGAACGCAAGAACAGCCCAAAGGTCGCTTTCGCATCCCCCGCAGGCACTTTTTGCACGGTCTTTGCCGCCGCAATCGGTTTTAGAGCCTCAACGGGTTTTTCCTCTGCAACGGGTGCAGCTACTCTTTCCGCCGCCGCAAAATCGGGGACTTCCTCAAACGCAGACGGCTGGTCGTACACGGGCGGCTCGTCATACACGGGCGGCTCTACCGCCACAGACACTTCCTGCGTTTTTGCCTTCGCCTTGGACACGGGTGCTTGCTTTTCCTCTTGAGCCGCTACTTTTACACCGTTTTTCACGGCGTTTTCCAACATTTCAATACGGGATAACAGCGCCTCCGTATCCGTTTCCGTCTGCGGCATGCTTGCCTTGAAAAGCGCCGCCTCGAAAATCACCCTCGGCAGGGTGGAATATTTAAGTTCGCTCTCCGCTCTCGCAAAGATTTCCGTCGCGCGGAGCAGGGTGTACGGCGCAGCGTTCTTCGCCACCGCCGCTAAAGCCTGAAAATCGCCCTCGGGCATAGAGAGCAATTCTCTTGCTCCCTTGCACGATTTCGCAATCGCGCACTCGTTCAAAAATTGCAGGACGTCGGACGTTAGCATACCGACGCTCTTACCTGCGGCAAGGAAGCGTTCTGCAATCTCCAAGGCAGCCCCCGTTTCCCCTTGCAGGATATGTCCGCAAAGAGCGCAAACGCTGTCGAAATCCGCGCCGCCCAGCACTTCCATCACGTCGGCGTAGGTCAGCTTGCCCTCGGTGTACGCCGCGCAAGTGTCTGCAATGGAAAGCATATCACGTACGCTGCCTGCGCCTGCGCGCGCAATTGCCGCAATTGCCTCACTATCGTATTTTTTGCCGATACCGTCAAAGACGTGGCGCAGCCGCGCCTCCAAATCCGCCTGCGGTATCAACTTAAAATCAAAGCGCATACAGCGGGACAAAATGGTGGGCGGAATCTTATGCGCTTCCGTCGTTGCCAGAATGAATACTGCATGACGAGGCGGCTCTTCCAACGTCTTCAAAAGGGCGTTGAACGCCTGCATCGACAGCATATGCACCTCGTCGACGATATACACTTTGTACTTGCCAGCAACGGGGGGATATTGTACCTTTTCACGCAGATCGCGCATCTCGTCCACGCCGTTGTTGGACGCCGCGTCAATCTCGTTGATATCCAAGTTTTCAGGGCGAGAAAGCGCCTGACAAGCCGCGCATTTTCCACAGGGCGAACCGTCTACGGGGCTCTCGCAATTGATTGCCTGCGCAAAAATTTTCGCAACGCTCGTTTTGCCCGTTCCTCTCGGTCCGCAGAAGAGGTAAGCGTGCCCCACCCGTCCGCTTTCGATTTGGTTTTTGAGTACCTTTACGATATGCTCCTGCCGTACGACGTCGTCCAAAGACTTCGGACGGAACATACGATATAATGCCAAATGCGCCATAATTTCTCCTTCGTTTCCTCAGCCCAAAAGCCGTCTTTTAAACGCTTTTATGGCTTGTCGTCATCCTAATACTATCAGCCGTTTTTTCCCTGCACGATGCTCTGCAATTTTTTCTTGCTGCGTTGCAGGGCGTTGTCCACGCTCTTTTCGTTCTTTTTCGTAATCTTGCAAATCTCCGCCGTGCTCAAGCCCTTCATATACAGCATCAATACGCGGAACTCTAAGTCGGAGAGTGCCTCGTTCATGCGGCGAAAGAACTCCTCGCCGTTTTCGCGGTCAATCATCTCCTCCAAGGGGTCTACGGCAGAGAAGGCTACGTCCACGTCCAGCAGGGGAACATAGTTGTTCAAAGGCTTATTTTTTTCCCGCCCCGACGCTTTCACCGCGTCCTGAATACGCCGCGTGATACAAAGATATGCAAAGCTTTTGAACCGCATCTCCCCCGGTTTATACCCTCCGACGGCAGAATACAAACCGATCATGCCCTCTTGCACGAGGTCGTCGGTATCTCCGCCAAAGAGGAAATACCCACGCGCAATCCCACGCACCATGCCTGCGTAGCGCAGCAACAGCGTTTCCATCGCGTGCGGCTCATCTGCCCTTGCGGCAAGCACCAACTCCTCGTCGGACAGCTGCCCTATTTTGTTGTCTTTTTCAACCGTTTTCGTCATCGTTTATAAGCGTTTCCGTACTACCTCGTACGCCGCAATCCCAAGCGCCACCGAGGCGTTGAGAGAGTTCACTCTTCCCTGTAAGGGAAGGGACAAAATCTTATCGCATTTTTCCTTCGTCAAGCGCTTGACACCGCTGTCCTCGCCGCCGACCACCAAAGCCACGTTGCCACGCAAATCCTCGGCGTAGATATCCTCGCCGCCCGCCTCTAAGGCGTACACCCAGTAGCCGCTTTTTTGCAGTTTTTCCACCGCCTGATTGAGGTTGGCAACACGGGCAACCTTCATATGCTCCGCCGCACCTGCGGAAATGCGGATCACGCTCTCGTTCACAGGCGCGCAGCCTGCCTTGGGAATGACCACGCCGTCCGCACCGGCGCACTCCGCTACACGGAGAATACTGCCGAGGTTATGCACGTCCTCAATGCCGTCGCAAAGGACGATAAAGCCGCCCTTTTCGCTCTTTTTGCCCTCGATAATGTCGTCCAAGTCAAAATATTCGTAATCGGTGGTAAAAGCAATCACCCCTTGGTGTCTGCCCGTTTCGCTCTCCTTTTCCAGGACGCGCTTGTCCACGAACTGCACGCGGATATTGCGCTTGCGCGCCTCCGCAAAGACAATCCCCAGCGAGCCCTGCGGCGAACCGCCCGATTTTTCCATCAAAATTTTATCAACGTTTTTACCCGTTTTCAGCAGTTCAATGACTGCGTTTCTACCTTCCGTTTTCATCTGTTTCTCCTAAAGCCACCTGATTTATCCTTGCTTTCAGCGAACAGGCTTGTACGCCGACGCTGCCTTTATCCCTTGGAATAGGCTGTCGTCTGCCAGCGCAAACAACTCGTTTAATCTCGATACTTGTCCGGTCAAGTGCAAATATCCTATCACCGCCTCGAACCCCGTCGAACGGTTGTACGCCGCCGCCGAGGCGTTCTTGCTCTTGGTTGCTTTCTTGGCGTTTCTGCCCCGCTTGTAAATCTCCATTTCCGTTTCGGTAAACAGCGGCTCTACGATCGCCAAAAACGCGCTCTGTCCTTCGGCGGAAACGATTTTTGCCGCCGCGCGTTGAAAATCCGCCGCGCTGCCGCCGCCCGACAACGCCAGCCGCTTTCGTACGTACAGCGAATACACCGCGTCCCCCACGAACGCCAGAACCACGGGATTGAGTTGTCTTGCCTCCGCCTCTGAAACCACGCTATCCAGCCCCAGCATCGTCCATTCCTCCGTTGTTGCCGACCTAAAAATCTCGCTTTCTCGCCAGCATACAGTTCCATTATAGCATAATGGAAGTCGTTTGACAAGCATTTTAAAAAAGTTTATACGGAGTTTTGCAAGGTCGCCAACAATCCCATAAGGATACTGTCCGCGATTTTTTCGCAAAAGGCAGGAGAATTTAAGAGGGCGTCGTCCTTCGGGTTGGACAGAAAACCACATTCCACGATAACGGACGGCGGCGCAAGCCGCAGCATATAATAATCCCCCGTCATCTCCTTGCGCGCCTTCACCCCTTCGCCTTTGTATAGCGCGTTTATCTCGGCTTGAATATTGCCCGCCAAACGCCCTGCCCATTCATCGTCTTTGCGGTAAAAAACCTGCCCACCTCTTAAAGCGGTAGACGGATAAAAGTTTTGATGCACGGAAAGCACGCAGAGCGGGTTTGCGCTCTCGCAAATTTCCTTCCGCTTTTGCATATCCCGACGTTTAAAACCAGGGGCGGTCGTGTCGTATAACCCCCCTTCCGTCGTCCTCGTCATCACCACCAAAAAGCCTGCGTCCGCAAGCTTTTCTTTCAGAAGAAAGGCGATAGATAGATTGACGTCGCTCTCCTTGCGCTTGGTGGCAACGCCCACCACGCCGCCGTCCACGCCGCCGTGCCCTGCGTCAATGACGACGGAGAGCTTCGCCGCCTGCACGCTGACCGCTACCGGGGCGGTCAAAGCCCGTATGCACGCCCCCACCGCAAGACAAAATCCCACCCACACGGCAATCGCCGCAAAAATCGTTTTTTTCTCTATTCTCATACCGTTATGGTATGCTCGGCTACGTACAATTATGTTTTGGCAAACCCACGCACAAATATGCCTTTCGACAAAAGCCCCTTTTCTTTTTCCTTTCCCCCTATTTTTCTCCGTCCAAAAGCGAGGTATACTTCGGGCATGAAAGTATTTTTAGGGATTCTTTGGTTGTTCATATTTTTCGCCTTCTGCTTTGGTATCGTGCATTTGGTACGGGCGATTTTTTGCCTGTTTAAGAAAAAGCCGAACGAGCCGCCGCCACGCAGCGCGCCGCCAAAACCGCCCGAGCCCGTCTACTACCTCGTCGAAAAAAAGACCCGACGCAAAAAAACCTATTCCGAGCCCAAACAAATCCATTTCAAGGAATAAAATGATTTGCTTTGCAAATCGTGAATTGCCTACGGCGTGCATTGTTTTGCACGGCAAAACGTGAAACGCAAGGCACGCCTTGCGTTGCGGAAATATTCAAATCCCTTCCGCCATGCCTCACACTCCTCGTTGCTGCATATAAAAAGCCCCTCGTCTTACCCAAAAAACGAGGGGCTTTTATGTTTATTTTTTATGCAGCTATTTGATAGCTAAGCTTAACATTTGTCGTATTATACGTAGTATTAACAACC
>JAFQVL010000014.1 GCA_017408045.1 Clostridia bacterium | reverse complement strand
CGGCAACTTCCCTTGCAAGCCCCAAAACGCTGTTGCAGTCTTGACGATTTGCTGTGATGCCTACGTCCAAAATGTAGTCGTCAATGCCAACTTCCTTGCGAATATCTTCGCCAACAACTGCAGTTGGCAAAAGCACAAGAACTCCATCCACGTCGGCATTTGGGTACATATCTTTTGTTACGCCAAGTTCTTCCGGTCCACAAAACATGCCCCAAGATTCTTCGCCACGCATTTTGCCCTTTTTGATTTGCAATCCGTTGGCAAGCGTTGCGCCGTGCAAAGCAACGGGCACTTTGTCGCCAACTTGAACGTGATGATCATTTGTGACAATTGGGATGATTTGTTCGCCAATGTCAACCTTGCAACAAAGCAAACGTTCTGCATTGGGGTGCTGAGCAATTTCAACAATTTGGCAAACTTTGACGTTGGTAACGTTTTCTCCAAGGTACACCAGTTCTTCAATTTCCAAACCGATGTCCACCATTTTTTTGCAAAGAACGTCGATGCTTTCGGTGATATCAACGTAGTCTTTCAACCAAGAAAGAGGTAGTTTCATTTTGTTTTCCTCCTATTTACCAAATTGCTTCAAAAATCTCACGTCGTTTTCGTAGAAAAGACGGATGTCGGGGATGCCGTACTTGATCATTGCAATGCGTTCCACGCCAAGGCCAAACGCATAGCCTGTGTACTTTGTGCTGTCAATGCCACAGTTTTCCAAAACTACGGGGTTTACCATGCCTGCGCCAAGCACTTCAATCCAACCCGTGCCTTTGCAAAGGCGACAACCCTTGCCGCCGCACTCCGAGCAAGAGAGGTCTACCTCTACGCTCGGTTCTGTGAACGGGAAGTAGGACGGGCGCAATCTTACCTTCGTGGACGAAGTGAACATTTTTCTTGCAAACTCGCCCAGCATACCCTGCAAATCGCAAAGGGTGATGCCCTTATCGACTACCAACCCTTCCATTTGGTGGAACATCGGGGAATGGGTCGCGTCGTCGTCCGAGCGGAATACCCTACCCGGAGAAAGGATTTTAATGGGGGGCTGCTCCTTTTCCATGACACGGATTTGCCCCGCCGAAGTCTGCGTTCTCAGCAGCAGGTTCTCTGCAAGATAGAAGGTGTCCTGCATATCCCTTGCAGGGTGATCTTTCGGGGTATTCAAAGCCGTGAAGTTATAATAGTCCGTTTCGATTTCAGGCCCTTCAAACACCTTAAAGCCCATACCTGCAAAGATGTCTATCAATTCGTTTTTGACAAGCGTAATCGGGTGCAAAGCCCCTGCGCGGTATTTTTTACCGGGCATGGAAATATCAATACGCTCTGCGGCGTATTTTTGCTGCATTTCCTTTTCTTTTACGACTGCGGCGCGCGCCTCGAAAGCCGCCTCCATACTCTGTTTAAACTCGTTGACGATTTTACCGAAGACGGGCTTTTCTTCCTTGGGCAAGTCCTTCATCCCTGCCATCACCGTCTTTAATTCCTGTTGGAATTTGACTTTCAATTCGTAGAGCGCTCTACCACTCTCCGTGCCTTCCATTGCCGCCAAAATCTCGGCGCGCAACGCATTGATTTTTTCCTGCATATTCTTTCTTCCTCCGAAGTTTGTTTTTGATAGAATGTAAGTATTGCCGTTATAAAATACAAGCAAGACAAGAAGAACGAGGATTTTCCGACGGGATATTTACAGAAGTAAATGAGCGAGGGAAAACGCAAGTTCGACGAAGTATTGCGCTGTATTTTATAGGCAAAAGTCGCCCTGCGTGCACAATGCACACAGGGCGACCATCATCGCTGTACCACCTGTATTCGCAAGGCTTACGCCCTGCCTCATTACTCGCTTTCACGCGCGAATCACGGCGACGACTACTCTTCTTTCCCCGTCGCAGCTCCCAAGCGAAACGGCAATTTTTCTTCGCCTCGCGCCTTGCAGCCTACGGACGCGATCTCTGAAGGACGAATATATGAAAAACGCCAACTTGTTCTCAGCTTTTCCTAATTATCTAACATTATATCTATTTTACAGATTTTTGTCAAACGTTTTGCGAAAGGTTTTTCATTTTCGATTGATAGAAAAGAAAGGACTTGCCACACGCAAGCCCTTCCTATTCTCTTTGATTAATCTTCTCTGTTCGTAAAGATTGCCACGAGTCCCGAAAAGAAAGACAACGCCGCCGCGCACAACGTCAAGCTACCCCAAAGAACGATGCCGATATCGAAATAGCAAACAGCGAAGAAGCCGCCTGCGGCAGCCGCCAGCACGCAACCTATCATATTCAAAACGATCCATGCGATATGTACCGTGCCGCCACGAATACTATGTAGCAGCAATAAAATTCCAACCAGAACCTGCAACAGCAACGCCACTACCATGACGGGATATTGAATGGACACCGCCAAGGAAAATATAATTGCCATTCCCAACCCGTCAGAGCCTTGCAACGACGATTCCGTCATATTCAAAACACCCAAATCCAGCAAAACAACCCCCATACACGCTACGCACATAAAGGCTGCCGCAAAGCTAACGACGCTACCTAAAAACATTTTTTTATTCAT
>JAFQVL010000013.1 GCA_017408045.1 Clostridia bacterium | reverse complement strand
AGGGTTCGTCCAGTTTCAAATAGTTGTTTGCCCTAAAGCAAATATCCCCTTTCGCCCTCATGTCCTCGTTCGTACGCTTGATTACGTTATGACAAGCCGAACAAAGGGTGAGCAATTTGCCGCCGTTATGCTTCGCATAATCCAACGCGCGCACCGCCGAGAGCTTGGTAGCAATCTCGTCCGTGCCCATGGGATATACCGCACCGCAGCATTGCCAATTTTCAATTTCCTCCATCTCTACGCCCAGAGCTTCAGCGCATTTGCGAGCGGTAATATCCAACTCTTTCGCTTTCGTTCTAAGCGTACATCCGGGATAATAACTGATTTTCATACCGATATACCTTTTCCATTTATCCGCTTATTTCTGTGGATAAGCCATTTCTTCGGGACGGAAGACTTCGTCAAACTTTTCCGCCGTCAAGAAACCGAGCGCAACGCACGCTTCCTTCAAGGAAATGTTCTCCTTGTACGCCTTCTTCGCCGTCTTCGCCGCATTCTCATAACCGATATAAGGATTGAGCGCGGTTACCAGCATCAAGGAGTTGTAAAGATTATGATGCATCTTTTCCTTGTTTGCCTTGATACCCGTGATACAGTTCTTTTCGAAAGACGCGATGCCGTCTGCCAGCAAGCGTACCGACTGCAAGAAGTTGTAAATGATAACGGGCATAAATACGTTGAGTTCAAAGTTGCCCTGCGACGCACCAACGCCTACTGCAACGTCGTTTGCCATAACCTGTACGGCAACCATCGTCATAGATTCGCATTGCGTGGGGTTGACCTTGCCGGGCATAATCGAAGAACCGGGCTCGTTTTCAGGAATGAAGATTTCACCAAGACCGTCGCGAGGACCGCTGGCAAGCCAACGAACGTCGTTGGCAATCTTCATCAAGTTGCACGCAAGCGCCTTCAATGCGCCGTGCGCAAACACGAGTTCGTCCTTTGACGTCAAAGCGTGGTATTTGTTCTCCGCCGTGATAAAGGTCTTGCCCGTCAGCACGCTTACCTGCGCCGCTACTTCTTCCGCAAAGCCCTTGGGCGCGTTCAGACCCGTACCAACCGCCGTGCCGCCGAGTGCGAGTTCCTTTAAACCACAAAGCGCAAGCTGCAACTGCGCCTTGGTCTTTTCTATCATATTTCTCCAGCCGCTGATTTCCTGCGAGAACGCGATGGGAACTGCGTCCTGCAAGTGCGTTCTACCGCTCTTGACAATCCCTTCGTTCTCCGCTTCCAAACGTTTCAAGGTTGCAATCAGGGTACCCATGGAAGGGAACAACTTGTCCTCGATTGCAATCACCGCTGCGATATGCATTGCCGTAGGGAAGGTGTCGTTGGAGCTTTGGCTCTTGTTAATGTCGTCGTTGGGGTGCAACAGTTTTGCGCCTGCGATTTCGTTGCCGCGATTTGCGATAACTTCGTTGGCATTCATATTCGACTGCGTACCGCTACCCGTCTGCCATACGACCAACGGGAAATGGGAGTTCAGTTCGCCCGAAATCACCTCGTCGCAAGCTGCGCAAATCGCCGACAGCTTTTCATCGGAAATTTTGCCAAGCTTGTGGTTGGCAAGCGCCGCTGCTTTCTTTAAAATACCAAACGCGTGCGTGATCTCGCGCGGCATAATCTCGTCGCCGATCGGGAAGTTTTCACGGCTTCTCTGCGTCTGCGCCGCCCAATATCTGTCCGCAGGGACTTTCATCTCCCCCATCGTGTCTTTTTCAATACGATATTCCATATTTATATCCTCTTTTTTAGATTTGGCTATATCACAGAGAATGGTTGATTTACAACAAACATTTTTTGTTGGATTGACGAAAAAAATATAAGAAAGACAAGTGCTTTGTAAGGGCGCATACCCTCAGCGGTCTGTAACCGAACAAAACACGCCGAATTTCGCAACTATTTTTCCGTCAAAAATCAACCAGGTGATGTGATAGAGCCTTATATTTCAATTTCTGCAATAACGCCTTTCAAAACGTCTGCGCTGTGGCGCATTTTTGCAAGCTCGTCCTCGGAAAGTTTCGGCGTCAAGGTCGCCACAATTCCCTTGTTGCTGATTGCGCAAAGGGTGGACAACGCAACGTCCGAAATCCCATATTCGCCTTCCAACACGGTGGATACAGGCAAAATCGTGTGCGCGCTGGAATAAATGCTGTTGACGATCTGCGCAACGCTGGCTGCAATCCCGTAGAAGGTTGCACCCTTGCCTGCAATAATCTGACCGCCCGACTTCTTTACGTAGGTTTCTACCTCTTCGCGGCTGTAAGGAACTACTTGCAAAGAACCTTCCTTCGTAATCGCCTCGTTGTATTCGTCAAGAGGAATACCGGAAATGTCCGCCGCCGACCAAGCCACGAACGAGCTGTCGCCGTGTTCGCCCAGTACGTAAGCGTGCACCTGCTTTTGGTTGACGGAATACAATTCCGAAAGCTTCGTTCTAAGACGAATGCTGTCCAGCGTACAGCCCGTACCGATGACGCGGCTGCGAGGAACGCCCGTAAGCTTGCAAAATACGTAGGTAAGAATATCCACGGGATTCGCAACGAATAAATACAAGGCGTCAGGCGCAGCCTTTACAATTTGCGGCGCAATCGACTTCAAAATATTCACGTTCGTTTGCGTAAGATCAATACGGGACTGACCGGGCTTTCTGCCTATGCCAGAGGTAATGATGACGATATCCGACCCAGCCGCATCTTCATACGTGCCTGCGTAAATCTTTACTGGGTGAAGATAAGGGGTCGCCTGCATAATATCCATCGCTTCGCTGCGAGCCTTCGCCTCGTTCACGTCAATTAAGACGATTTCCGAAACCGAACCTTGTGTCACCAACGTGTACGCTACCGTCGCGCCTACCGAACCTGCACCAATGATTGTTACCTTGTTATTCATAATGTTTCTCCATTTTTTATTATCGATCTCGATGTTAGAATGAGAGCTTTTTACCCAAAAACGGCATATCCCTCTAACCATACGAGCTTATTATATCATACTTTTTGCAAATTCACAAGAACATGATAAGCCCCTACCGGATTTTTTATCCTTTAAATCGATAAATTTTTATCATTATTCGATAAAATGCAAAAATACAGCAAAAAAAAGCGCCCACTAAAGAGGCGCACAAGTTTATTCGATGGTTTTTATAGCGGCCGCAAACAACAACGCGCCCTCTAATATGGTAAAAATACCCGCAAAAATAAACACCCACTCCCTTTCATCCCCGTGGTGAAATAGAAGAAATATGCCTATAAGAGCCAAAATCAACGGACGGGCATACATGAGTAAAGCGTGATAGCTAAACGAACGGACACAGCTCGTTCTCCACAGCTCGTAGACCCACCAAACGGATGCCACCAGCAGGATTGCGGCAACGGCGTACAAAACGGTGGAGAGGATTAGCCAGCTGAACGCTAAGATGAAAATCCCCGCTACGCATTTCAGCGCGCCGATTTGCCCTTCCCTTGATACGAAGTCCATAACCCCTAATACGAGTAATAAAACCGCAAAAATAGAGGTTATTACCTGCACGGTCGTTCCCTTTAATACAATCAGCAAAACCCCCAAAGCAATCGCTACGATAGAGGCAATCAATTTTTCCGTTTTTTTCACGCTTTACCTACTTTTACGCCATCTGTTTAGCTTAACGATTTTGGTCGCCACAGTCAGGACAGCGCTTTCGCAACGCACGTTGCAAAGCGCCCGACCGATTTTCTTTCGTATTCGTTTACGTCAATTCCGACGATTTTAAGCGATAAACGAGGCTTTTCCGCCGAACGGCTTATCGCCACGATATTGTATTATATGCAAAAAGGAGAGGAAAATTGACAGAAAAAAACCGCCCGACGGCGGTTTTTTTTGTTTACATAGAAATCATTTGCAGCGTTTCATACAGCTCGTAATTGAAGGTCTTTTTCATGGATACAGCCTCGATGATATCCATATCAATAATCTTGTTATCACGGATACCGACCACTCGGTTGCCCTTCCCCTCTTTCAAGAGGCGCACAGCCTTATTGCCGAACTGCGCGGCAAGCATTCTGTCCGCCATGGAAGGCGAGCCACCACGCTGTACGTGTCCGATGCAGGTAGGACGGACGGAATAGGGCGTAATCGCCTGCAAGTTCTTTGCGAACTGATCCGCGCTGGTAACCCCTTCCGCTACTACGATGATATTCGAGTGCTTACCGTTGGAGCGCGACTTATTGATTTTTGCCACGATTTCATCAAGGTCAAAGCGAATTTCAGGCACGACGATAATTTCTGCGCCGGATGCAATACCACTATACAAAGCAATATCGCCACAATGCCTACCCATAACCTCCACGACGCAAATACGCTCATGCGAGGTCATCGTATCGCGCAACTTGTTGATGATATCCAAACAGGTATTTACCGCCGTATCAAAACCAAGCGTGTAGTCGGTGTATTCGAGGTCGTTGTCAATCGTACCCGGAATACCGATGGTAGGAATTCCGTATTCCTCCGACAGGACTTTCGCCCCGCGGAAAGAGCCGTCGCCACCGATGACTACCAAGCCCTCGATACCGTACTTTTTGATGGTATCCGCAGCGCGCTGCTGTCCCTCTTTCGTCAGCATCTCCAAGCATCTTGCGGTACGAAGTTTCGTGCCGCCGCATTGTACGATGTTGGAAACGCTGCGCATTTCCATTTTATACAGCTCTTCATTCATCAAGCCCGCATAACCGCGCTCGATACCGTACACTTCCATACCATAATAGATTGCCGTACGAACCACCGCGCGAATCGCCGCGTTCATGCCAGGAGCGTCGCCCCCACTCGTCAACAAACCAATACGTTTCATAATTATCCTCTGTCTTCCGTTCTATATTTTTTAATTGTCTTCTTTTGCAACTGCCTAACGTATTATATACGTATTCTACAAAAAATGCAAGTCTTTTACTTCCATTTTTTATTTTTAAGCCAATTTTATGCAATTTTCGGGCAAAAACAGCGCCAATTCCGCCATTAACGCCTTATTCGGATTGATGCGCTCAGAGCAAAGCAACTTCTTTCCATCGCGTACGAACACCACTTCCGTATCCCCAGGGTAATACTTAAAAGCGTCCATTAACTCTTCTTCATCCGCCTGTTCCAGCCCCGAAACGTTGAGCCAAAGCCTCACAGGCTTTTGCGGCTTTTCCGGCGAAGAAGTGGGCTCTGCGCGTCTTTGCGGCGCAGGCTGCTTGGCGCGAGCAGCGTCCGCCCCCCCCCTAGGTGCGGACGGCGAAGAACGCTCTGCCGTGTACACAACGGGGTTATCCAAAGTAAATTCCGTCATCCTGTCCACGATAATCGAGGGCGCTTTGTCGTCGTTGATGCTGATTTTGCCCGAAAGCGAAACCACGCGGTCCGCCTCCATAAAGTCTTTAATCTTGTCGTAGACCTTCGGGAAACATACGCATTCCACCGAGCCGTACATATCCTCGACGGTGATAAACGCCATAAACTGTCCCGAACGAGTTTGCAGCTTTTTGAACGCCGAAATCATACCGCCCATGGTAGCAGGCTGCTCGTCGCGAATGTCCGCATACGTCCTATCGCCCGTTTCCTCATCTTCCGTATAGTCGTTGAGCATAGAGCAGTTGAACGAACATTCCTTAAAGTACGGCAGGAATTTTTCAAACGGGTGTCCGCTGACGTAAACGCCAAGCACGGATTTTTCCTTCGAGAGTTTTTCCATCGTTTCAAATTCGGGAATATTCGGGAATACTACGTCAATTTTTTGTTCCGCAATCATCGAGCCGAAGAAGGACATTTGCGCCCCTGCCTTTTGCTTTTCCATACCGCTGACGCGCGCCATCACGTCCTCGTAGACGTGAGCAACCTGCGCCCGATTGTAGCCAAAGCAATCGAATGCGCCTGCATAAATCAAACTCTCTACAATACGCTTATTGACGTACTTGGTACAGCGATGTACGAAATCGGAAAAATCTTGGAATAAGCCGTTTTCCTCTCTCTCTTTAATAACGGCGGCAATCGCCTCCTGTCCAACGCCGCGCAGAGCTCCAAGCCCGATACGAATACCATTGCCCTCTACCCAGAAAATATCTCTCGAACGGTTGATATCGGGAGGAAGAACGTCAATATTCTTCTCCTTCATATACATAACGTACTTGGAAATTTCCTCAATTTTGTCAATGCGGTCGTTGAGTACGCCTGCCAAGAATTCCTTGGGGTAAAAATGCTTCAAATACGCCGTGCGGTACGCCACCACAGCATACGCCGCCGCATGCGATTTGTTGAACGCATACGAAGCAAAGCTTTCCATATCCGCAAAAATTTTCGCAGCAACGTCCGCAGGAATTCCAAGTGCGGCGCAGCCAGTAATGTTATCCTTGGGCGAACCGTAGATAAATTTGTCCTTTTGTTCCATCAGCTCTTTCTTTTTCTTCTTAGACATCGCGCGGCGCACAAGGTCGGCTTGTCCAAGCGAATAACCTGCAAGCTGTTGGAATATCTGCATTACCTGCTCTTGGTAGATAATAACGCCGTAGGAATTCTTCAAAATCGGCTCTAAATACGGGGTATCGTAGACGATTTTTTCAGGATTGTGCTTGTTTTCGATATACTTGGGAATGAAATCCATCGGGCCGGGACGATAGAGCGAAATACCTGCAATCAAGTCTTCCAAACAGTTCGGCTGCAAGTCCTTCATAAACTTTTTCATCCCACCTTGTTCAAGCTGGAACACAGCGTCGGTGTCCCCCGACGCAATCAGCTGATACGCCTCGGGGACGTCCACGCCGATTTTATTAAAATCAATTTCAATTCCCAGCCCCTCACGGATATAACTGAGAGTGTTTTCAATGTCCGTCAAGGTCGTAAGCGCAAGGAAGTCCATCTTTAGCATCCCTACCGCCTCTACTTCCTTCATATCGAACTGCGTTACGATATCCTCGCCGTTTCTTGCAAGCGGAACGTTATCCGCAAGTACCTTATTACAGATAACGACGCCCGCCGCGTGCTCGGACGCGTTCTTCGGCATACCTTCGAGCTTTAAGCCCATGTCGATAACACGACGAAGTTCCTCGTTGTTTTCGTATACTTCCAAGAATTCTACGTTCTTTTTCTTCTTCAATTCCTTGAGCTTCTTGT
>JAFQVL010000012.1 GCA_017408045.1 Clostridia bacterium | reverse complement strand
CTGACCGGCTTTTTGCACGTGACGGAATCGTTGGACGGCACAGAGGTTCTCGTCAAATACCAACCCAACCTTTTAGATTGATTAAAAAACACGCTTCGGCGTGTTTTTTCTTATGAATCGTGAAAAAATTGCGTTTTCGCTATTGACAAAAATAGGGAAATGTTATACAATAACATTAATAATACTTTCTACGCGAAAAGCGTGGGGAAAGGCGGAAAGACAAAGGATGAGAAACGAAAGAGTTGCCTTGCTGGACGTACGCTCGTTTGAACTGACTTTTCTAATCGGGACGAAGGGCTTTAATTCTTCCTTGGTCGTATGCGGCGAGCATACGGAGGAGTACGAGGGGTATTCGGCGCAGGGCTTTTTAGACGAAGTGGCTTTTGAGGAAGCGGTGCGCGCGGCGGTTGATCCGGTGCTGAAAACCTACAAAGGCAAGCTGCAAAAAATTTACGTGGGTACGCCGTCGCCCTTCCTTCGGTTGCGGACGGTGGGGCAGAACTTGCCCTTCTCCAAGCGGCATAAGGTATCTGCCGCGGACATCGAAACGCTGTACGATTGCGGTTTAAACGTGCTGGCGGAAGAGGGTAGGCACATTCACCACTCTGCGATGTACTTTGCCATCGGCAACACGAATAACTATTATTCCGAGGAGGAATTGTACGGTACACCGTCGACGTCCTTACGCGGTGGGCTGTGCTATTATTTTGCGGATGAAAATTATTGCGCGGCGGTGGAAAGAGCGTTAAAAGCCTTTGGCTTTACGGAAATCGTCTTTTTGCCTACGATGCTTGCGGAAGCGGTGTATCTGCTGCCGAATAAGGAGCGCGCGGGCTATGCAGTCCTCTTGGACGTAGGCTACTTAACCGCTACCGTTTCAGTCGTTTACGGCAACGGCACGGTGCACGAAAAATCGTTTACGGGCGGCGTTGCGGAAATCATTTTTTACTTAACCAAGCGATTTGGGGTCGAGCCCGACGTTGCGGAAAGTATCCTTGCTTGCGCGAATATTGCGGTAGGGGATGATCACAAGGAGCAGCCTTGGACGAACGACGAGGGCGTTTCTATTCCCGTTGCGCAAATCAACGACGTAATCGAATACGGGGTTGACCAACTGTGCGACCACGTAAACCGTTTCTTAGACGAACGCTACAAGGATAAAGACGTAGTGATGCCGAATAACACCCTGTGGATCACGGGTGAGGGCGTGGGTGCGATCATGGGGATAGCCGACCACATGTCGAGGCGGTTAGATCGCTCCGTAAAAATTCTCTCCCCCGACCTTGCGTATAACGATCGACCGTCGCAATCTTCGCGCTTGGCGCTCTTATCAATGGCGATCGGCAATCAACAAAAGAAATCCCCTTATAGACTTTTTGGAGGCAAAAGAAGATGATGAACTTTAACGAAAACGAAGCTTATGGCTACTACGGAGAGGAGCAGCGCGAAACACAATATTCGCCTTCCCCGTTTGCGGCGCAGACGAACAACAATCTTTCGGGCGTGGCGAAAATCAAAGTAATCGGTGTCGGCGGCGCAGGCAATAACGCGGTGGACCGCTTGATAGAATCGGGGCTTCGCTGCGCGGAATATATCGTAGTAAACACGGATAACCAAGCGTTGGCGCGCTCTAAGGCGAGCAAGCGTATCCAAATCGGCGTACAGTTGACGAAGGGCTTGGGCGCAGGTGCAGACCCTAACGTCGGCAAAGAGGCTGCTGAAGAAAACAAAGCGGAAATTCAAAACGCCTTAAAGGATACCGATTTGTTATTTATTACCGCAGGTATGGGCGGCGGCACGGGTACGGGCGCAGCACCCGTGATTGCGCGGCTTGCAAAAGAGATGAAAATTTTGACGGTAGCGGTGGTCACTCTGCCGTTTGCGTTCGAGGCAAAGCGTAGAATGGACAACGCTTTGGCGGGTATCGAGGAGTTGAGAAAATGCGTGGACTCCATCATCACCATTCCCAACGACAAAATTCGTGAGGTCGTTCCCAAGGGCACGTCCTTTGAAGAGGCTTTGAAAGTTGCGGACGAGGTACTTCGTCAAGGTATCCGCGGCATTGCGGAATTGATTGTCAGCCCTGCGCTTATCAATCTGGATTTTGCAGACGTACGCACCACCTTGAAGGGGCGCGGAGTGGCGCATATGGGTATCGGCGTAGCAAAGGGCGAGAAGCGTATTTCCGACGCTGTGCGTTGCGCGGTTTGCAGCCCCTTGTTGAACACGACGATTGAAGGCGCGAATTCGGTTATTTTGAACGTGGTCGGCGGCAAGGACTTGTCCTTAGACGAGGTTTGTCTTGCGGCGGATTTGGTCAAGGGGGTCATCGACTATTCGGCAAACGTGATTTTCGGTGCGTGCATCGACGAAAAAATGTCGGACGAAGTCGAAGTCGTTATCATTGCCACCGGATTTTCAGGCGGTCAGCCTGCGGCGGCGAATGACGATCCTGCATCTGCGGCGCAGAGGGCGTTCACTTTGTCGGATAAAATCGACCGTACTTACGGCGAGAAAATGGCGGCGGAAGCGTATGCGCATGGCGCGTATGGTTCGCAGCCTACTTACGGACAGCCTTACAATGCGGCGTACGGCGCGCCTTACGGATATACGCAGGGATATGCTCCTGCCCCCGGGGCGCAAGCACCTTACGGTCAGCCTTACGGCGTGGGGGTCGACCCTGCGACCGTTGCGGCGGAGGTAGCGGCAGAGGAAAAGCCGAAAGAGCCGACTCCCTTCGAGCCGGGCGACCCGATTTCCGAAAAGGAAGTAGTGGAAACGAAAGAGAAAAAACGTCCCCGTAAATTCTTGGACTTGTTTGTTCGTCAAACGAAGAAAGAAGACAAATAATCACGAAATATTTTTCACCCCGTCGCAAAAAAGGCGACGGGGTTTTGTTATAATCATATCTTATGGCTCATATACATACTGTATGGAAGGAATGGGTGTAGCAGCAAGAAAAAAATACTATTTTATCGGCATAGGTGGGATTTCTATGTCGGCGTTGGCGCGCTATCTATTGCAGAGAGGCAATTTTGTCGCAGGCAGCGATCTTGTCGGGGGCGAGCAAGTTCGGGCGCTTAGGGCGATGGGGGTCGAGATCACCGTCGGACAAGAGAGCGTTGGCAGGCATTTAAAAGCGGCTGACGTCATTGTCTATACAGATGCTGTTTCTAGAAGAAACAGCGAACTTGTTGCAGCGTATGAAATGGGGAAGACAATATACTCTCGCGCGGAACTGCTGCGTGAGGTTTGTGGCGGCTTTTCCCACGTGTTATCCGTTGCCGGTAGCCACGGAAAGACGACGTGTACGGCAATGTGCGCGCATATTTTTTCTGCGGCTGGCGCGGCGTTTTGCGCCCACATCGGCGGCGAGGACTTGCGGTTTGGCAACTTCCACTATACGGGCAACGACTATTGCATCACCGAGGCGTGTGAGTATAAGAAAAATTTATTAAAGATCCCCACAGAAACGGCAATTTTGTTAAACGTTGATAAGGATCACTTGGAATGCTACAACGGAATAGAGGAGCTTAAAGAAACCTTTTTAGGATATTGCCACGGTGCAAAGACCTCGGTTGTGTGTTTGGACGACGAGGTGGCGTCGCAGGCACGAAACGCAGTCAGTTTTTCCATCTATGAAAAGGGTGCGAACTACCGTGCGCTCAACCTGCGACGGGAAAAGGAGCGCTACTCTTTCACGGTGCGAGAATACGGCGTGGACGTGTGTAAAATCCGCTTGCGTGTGGCAGGCAGGCACAACGTTTACAACGCTCTGGCGGCTTTTGCGGCTGCGAGGTGCTACGGCTTTTCCGTCGAGGAAATCAAGCGAGGGCTGGAAACCTTTTCGGGCGTCAAGCGCCGCTTTGAGCAAATGGGCGTATACAAGGGCGCTGAGGTGGTTTGCGACTACGCCCATCATCCCAAGGAAATATTTTCAGCGGTGCAGACGGCGTTGCGGATGAAAAAGGGTAAGTTGTACGTTGTTTTCCAGCCGCATACCTATTCTCGGACGAAGAACCTGCTTGACGATTTTATTGAGGTTTTGCGGGGGGTGGAGAATCTACTTATCTACAAAACCTTTCCTGCGAGGGAAGAATACGATGCGGCAGGGGACGGAAAAACGCTTGCCGAGCGGGTAGGCAGTTGTCTGTACGCAGACAGCCTGTCGGCGTTGCGCGCTTGGCTGGATAGGACGGCGACAGAGGGGGATTTCATCCTGTTTTTAGGCGCAGGGGATATCTATTATCTTGTGAAATATTTAATCAGTCAGCCGCGATAATCGGCGGTGGGGATCAAAAAGGAACGGATAGACGGCAGATAGCGAAAAAGTGAAAAATTTTCGCGATTTCTGCCGTTTTTTTTGCGTTATACTATTGATAATTTTGAAAAAAAGTGATATAATAACTTAAATATAAGTTAAAGTAAACGCTACATTTGCTTAAAGTACAAGTTAGAGGACATTTCAGGAGGTGTGGTTTTGGAAGAAAAGGACGAAAGAAATCTTCCTATCCCCGAACAGCCGACAGGCGAGCAGCCTGCGCCGGAATCCAACCAACAATCGGAACAGGATACGCAGAAAGATTCAAATAAAAAGCCGAAGAGAAAAAAGCCGGAGCGTACGAACTCTGTCGTAACGAGAGAGAGCGTTTGCGCTGTTTTTGCGATGTTTTCCATTCTTGCTTTTACGATATTGCTGACAGGCAGCGCCGTGTTTATGGAACCCGGCGCATATATTCATGCTCTCTTGTTGGGCGCATTCGGTTATTTGGCGTACCCCTTGACGGCGATTGCCATTTACAACTGTGTCATGGGCTTTATCGGGAAAAAACTCTTCAAAAAACGCAAAGCTCTCACTCACGTTATCATTACTTCGGTATTGCTTGCGCTCGTCATACATACGATACAGACCTGCTACGTTTGGGATTTGCCGCAGGAAGGATACCTTTCCGCCTGCTTCAACGCAGGGGACGAATTCCCTGCAACGACGGTTGCAGGTTGGTTTGGCGCATTGGTCGTCTTGCTGCTCGTCGTTTTAACGACAGAGGTCGGCGCGTTGGTGATTTTATCTGCCTTGACTGTTTTAAGTGCGTATTTAACGGTGAAAGTGATTGCAAAGAGCCTCAAAAAGGCTTCGGACAACGCTCCGCAAAGAGAGAGTGAGCCTTCTTCCGAACAGCCTGCTCCCCAGTCGAACGGTCAACAGTATGCCCCCAACGGACAGCAGTATGCGCCGAATGGGCAGCAGTATGCGCCGAACGGTCAACAGTATGCCCCCAACGGACAGCAGTATGCCCCCAACGGTCAACAGTATGCGCCTAACGGACAGCAGTATGCGCCGAACGGTCAACAGTACGCTCCCAACGGTCAACAGCCCGTTGAACAGCCTGCTGTGCAGTCTATGCCCGGATATACGCAGGGTGGAGTTGCGCCGCAGACGATGGGCGGCTATACGCCCTTTATGCCGTACACGGTGCGCCAGCGCCCGGGCTTTACCCTTCCGAATCCAAACGGACAACCCTCTTCGCAACCCCAGCAGGGGCAGCCTGTGCAGGGCGGTTATCCTACTTCTACGCAAGCCGCAGGGGGCTATCCTTCCGCAAATGGGACGAGTGCTGCTCCCACAAACGGCGTGCCCGCGAGCCCTGCGACAACCGCGCAGCCGCAGCCGACCCCGACCGCGCAGCAGCCTACCCAGCAACCTCCTTTTGGGACGAGCTATTCTCCCTTTGGGGCGGCGGCAGCGATGCAGCGCCCCGGTCAACCGCTTTCCCCCGAGGAAAGCCGTCGGATTTTGTTTAGCGGCTCGCCCAAGCAAAATTATCAAGACAACCTGATTTTTGACGGGAACGCCAGCGTGCATCGCCGTGCTTCTGCCATGGACGTGCCTCCCGTTTCCGCATCCTATTCCGAACAATATCAGCAATCGTTGCAGGATTCTTCTCCCGTCCGCCCGCAAAAGGTGGTGGGAGAGCCGACGAACGACAGGCTTGGCGGCAGGGGCGGAAATCCCTATGAACTGAATATTCCTTCTGAACCCACGCAGCCGTGGACGGGGGAGGATCGAACGCGTTCTGACGCATATCCTCGTGAAGATACGTCCCCTTTACAAGTGGACGAGGGTAGAACGAATTACGGCTCGTTGCCAGAATACGGTGGTAGCAGGCGCGGATATTCCGATTCGTACCCGGCGGCGGAGGAAACGCGCAGAGGCGCTGTGGAAACCCCTCGCGCGGCTGTGGAAACTCCTCGCGCGGAAACGGTAGAGCCTTCTTCGCAAACCTCGCAGCAGCCGCCCTTGGAGGGTGGTGGCAACGATAAGAGGCACGAATATATGTCGCTTTTCTCGCCGCAGAACCCCCGTATTTTCGGGCAGAGTGGCAACCGCCCCGACGGCGTGCCTGCGGAAGAAGTGGCTGCCGACCGTTCTTCGATTTTTGAGGAAGAGCCGATACAGCCTGCAACGGACGGTCGCTCTACAAGAGAGGAAGACCCGTACGCTTTGCGCGGCTATGACGAAGATGCTACGGCACAGTCGCGTTCCTCACGCTATGACGAAGATGCTACGGCGCAGTCGCGTTCGTCGCGCTATGATGCAACGCCTGCGCAAGCGCCTGCAACAGAGCCTGCGGTTTCGGAAAGGGGATCGGCAGAGCGAAAGGAAGAACCTTCGCTTCCCCACGTTCCCTCGCAACGGGGTGGGGCGTCTTTGCAGGGAGCTGCAGAAACGAACGCGAAGCCGCAAGAGGCTGCTCCTCCAAAACCGAGAATTCGCAAACCGTACGTTCGCGTACCTCTGCATTATTTCAACTGCAGCGACAATCTTCCCGATTCCGATGCCGTAGAGGTCGAAGACATCAAGAGAAGAATTATTGAAACGTTGGAAGATTACAACGTTTCCGGCGGTACGATTGCCTCTGTGACGTTTGGACCTACCGTGACGAGATATAACGTTGTTCTGCCTCGTGGCGTATCCCCCAGAAAGGTCGTTTCCTTAGAGCAAGAGATTGCAATGGGGCTTTGCCGAGAGGGCGTAAACGTCTATCCCAACGTTGAGGACGGCGCGGTAAGTATCGAAGTACCCAACCGCAACAGACAAACGGTAGAACTTGGCTGTATGTTCATTGACGACGCTTATACCAAGGCGAAACCGACTTCTCTCGTGTTCGCTATGGGTAAGGATATTGCCAACCGTAAGGTATACGGCGACATATGTAAGATGACGCACCTGCTCGTTGCAGGCTCTTCTGGGTCGGGTAAATCGGTGTTCTTAGGTTGCTTGATTATCAGCTTGATTACGAAATACTCCCCTGATGAGTTGCGGCTCATATTGATTGACCCGAAAAAGACGGAATTCGTCCTGTATAACGGTCTGCCGCATTTGATGGTAAACGAAATCATCAGCGACTGCAAAAAGGCGGTGCAGACCCTTTCGTGGGCAATCGGCGAAATGGAACGTAGGTACACCTTAATTCAGAAGAAGAGTTTGTCGGGCACGTACGTCGTGAATATCGACGAATACAACGCAAACCTTGAACCCGGTGAAGAAAAGTTGCCGAAAATCGTCATCATCGTAGACGAGCTCGCCGACCTGATGCTGAATGCGAAAAAGGATATGGAAGATAAAATCCAGAGCCTTACGCAAAGGCGCGTGCGGCAGGTATCCATTTGATTTTGGCGACGCAGCGTCCTTCGATAGACGTCATCACGGGCGTTATCAAGAGCAACCTGCCCACCCGTATCGCCTTCACGGTAGCCACGGACGTAGACTCCCGTGTTATCCTCGACCAGTCGGGCGCGCAAAAGCTGCTTGGAAAGGGGGATATGGTGTATACCGCTTCGGGTATCAATACGCCCGTGCGTGTACAGAGCCCGTTCATCTCCTCGACCGATTCGCAAAGAATCGTCAACTTTATCAAGGAGAACAACGAAGCCTTCTTCGACGATGCGGCAACCAGTTTCATCAACAACGTGCGCAGTAGCGGCGGCGGTGAAGGTGGAGAGATGTCGTACGACGAAGTTGAACCGGTTTATTTAGAGGCGTTAAAGCTCGTTATTCAAACGCAGACGGCGTCCATTTCCATGTTGCAGAGAAAGTGCTCAATCGGCTTTAACAAGGCGGGCAAAATCATCGAATGGATGGAAACGATGGAATACATTTCTCCCTACGAGGGCGCGAAAGCAAGGCGAGTGCTGATCACTCGCGAGAAGTTTATCGAGCTGTACGGTGAGTGGTAAGACGAGGGCGCAAAGGGCGTCCTTGAGATAAGGAAAGATATGCTTACGGAAAAAATTTTTGGCGT
Organism: Clostridia bacterium; assembly: GCA_017408045.1. Classification (GTDB taxonomy): domain Bacteria; phylum Bacillota; class Clostridia; order Christensenellales; family Borkfalkiaceae; genus Scatosoma. The sequence goes on along the minus strand of JAFQVL010000012.1, from coordinate 7,929 downwards.
AATTTCGCTTGGGTGCGATAAAAACCGTGTGGATACGGAAAAGCTGTTGGCGATGTTGCAGGGGCGTGGTTGCCGTTTGACGGACGACCCGTCCGAGGCGCAGATTTTAATCGTCAACACCTGCGGATTTTTGCAATCGGCGAGGGAAGAGGCGATCGAAACGGTTTTAGAATTTTCCGAATACAAGCGCCAAAATTTGGAAAAAATCGTAATCACCGGCTGTCTGCCGCAGAAATTCGTAGGGGAGCTGTTTGCTCCTCTCACGGAGGCGGACGTCTTTTTGGGGATTACCGACTATGAAAAGCTGTTTGAGGCGTTAGAGCGTTCTTACGCAAGCGGTCGGCGGCAGAACTTTGTCGGCAAAGGGGAGGAGGTTTTCCGCGTAGAGCGCGTGCAGACCACCGAGCCGCATTTTGCTTATTTAAAGATTGCAGACGGGTGCTACAACCATTGTACTTACTGTTTAATTCCGAAAATTCGTGGGAAATACCGTTCCTATCCAATGGAAAAGTTGGTGGAAGAGGCAAAGGAGCTTGGGGAGCTTTCCGAGTTGATTGTCGTCGCGCAGGACACCACGCGCTACGGCGAGGATTTATACGGCAAGAATTGTTTTGTAGAATTGCTGCAACGGCTTTCCGCGCTGGACAATATCGAAAAAATCCGCTTGCTGTATTGCTATCCCGACGTAATTACGGAAGAGCTGATAGAGGAAATCCGTACGAACGATAAAATTTTGAAATACATGGATATTCCTTTGCAACATTCGGAAAACCGCGTGTTAAAACTGATGAACCGCAAGGGCAAGCGCGAGGAATATTTGGCGCTGTTTGCACGCTTGCGGCAGCGTATCCCGGGAATTGCCATTCGTTCTACGTTTATCTCAGGTTTCCCCACGGAAACGGAAGAGGAATTTTTGGCGATGCAGGACTTTTTGCGGGAGGCAAAGCTCTTAAATTGCGGTTTCTTCGCTTATTCGAGAGAGCCTGACACGGGCGCGTACCGCTTAAAACCGCAGGTGCACCACGCCACAAAGCAAAGGCGTGTCAGGGCTTTGTATGAAACCCAGCGCGCGATTTCGCGCGGCTTGCTTGCCGAGCTCGTAGGGCAGAAGATTGAGGTGCTCTGCGACGGCATTGATTACCAAAAGAGTTGCTTTGTCGGCAGAGCGTATTTCAACGCGCCTGACATTGACGGCAAGGTGTACTTCCGTTCAATGGATGCGATGCAGGGAAAGCGCTACGAGGTGTATATCGAAAGCGCGGACGAATACGACTTGTATGGTTATACGGAGGATTATGCAAATGAAATGGAACTTACCAAATAGAATCACGCTAGTGCGAATCTTCATGATTCCTATTTTTGTAGCGGTGTTTTTCATCACGCCGCTTGGCGCGTGGCGTTTTTTGATTGCCGCAGGTATTTTCGCTTTGGCAGCGGCGACGGATGCGTTGGATGGACATATTGCCCGTTCTCGCGGCTTGGTGACCAACCTCGGCAAATTTTTAGACCCGATTGCGGACAAAGTGCTCGTGTCGACGGCAATGCTGCTGCTTTTGGCGGCGAAAGAGGAGTTGTTCGGCGTATTCGGTGCTTATACGGAGTTGATTTACGTCGCAACGACGGTGTGTATCTGCGTGATTATGGCAAGAGAGCTGATCATCTCCGCTTTTCGTCAAATTGCGGCGACTTCGGGCGTAGTCATGGCGGCGGACAAGTTGGGAAAAATCAAGACGGTTTTTCAAGATTTGAGTATCGTTGCCTTCCTCATTGGCGGTGCGTTTACCGCATGGCAGGCGGGAACGATTCTCCTTTGGATTGCCGTGGCGGCGTTTGCGGTGGCAACCGTGCTTACGGTATGGTCGGGGATTGCCTACGTCGTCAATAACGCGCAGGTTTTGAAAGACGCAGACTAAGATGAAAAGCGCAGGTATTGTTATAACGAATAGCGCGGAGCTGTTTCACGGCGGCAACCTTCCGATGATTAAAGAGATAGAGGCGGCAGGCTACGACTTGACGGAAACCCGAATATTTCGCAAGGATAACGAGGGGGTTTATCTTGGCGTAAAGGCTTGCTTGGAATGGGCGGACAACGTGTTCGTGGTGCTTTGCGGCTATGCGGCTGAGGTGGTTGCGGAAGGCTTGCAAAGGGCGCTTGGCGGCAAATTTATGCGTGGCTCGGTTGGCGGCGCAGGAATGCTCGAAATAGGCGAAAAAACGCTGTTTTTATTGCCGACACAGGAAAGCGCGTATCTGCAAGAGGTGTGTTTCCCATATCTTGAAAAAAAGCACGGTCGCAGGGTCGGCAGCTTGGTTTTTCGCGCGGTAGGCGCGGATGAGCAAAAGATTTTACAACTCGTCAAAAAGGCGGAACAGTACGCAGACGGCAGGGCGAATATTCGCAGAGAGCACGCCTTTGGCGAGGACGTCATTCGGGTCTTTTACGACGAGCGCACGCCGAGAATGCTGACGGATGATTTGGTGCGGTATTTCGCAGAGCAGCTTGCGGATAATTTATACGCTTTGGAAGAAACGACCTTGGAAAAGCAGTTGGTAGACTTGCTAAAATTGAGGCGTAAGCGGCTGTGCGTTGCGGTATCGTTTACGGGCGGTGGCATCGCGGCAAAAATCGTTTCGGTTTCAGGCGCAAGCGAGGTGTATATCGAGGGCTTGAATACCTATGCAGATTTTTCGAAAATGCAACGATTAGGGGTGTCCGAATTTACCCTGCGTTCGCAAGGTGCGGTCAGCGAACAGACGGCGTACGAAATGGCGGCAGGGTTATTGCAGCAGGGAAACTGTGATGTTTCGATTGCAACGACGGGCTTGGCAGGGCCAAAGGACGACGGTTCGGGCTTGCCCATCGGTACGTGCTATATCGCCGTGGGTGTGGAGCAAAACGTTTACGTCTATCCATACCGTTTAGAGGGGGATCGAGAAACGATTACCCAAACGGCAATTCGCTACGCGTTGTTTTTGGCGTGTAAGCATTTGAAAAACTTGTAAAATATTATAGGAGATATAAATATGGCTATTGAAAAGAACAACGACAAGATGAAGGTTTTGGACGCGGTGCTGTTGCAGATTGAAAAGCAGTACGGCAAGGGCTCGATTATGCGCCTTGGCGACGAAGCAGGCAGCACGGAAATCGACGTAATTCCTACGGGCTGTCTTTCGCTGGATATTGCGCTTGGTATCGGCGGCTTGCCCCGTGGAAGAATCATCGAAATTTACGGTCCTGAATCTTCCGGTAAAACGACGGTTGCGCTGCACGCGATTGCGGAGGCGCAGAAGATGGGCGGCGTAGCGGCGTTTATCGACGCAGAGCACGCTCTTGACCCCGTATATGCGAAGAAGTTAGGGGTAAAATTAGACGATTTGTACGTTTCCCAACCGGACACGGGCGAACAGGCTCTCGATATTTGCGATGCGCTCGTTAGAAGCTCTGCGGTGGATATTATCGTTATCGACTCCGTAGCGGCGCTCACGCCAAAGGCGGAAATCGAGGGGGATATGGGGGATTCGCACGTAGGCTTGCAGGCAAGATTGATGTCGCAGGCGCTTAGAAAACTGACGGGTATCGTCAACAAGTCGAATACTTGCGTAATCTTCATCAACCAGTTGCGTGAAAAAGTGGGCGTTATGTTCGGCAACCCCGAAACGACCACGGGCGGTAAGGCGCTGAAATTCTACGCAAGTATGCGTTTGGATATTCGCAGAACGGATACGCTCAAAGACGCAGACGGCGCTGTTGGCAACCGCACGAAGGCAAAAATCGTAAAGAACAAACTTGCGCCTCCCTTCAAGCAGGCGGAATTTGACATCGTCTTTGGCGAAGGTATTTCGCAGGAAGGGTGTATCATTGACCTTGGCGTGCAGTTTGGTATCATCGGCAAGAGTGGCGCTTGGTTCTCCTACAACGGTGAAAAGGTTGCACAGGGCAAGGAGAAAATGCGGTTATTCTTAAAGGACAACCCCGAACTCATGAAGGAAATGGAAGAAAAAATCCGTGCGGCTGCAAAGGGCGGAACGGACGAGTTGGTTTCGGACGAAGAATAATGATAGCCCCAAGCGGGCAACGGTGATGGTATGAAACACGGACTTGTAAAGGTTGCGGCGGTCAGTCCTAAGCTGAAAGTCGCAGACGTGGAATATAACGTAAAAGCCATTCAAGAAGAGATTGTCAAGATGGCAAAGCAGCAGGTGGAGGTGCTGGTGTTCCCAGAGCTCTGCCTCTGCGGCTATACTTGCGGAGATTTGTTTTTTCAGCCCTTCTTGATGGAGCGTTGTCTGGACGGCTTGCGCACGCTGACGGAATTCACGAAGGGGAGTTCGATGCTCGTGTTCGTGGGCTTGCCCATCGCGTGCGAGGGAAAACTATACGACTGCGCAGCGGTAATTTGCGACGGAAAAGTTTTAGGCGTTGTACCCAAGAAAACTCTGCGCGGCGAATCGTACGAAACACGCTATTTTACTCCTGCTATGGACGGCGGCTCAGGTGTTCTTGTGCCCTTATGGAAAGGCGAAAACGCTGTTTTTGGCGCAAACCGCCTCTTTACCGTGGGGAGCGACGAGAAAGTGAAAATCTGCGTTGTAATCGGGGAAGACGACCGTGCGTCCGAGGCAACGATGGTTGTCAACCTTTCTGCTTCCAGCGAAATTGTGGGCAGAGCCAAGTATCGCCGCACGAAGATGCAAGCGTACACGGCAAAGCATGTTTGCGTGTGCGTATGCGCAAATCCTTGCGCTACGGAATCGACGACGGACGAGGTTTTTTCGGGGCATAATATCGTTGCGCAATGCGGCGAGATTTTGTCCGAATCAAAGCCGTTTGGTACGGGCGTGGCAATCGCGGAAGTGGACGTTGAGCGCTTATTTTGCGAGCGTGTCAATCGTGAGGATTTACCTCAATCGGAGATTGTAGACGCGGACGATTGCTCTTTGTGTAATCAATCCCCGATGCCGTTTATTCCTACGGAAGAGGAAAACGAAGAAACCTGCGAAACGGTGCTTTCGATACAGGCGCACGCTCTGGCTACCCGTATGACGCATATAGGGGCGAAAACAGCGGTGATCGGTATTTCCGGTGGGCTGGATTCCACGCTTGCCTTGCTTGCGGTGGTGCGGGCTTTCGACCTTATGAAAAAGGACAGGAAGGATATTATCGCCATCACAATGCCCGGCTTTGGTACGACGGGAAAGACCTATCAGAACGCCTTAAAATTGATTGAGTTGACGGGCGCAACCTTGCGTGAAATCTCGATCAAAGAGAGCGTTTTACAGCATTTTAAAGACATCGGGCACGACCCTGCCGTTGCGGATATTACGTACGAGAACGCGCAGGCGCGTATGCGCACGCTCATTTTAATGGACGTAGCCAACCAAACGGGCGGTCTTGTTATCGGCACGGGGGATTTGAGCGAACTTGCCCTCGGCTGGTGTACGTACAGCGGCGACCATATCTCGAACTATTCGCTGAATTGTTCGATCCCGAAGACGCTCGTCAAACACTTAGTGGCTTACGTGGCGGGGAAATCGGAGGAGGCGCTCTCCAAAGTGCTGTTTTCGATTGCAGGCACGGATATTTCCCCGGAATTATTACCCCCCGATGCGCAGGGCAAGATTGCGCAAAAGACGGAGGATTTGGTTGGTCCGTACGAGCTGCATGATTTTTACTTGTATCATATCATTCGTTGCGGCTGTTCGCCTTCCTCGGTGTTTGCTTTGGCGAAGAAGACGTTTGCAGACAAGTACGACGATGCGACTTTGCTCAAATGGCTGCGGAACTTTTACAAGCGGTTTTTCAGCCAACAGTTCAAACGCTCCTGCTCGCCCGACGGGGTAAAGGTGGGGGTATTATCCCTTTCTCCGAGGACAGACTGGCGTATGCCGTCGGATGCATCCGCGGCAATTTGGTTGGCGGAAGTGGACGCTTTGGCACAGAAAAATTAAGAGGATAATAACCGTTGCAGACAATTTTCTGCCGCGGTTTTTATTTTTTCAGGAAACTATTTCCTTTCAAATCATTGACTTTTGCGTGAATATATTGTACAATAGTATCAGATAAAAGCATAATAGGTGAATTTTCAATAAAATTCTTGGATTATAAATTTATCAATCTTAATTTCATACAGGAGGCTACTTATGAACTATGTTAATTCGGGCGTCCTGTTTCTGGCAGATGCAACGCCGATTTGGATAGGCAGTATTATCGGTGTCGTATGTTTACTTGTTGCAGTATTTGGCGCAATTTTCTGGGTACTCGGTTATAAGAAGAGAACGGAAAAAGAGGTTGGTTCTGCAAAGGAACAATCGGAAAAGCTGATTTCCGAAGCGCAAAAGGAAGCAAAAAGGATTGTTTCCCAAGGCGAAGAGGAAAGCAAGCGCGCTTATAAAGAGGCGGTTTTAAAAGCAAAGGAACAGGAATTAGAATTAAGAAACAATCTGGACAGAGAAACAAAGGAAAAGCGTGCAGAATTGCAAAAGCTGGAACAGCGTCTTACCCAGAAAGAGGATTCTTTGGACAAAAAGCTGGAGGCTATCGAGGCGCAAAAGCAGAACCTTGCTTCGCAAGAGGAAGAGGTTAAACTGTTGCAGGCGAAACTGAACTCCCAGCACGAGCTGATGGTGCAGGAACTTGAAAAGGTTGCACAGCTGACGCAAGAGGAAGCGAAAAAGATTTTGATGGATGAAATCTTGGACGATACTCGTCATGAGGTTGCCATTCAGGTACGGAATCTTGAACAGCAGGCGAAGGACGAGGCGGATATGAACGCAAAGAAAATCATTTCTTTGGCGATTCAAAAATGTGCAGCGGACCAGGCATCGGAACTTACCGTTTCCGTCGTGCCCCTTCCCAACGACGATATGAAGGCTCGTATCATCGGTAGAGAGGGTAGAAACATTCGTGCCCTCGAAAACGCAACGGGTATTGAATTGATTATCGACGACACCCCCGAAGTGGTAATCTTGTCGGGTTTTGACCCCGTAAGACGTGAAATTGCGCGACTGTCGCTCGAAAAGCTGATTGCTGACGGACGTATTCACCCTGCAAGAATCGAAGAAACGGTGGACAAGGTGAGCAGAGAAATCGACCAGCAGATCAAAGAGGCTGGCGAAGCGGCTGTGTTCGAAGCAGGCATCTTCGGGTTGCATCCTGAACTGATTAAGCTCATCGGTCGTTTGAAGTTCAGAACGAGTTATGGTCAGAACGTTTACAAACATTCGATGGAAGTGGCTATGCTTGCAGGACAGATGGCTGCAGAGCTTGGCTTGGATGTCACCTTTGCAAAGCGTGCGGGCTTGTTGCACGACATCGGCAAGGCGGTAGACCAGGAGCAAGAGGGTACGCACATTCAAATCGGTGCGGATCTTGCGAAGAAGTACAAGGAAAACGCAAACATCGTCAATGCGATTATGGCGCACCATGGCGACGTAGAGCCCAAGACGATTGAGGCGGTGCTCATTCAAGCGGCGGACGCGATTTCGGGCGCAAGACCGGGCGCGAGAAGAGAAACGGGCTCGAACTACGTGAAGCGTTTGGAAAGATTAGAGGCGATTGCATCTGGCTTCCACGGCGTAGAAAAGAGCTATGCAATTCAAGCAGGTAGAGAAATCCGTGTCATGGTTAAGCCCGACCAAGTGGACGATGCACAGGCGTTGTTCCTGGCGAAGGATATTGCGAAGAAGATTGAAACGGAGCTTGAATATCCTGGTCAGATTAAAGTCAACGTAATCCGCGAGTTCAGAAGTGTGGAATACGCGAAGTAAGAAAAACAGTCCCGAAATCTTTTGAAATGAAGATTTCGGGATTTTTCTTAAAAAAATTTAAAAAAATGCCTGTATTCGGCTTGACTTTCTGACAGAATTTCACTATAATAGCATAGTAATCAATCTGCTGCTATGGCTCAGTTGGTAGAGCGCGTCCTTGGT
>JAFQVL010000011.1 GCA_017408045.1 Clostridia bacterium | reverse complement strand
TGGAAATGCAAGAGCCCTGCGACGTCGGTGCAGACGTAGCGGTGGGTTCGCTCATCAAAAACCCCGGTGGCGGACTTGCGCCTACGGGTGGCTATATTGTGGGCAAGGAAAGCTATATTGACCTCATCGGCCGCAGGCTGACCGCACCGTCCATCGGAAACGAGGTTGGCTCTTACGCCTATGGCTGGCGGCTGTTTTACCAGGGATTGTTCCTTGCGCCGCACACCGTCAACCAGGCAATCAAGGGCAGCCTTGTCATCGGGAAATGTATGGAAACCCTCGGCTACGAGAACTTTCCAAAGCTGGACAAAACCCCTGCGGACATCACGCGCGCCATTCGCTTTGATACGGCAAAACAACTTTGCGACTTTATCCAGTCGGTACAAGAGGCGTCGCCCGTGGACAGCTTTGTGCATTTAGAGCCTTGGGATATGCCGGGTTATGACAGCAAGGTGATTATGGCGGCAGGGTGCTTTGTCGAGGGTGCGTCCATTGAACTTTCCGCCGACGCCCCCGTTAAAGAGCCGTACACCGCCTATTTCCAAGGCGGCTTGACCTACGAGCATTGTAAATACGCGTTAAAGAAGATACTTGCTAAGCTCCTTTAATGCAATTCTACGCATAGTAGATAGTGTTAGAAGAAAAATCTACTGTTTGTGGGTGCAAATTCTGCGTTTTTTCGTATAGTATGTAAGCACGGAGGTTGCAAATGGAACAACAAAAAACAGGGAAATTTATTGCTGAAATGCGCAAAGAGCAGGGGTTAACCCAGCGTGAATTGGCGGAAAAGCTGATGATTAGCGACAAGACGGTATCCAAATGGGAGTGCGGCAACGGACTTCCCGAGATATCGTTGATGTTGCCTCTTTGTGAGATTTTAAAAATCAGCGTAAACGAGCTTTTGACGGGAAAACGCTTGCAATCCTCTGAATACAAAAAGAATGCGGAGGATAATTTAATGAAACTCATCAACGAGAAGGAGCATGCAAAGCGCAGCCTTTGGCTGGGGATTATTGCATTTATTCCTGCGTTTTTAGCGGGAATTACGCTGATTATGATTGCTGGTTATTTCGATCTAGAGGTTTGGCAAAGAATCGTGCTGATTGTGATTGCGGTGCTTACGATAGCGGCAGGGCTGACGGTCGCTGTTGTTTTGGAAGTGCACAGCGGAGCGTTTGAATGTGCGAACTGCGGCAAGCGGTTTATGCCGAAAATGGGCGCGTATCTTGCGGGGCTGCATACGGCGACTCGCCGTTATTTAAAATGCCCGTATTGTGGGCAGAGCAGTATGTGTATTCGCAGATTCTCATTACACGAAGAAACGGAAGAGGAAAAATGATACATTCCATGAAATTAAACCCTGTGCCTTTTGCTTTAATAAAGAGCGGGAAAAAGGACGTTGAGATGCGTTTAAACGACGAAAAGCGTAGGCAGGTGCGAGTTCAAGACAAAATTGAATTCACAAATGCTCAAACAAACGAGCGGTTATCCGTGGTTGTAATTGCTCGGCATGAATATCCAACGTTTGAGGGGCTTTACGCCGCGTTTGATAAAATGCGTTTAGGGTATTTATCGGACGAAATTGCCAGCCCTAACGATATGGAAAAGTATTACCCCAAGGAAGAGATAGCGCAGTACGGCGTGGTGGGTTTAGAGGTGAAATTGCTATAATAAAAAACGGCTGTCCGTGCTGACAGCCGTTTTGCTTTTTATTTCGTTAAATCCCAGTCGATAGGGGAGATGCCTTTGCTTTGCAAATAGGCGTTTGTCTTGGAAAAAGGTTTACTTCCGAAAAATCCGTTGTAAGCGGAAAGGGGCGAAGGGTGTACGCTTTCGATGATACAATGCTTTTTGCCGTCTATCAACGGCTTTTTGCTACGTGCGTTGCCGCCCCAAAGGATAAACACGACGTTTTCTTTTTGGTCGGATATGAGTTTGATAACGCTGTCGGTAAACCACGCCCAGCCGCATTTAGAATGGGAATTTGCTTGATGTGCCCGAACGGACAAAGAGGTGTTCATTAAGAGCACGCCCTCGTTTGCCCACTTGGTTAAGTTGCCATTTGTCGGGCGGGGGCAGCCGATATCCGATTGCAGCTCCTTGAAGATATTTTCCAGCGAGGGTGGGTTTGGTACGCCGTCCTGCACCGAAAAGCACAGTCCGTGCGCCTGCCCCTCGCCGTGATAGGGGTCTTGCCCCAAAAGTACGACCTTCACCTTTTCAAAGGGGGTAAACCGAAAACAGTTGTATAAATCGTACATATCAGGATAGACGGTATGGTTGCGGTATTCCTCAATGAGGAATTGCCGTATTTTTTTATATCGTTCATCCGCAAATAAGGGCGCAAGCCGTTCGTTCCAAGTGCCTAAATCAATCATACAAACCTGCCGTATTATAATTCTTCAAAGAAAGTGGGGAGTGCGGCCTTCAGGTTTTGCAAGGCGCGCGATTTATTTGCAAAATATTGCTCTGCGGTGCTGCCGCTGCCTGCCACGTCGGAAATGGCTTTGACGAGGTATACGGGCAGCTCTGCACAGTAGGCGGCTTGTACGACTGCCGCGCCTTCCATATCCCGTATGTCTGCCTTTAATTCTTCGGTGAGAAGGGCATAATCTGCTTTGCTGTCGTTAAAGCGGTCTGCCGTGCCGAGGCGTTTTTTGGGAAAATCCGCCCTGAAAAGGTTGGTCGAAAGATAATTTTCCGTGTATTCGTCCAAAGTCCCCATCTTCGTGCCGTTTAACTCGGTCAGGTCAAAGTCAAACTGTACGGCGGCTGTAATCTGATACACGTTGCAAAGCTCCGTTCCTGCGTTCAATCCACCGGCAACGCCGAAGTTGAGCAACTTTTCTACGCCAAACTTGCTGACGAGCAGCTGCGTACCAAGAGCGGCATTTACCTTGCCGACACCGCAAATGCAAAGGGCAATATCCCTGCCGAATGCTTTTCCTACGTAAACGTGTTTGCCGCTGACGGTCAGCGACCGTTGAACCTGCATTTCCTCTAATAAAATATCTGCTTCGCTCTGCATTGCAATGACTGCACCGATCATCGTTATCAACTCCTTTTTAACCAAAACAATATAATCCGAACCAAGATTTTTAGCGGTAAATTTTGCCTGCTACTTCGTTGAAACCCTTGATAAACCGTCGGGTTTACCTGCGGCTTTCGCCTTGTAGAAGAACAAAAATTTTCTCGCTATAAAATTGCTCCGCACCCAAAAGTTCGGATTTTGAAATGATTTTTGGTGCGAAGGAAGATATTATACCAAAGTATTATGATGACGACAAGCCATAAAAGCGTTCAAAAGACGGATTTTGGGCTGGTTCGGATTATATTGTTTTGGTTAAGTATCTATGCACATTTTACCAAATATTTCTCCTTTTTGCAATCGCTTAAACGGGAAAATGTAAAAAAGTTCTTGCGTTTTATAAAAAACTGTGTTAAAATAAGGAAAAATCAGAGAGGCGGATTTTATGACGAGGGCGGAACAAGCAAGAGAATATTTCAAGCAGGGATACGCCTGCTCGCAAGCGGTGGCTTTGGCGTTTGCCGACGTCGCAGGGGTGGATGCTGATACGGTGTCGAGGATGACCTTACCCTTAGGGGGTGGTTTGGGCAGATTGCGTTTGACCTGTGGCGCTGTCAGCGGTATGGCGGTGGCGTGCGGTATGCTCATGGCAAAGCCTGAGCCGGATGCGGAAAACAAAAAAGCGACCTATCAGGCGGTGCAGGAACTTTGTGCGCGCTTTGCGGCGGAAAACGGTAGTTTAATCTGCGCAGACCTCTTGTCGGGCAATAACCTCAAGGTTGAGGTAGGGGGAGAGGCGGAGGCGCGCTCTGCCGAGTATTACAAAAAACGTCCGTGCGCAGAGCTTGTCTATCACGCCGCGCAGTTGCTTGAAAGCTATTTGACGGAAAACAAGTTATTATAATCGAAAAATAGAAAACCCCCACAAGCGGTTGGCTTGTGGGGGTTGTTGCTTAGATGAAACTTATCTGCCGAAGACATAACTTTTTACCTTAGAGATAAAGGTCTGTAAAAAGGCGATGACATAGATAGCGATATAAGGCAGGGAATAGCCGACAAGCCCGACGATAATCATCGGGAGGGGAAGACCCGTGCTTTCGCTGCCGCCGCCAAAGAGGTCGATGCCGAGGAAGATAAGACCGCCCAAAAAGATAAGGCTTGAAATAGCGATTACAAGTTTGCCGCCCAGCATTACGACAAGTTTAAGGAATAATTGCAGCACGAAGGCTATGATAATGAGGGGAATGGAAAGAATACCGACCAAAATACGAACTAAAATCATAATGTTCTCCTTTATTTATTGCTCTTAGAAACGTTGAAGTAGTATTCAACGACGTCGCCGTCTTGCATGATATATTCTTTGCCTTCGGAGCGAACCTTGCCTTTTTCCTTTGCAGCTGCAATCGAGCCAAGGCTTACGAGGACTTCCCAGTTTACAACGTCGGCGCGGATAAAGCCTTTCTCAAAGTCGGTGTGGATTTTTCCTGCCGCCTGCGGCGCTTTCGTGCCACGGGTAATCGTCCATGCTCTCGTTTCCTTTTCACCAGCGGTGAGATAGGAAATCAAGCCGAGCAGGGCATACGATTTTTTAATCAATCTATCAAGACCGCTTTCGCCTAAGCCGAATTCTTCCATAAACACCGCTTTATCTTCTGCGTCCATTTGCGAAAGTTCTTCTTCCGTCTTCGCGCAGATGACAAGCACTTCGCTGCCTTCCTTTGCGGCAAATTCTTTGACTTTACCAACCAGTTCGATTTCGTCCTCGTCCTTGCCCATATCGTCCTCTTGGATATTTGCGGCGTAGATGGTGGGTTTCGTGGTCAGAAGGAAACAGTTTTTCATAAACTCCGTTTCCTCGTCGGTAAAGGGGAAGTTTCTGGCGGGCTTTTCGCTCTCCAAGAACGCGTATAAGCGTTCCAAGAATGCGTATTCCTCAACCGCCTTTTTGTCCTGACCGCCGCGCGCTTGTACTTTTACGCGGTTCATACGGTTTTGTACTGCTTCCATATCCGACATAATCAATTCGAGGTTGATGGTTTCAATGTCGTTTACAGGGTCGATGCGGTTTTCTACGTGCGTGATGTTGGAATTTTCAAAGCATCTTACCACGTGTACGATAGCGTCCACTTCACGGATATGAGAAAGGAACTTATTGCCCAAGCCCTCGCCCTTGGACGCGCCTTTTACGAGCCCTGCAATGTCCACAAATTCGATGACGGCAGGGGTGATTTTTTTCGAGTTATACAGGGCGGCAAGTTTATCCAAACGCTCATCGGGTACGGCAACGACGCCGACGTTCGGCTCAATGGTGCAGAACGGATAGTTTGCACATTCCGCGCCTGCGTGGGTTATTGCGTTAAACAGAGTGGATTTGCCTACGTTGGGCAACCCTACGACACCAAGTTTCATCTTTTCAATACGTCCTTTTATAAGAATTCGCACAAAATTTCCTGTATATTATAATATAAAATCAAAAAATAATCAAATTAAACTTGCCTAAAAATGAAAAATATGTTAATATAATTTGGAAAAAAATGAAATTTTCGTAGAAAACGAAGGTGAAAGCATGGATTATAAGAAATATATTGCCGAAAAATTGCAGGTTGAGGGCGTCAGCGTAGAGGAAATTTACGAAAGTATCGCTCTGCCCCCGAATACGGAGATGGGGGATTACGCGCTTCCCTGCTTTAAGTTCGCAAAGGTGCTGAGGAAAAGCCCCGTAATGATTGCCGAGGCGTTAAAGGCAAGCTTTGCAACGGATGACGTTGTGTCGGAGGTTTCCGCCGTCAACGGGTATTTGAACTTTAAAATCAATAAGGACGGCTTGGTACAGCAGACGCTTGAAAAGATTTTTGCCGAGGGTGAACGCTACGGCGCGAGTGGCGAGGGCGAGGGAAAAGCCGTTTGTATCGACTATTCCTCTATCAACATCGCAAAGCCTTTCCATATCGGGCATCTTTCCACGACGGTTTTGGGCGGTGCGCTCTACCGTATTATGAACTTTTTGGGCTATAAGGCGATCGGCATCAACCATTTGGGCGACTACGGTACGCAGTTTGGTAAACTCATTTCCGCCTACAAGCGCTGGGGTGTTCGCGAGGAGATTGAAAAGGGCGGTATTCGTGCCTTGAACGAACTGTACGTGCGTTTCCACAGGGAAGCGGAAGAGCACCCCGAATACGAGGACGAGGCGCGCGCATACTTCAAGCGTATCGAGGAAAAGGACGAGGAGTGTTTAGAACTTTTCCATTGGTTTAAGGAACTTACCTTAAAAGACGTGCAAAAGATTTACGAACTTTTGGATATTCATTTTGATTCCTACAACGGCGAAAGCTTTTTCTCTGATAAAATGGGGCCTATCGTTGCGGAATTGAAAGAAAAGGGGCTCTTAATCGAGAGCCGCGGCGCGCAGGTGGTTGACCTGGAAGAATACGGTATGACCCCTTGCATGATTTTGAAATCGGACGGTACGTCCTTATATGCGACCCGCGATATGGCGGCTGCGCAGTACCGTAAGGACAACTACGATTTTTATAAATGCTTGTACGTCGTCGCCTACCAACAGAACCTGCATTTCAAGCAATTCTTCAAGGTGCTGGAATTGATGGGTAAGGAATGGGCAAAGGATCTTGTTCACGTTGCGTACGGCATGGTTTCCTTGGAAGAGGGTACGATGTCCACCCGTAAGGGCAACGTCGTATTCTTGGAGGACGTTATCGCAAAATGTATCGAAAAGGCGTACACGATTATCGACCAAAAGAACCCCAACCTTGAAAACAAAGAGGATGCGGCAAAGAAAGTGGGCGTTGGCGCGGTCATCTTCGGCGCGCTGTATAATAGCAAGATTAAAGACATCGTATTCTCGTACGACAAAGTATTGAACTTTGAGGGGGAAACCAGCGTGTACGTGCAGTACACCTGCGCGAGGGCAAATTCCGTCTTGCAAAAGGGCGGTGTACCTACTAAGTATGAAATCCCCGAACTTTCCACGGTGGAAATCGACCTCGTAAAGGCTTTAGCGGACTTCCCGCAGACGGTGAAGGACGCTGCGGAAAAATACGAACCCTCGTATATCGCTCGCTTTGCGGTAGACGTAGCGCAGAAGTTCAACAAGTTCTATTTTGATTGCAAGATTTTGTCTGCTGAGGAAGAAAAGACAAGGACGTTCCGTCTTGCTTTGACGGCGGCGACCCTGCAAACGTTGAAAAACGCCTTTGCGCTTTTGGGTATCGGTATTCCCGATAAAATGTAATCGTTTTTAAAATACTCTCCGTGAAAATCGGGGAGTATTTTTTATCGAAAAACTTTTATGGAAAATTTTTCAAAAAACTATTCCATTTTCCTTTTGAATATGCTATGATTATATGGTATACAAATCGAGGAGCGACGAATGCGAAAACAATGCACGTATGAGGATTTGCAAAAAATCCTAAATTCGCATAAAGACGTGGATAAGGAATGGTTTTTGGCTTTGCTCGACGACGAGGCACAAAACACCTTAGAAACGGAACGAGTAGAGGCGGTCATGCAAATGATGCGCCTTGTTCGCATACGTCCGCATAAGCGTAAAATCATCGAGGCGCAGGAAAAAATCGCGCAGATAGAAAAGAACAGAAACCCGTCGGCGGCAGACGTAGTTGCGGTGCGCACGCTGTCTGCGGAAATCGCCTTGGAAACGGAAAAAATGGAAGAATACCGCTCCTATTTTGAAGAGCCGTACTTTGCGCGTATGGACCTCGTTGACGATAAAGAAGGCTACAACAGCTATTATATCGGCAAAAAGGGGGATAGCAAGCTGGAAATCGTTGACTGGCGCGCCCCCGTAGCCAAGCGATATTATCAAAAAAGCTGCGCTTCTTTCTCGTTCGGGGAATATGCTTATCGTGCAATTTTGCGCCGTGCGCTGCGTGTGAAAAACGGCAGGTTTTTAGAGTATAAAAACGAATATCTTTCTTTGAAAGATTACTTAACGGAGGAGGAAATCGGCGGTAGGGACGAGGATAACGTTTTAGACCCTTTTCTTCGTGAGATTATCCGCAATCGCAAAGAGGAAACGGCGATTCAGGACATCATTCGTACCATTCAGGAAAAGCAATACGAAATCATCACTTTGCCTGAGGACACCAACTTTATTTTGCAAGGTTGCGCAGGTAGCGGTAAGACGATGGTTATGCTGCATAGGCTCAGCTACTTGATGTATAACCACGACGGCATACGCGCGCACGACGTTTTGATTATTACGCCGAGTAAGTCGTTCACCGCTTTTATCAACGAGCTGGCTACCGTGTTGGAGTTGAACGGCATACGCACTTTGACCATTCAGCAATACTTTATGCAGGTCTTAAAAAACGAGAAGATTGATTTAAGCGAGAAGATTGATTTTTCGCAAAAGGAAGACGAGGGATACCTTTCCTACGTGTACTCTGCGCAGTTCCCCAAGGACTTGAAAAAGAAGATGGAGAAAGTCTACGACGGGCTGTACGGCTTATTTACGGGAGAGGAGTGCAAGGCGTTTATCGCACAGATTATTTTCGATTGCAAGCGGCAGATTTCCGTCTACGACAAAATTAAAAACGCGTCCCTGCGTATTCGCAGGACGGTTTTGGGGGAAATCAAGGAGAAAAAAGAGGGCGGACTGTACTACACGAAACGGTATCGAAACTTGATGAACGCCGTTTTGGACGTAGTCGATTTCTTTGACGGGACGTTAAAGAGCGAAAAGGCGAAGACGCCCGAATATTTTTATCGTCAGCTGCTCTCCTTTTTTAAGAGCGCAAGCTACCTTTCGAGGCGTGCGGACGAGATTACGAAAGAAGCGTTAGACGGTTTGGAAAATCTTGCGGCGGAAATCCAAAAGGAAATTGTCGATTTGCGGCGCTTTAAGCAAAAGGTCGGGAATCAGGAAACCTATCTGTATGCAGACCGTATCGAGCGCAGAGAGGCTCTCTTGCAGGAAACGGAGCGCATTAAAAATGCGGTACGTGAAATCGAAGACTGTACGACGGCTTTTTGCGAATTTTATCAATATCTCTTTGGCGAAAAGTCTTTTTCAGCTTTGGGCGGTGGAGAGAGCTTTGTGGACGTCGTTCGATATTTCTATCGCCAAACGGTAAAGAGATATAAGCTGAAATACGGAATGAACAGTAAAAATATGTACGCTTCCGATGCTTATGCGGTCTGTCTAATCTGCCACTATTTGGGGCGCAGATTGACCCCCGCGCATTCCTACGTGTTCGTGGACGAGGGGCAGGATATTTCCGAGGGGGAATATCGGTTGTTGCAAAGTATTAACAACTCTGCGGCGTTCAATCTCTTTGGCGACGTGGAGCAAAATATCACGGGCTATCGAGGAATTAAGGACTGGTTGCAAGCGTTTGAGAGCTACCGTCTGTTTACACTCAATCAAAACTACCGCAACACCAACCAAATCGTCGATTTTGTGTCTTCGCAGTTGTCCGTGGATATGCAATCCATTGGCTACGACGGACCGCCTGTTGAAAGGATTAAACCACGGGCTATCAGCGCGTTTTTTAAGGAGAAAAAGGGCTTAAAGGCAATCATCTGTTCGGCGGAGGATAAGGAAAAGTATTTACGCAAGGCGTATAACGACCTTTCGACAAAGGGGACGATTTCCAAGACGAAGATCAACGTGATGACGGTGTATGAGAGTAAAGGTTTGGAGTTTTCATCCGTAGCGGTTGTGCCTACGCGTATGACGGAAAACGAACGATACATCGCGTACACGCGTGCGCTGCAATATTTAGCAATTATAGACGAGGGATAATATGGGATACGACATTTTTTTGGTGGACGTGGACGATACGATTTTAGATTTTCACGGGGCGGCGATTGCGGCGGTGCAGTCGGCGTTCGAGAGATGTTCTTTGGAATGGAAAGAGGAGTACGCCGAGGAATATACTCGCTTTAACGCCTCTCTTTGGGCGATGCTGGAACGCAAAGAAATTACGAGAGAACACTTGCATGCGACCCGTTTTCCTCGGTTTTTGCAGTTGCTTGGCATAGACAATGCGGACGGCGACGTGATCAATGTACTGTACGAGGAGTATATTATGACGCGTCCGAAGTATTTTTGTGGCGCAAAGGAATTTTTAACCAAGTTAAACGAGCGTGGTCGGGTGTACTTTCTTACCAACGGTACTTTGCGTATCCAGCGCGCACGCTTTGATGCGGCGGATCTTTGGAAATACGCAAAGGCGACCTTTATTTCGGGGGAGGCGGGGGCGGACAAGCCTGCCAAGCAATACACCGATTACGTCTTAGAGCGTATTCCCGATTTTGAAAAGGAGCGTGCGCTTTGGATCGGCGACAGCCTGACGGCAGACATTTGCGCGGCGTTAAATGCAAAGATTGACTGCGTATGGTTTAACCCTCGGGGGAAAGTAGGCAGGGATGACCTAATTCCCACTTATGAGGTGAAAGACTATCCAAAAATTCTGCAAATTTTGAGGGAATAGACCCCTTTTAGGCAAAAAATTTTCTTTCAAACGTTTGAAAAAAGCCTTAAAAAGTGTTATAATAAAAATTAGAATGTATATTGTGGGGGAGCATTTGCTCTATGGCTCTCCTAAAAAATGAGGATAGAATGGCGACGGAAAAGAAGAAAACAGAAAGCGGAACGGAAAATTACAGCGCGAAAAACATTGACGTTTTGGAGGGCTTAGATGCCGTTCGTATGCGTCCGGGCATGTATATCGGCTCTACCGGTATTAAGGGTCTGCACCATATCTTGTGGGAGATTGTAGACAATGCGATTGACGAAGCGGCAAATGGACATGCCACCAAAGTGTGTGTTATTTTACACGCGGACGGTAGCGCTTCCGTAGAGGACAACGGACGTGGTATTCCCACGGATATTCACCCGAAAGAAAAGGTTTCGGGTGTTCAGCTTGTATTCACCAAGCTGCACGCAGGCGGTAAGTTTGGGCAAGGCAACTACGAATTTTCGGGCGGCTTGCACGGCGTTGGCGCATCGGTAACGAACGCTCTTTCCGAATGGCTTACGGTCGAGGTATATAGAAAGCACGTCTATAAAATGAGCTTCCATGCGCATTACAATAAGCGCAAGGCAAAGTGGG
The DNA here is from genome assembly GCA_017408045.1 of Clostridia bacterium. GTDB lineage: Bacteria > Bacillota > Clostridia > Christensenellales > Borkfalkiaceae > Scatosoma. Next base: position 422 of record JAFQVL010000011.1, on the reverse strand, counting down.
AATCGGGTGTTCCCGACGGTCCTTTGGAGGATACGGGTATATCCACCCGCCGCACGGGTACGTTGGTTCGCTTTAAGCCGGATGCAAACGTATTTAGCGAGGTGGATTTTGACTTGGATACGGTCGAGGAGCGTTTGAACGAGCTTGCCTTCTTAAACCGCGGCGTAGAAATCACCTTGATAGACGAACGCATCACGATGGCGGAGGCGAAGCGCCGCAAGGGCAATCTTCTTTCCGATGAGGAAGGGGAAGATGACGGCGAAGAGCAGGTGGAATCGACGGAAGTTTCTACGGACGCAGGCGAAGAAATGCCGACTCTGTTTGATTTTGAAAACGGGCAGGGCAATCTTTTTGCGCAGGTGGACGAGCTTGCCTTGGAAAGCGAGGCTTATAGAACGGTATTTAAGTACGACGGCGGTATT
>JAFQVL010000001.1 GCA_017408045.1 Clostridia bacterium | reverse complement strand
GCGGTGAGGTTCAGATCCCACTCGCAAAAGGCGACAACCAAAAGAAAAGGCAGATGCATCGCATCTGCCTTTTCTTTTGGTTGCGGAGGTGGGATTTGAACCTCACGACCTCCGGGTTATGAGCCCGACGAGCTACCTAGCTGCTCCACCCCGCGATATAGCACTTTGCACTTTCGCGCAAAGAGCCTATTTATAATACTAAAAAAATATACGCTTGTCAACTGTTTTTTGCTATAAAAATGAAAAAAATAAAAACTTTTTTCTTCCCCCAACACTATACAATTCTATTGAAATTTTTTAATATTACTTTAAAATACTTTACAAAGAACGCAATCTTCTGTATAATAGATAGGTCAGAGTGCCGTTTTTTGCGGCAAAGGAGTATATCGCTTATGAAAATCAGCGAAAACTGGAAAGATTATTCCATCATCGCCACGGGCGACGGGTATAAATTAGAGCGTTGGAAGGACGTCTATTTGCTCCGTCCCGACCCGCAGGTGATTTGGTCGGCGCAGTTCGATTTGTTCAGCTATCCCAAGCTGAACGCCTACTACAAGCGCAGCGAAAAGGGGGGTGGCGGCTGGAAATACTTAAAGCCGATGCCCGAGGAATGGAATATTGCTTACGATAACCTTGATATCGCTTTTAAAATCAAGCCGATGGGCTTTAAGCATACCGGCTTATTTCCCGAACAGGCGGTGAACTGGGAGAAGACGACCGCGCTTATCAAAAACGCCGGTCGTCCTATCAAAGTATTAAATCTGTTTGCCTACACGGGCGGCGCGACGGTGGCGTGCGCGAAGGCGGGCGCGTCCGTCGTACACGTGGACGCGGCAAAGGGCATGGTGGAGCGCGCTGGCGAAAACGCAAGACTGTCGGGTATCCACACGGGGATACGCTATATCGTGGACGATTGCCTCAAATTCGTGCAACGCGAAATCCGCCGTGGCAACAAATACGACGCGATTATTATGGACCCCCCTTCCTATGGCAGAGGTCCTAACGGCGAGATGTGGAAAATCGAAAACGACCTTTTCTCATTTGTGCAGACTTGCACGCAAGTCTTATCGGACAACCCCTTGTTCGTGCTGATTAACAGCTATACGACGGGTTTGCAGCCGATGGTTTTGAAGAATATTTTGACGCTTACGATGCGTGATTTCCCCGGCAGAGCCGAGGCTTACGAAGTGGGCATAAAGACAGAGGAGGGGATTTCTCTTCCCTGTGGAGCAGGAGGAATGTTTATCAATGACGGAAATGCTTGAAACAATGGAAAACACGGAAGAATTTACCCCGGATTTTCCCATTTTATACGAGGACAATCATATCATCGTGGTGCTGAAACCGCAGATGACCGCTTGTTGCGGCGATGAGAGCAAGGACGACAACCTGCTCGATATGATTAAGCGTTATATCAAGGTGAAATATAACAAGCCAGGCAACGTTTACGTGGGGCTCATACACCGTCTGGATAGACCCACGGGCGGCGTGATGGTATACGCAAAGACCAGCAAGGCGGCATCTCGTCTTTCCGAAGGAATGCGCGGCGGCGAATTCGAGAAAAAGTACCTCACCGTGCTTTGCGGCTCGATGCCTGAACAGCGCGGTACGCTGACCAACTACTTAAAGAAAAACACCGTCAACAATATGGTATATATCTGTACGGAAACGGAGGAGGGTGCAAAGCTTGCCAGCCTCGATTACAAAGTGATAGAAGACAAGGGCAAGTACACTTTGGCAGAGGTGCGTTTGCATACGGGTAGAACCCACCAAATCCGCGTGCAGATGGCAGGTGTTTCCCATCCGGTATTCGGGGATATGCGCTACG
>JAFQVL010000080.1 GCA_017408045.1 Clostridia bacterium | reverse complement strand
CCTTCAAGCCCTTTGCGCGCGCCGTACGGATATAATCGGAATTTAACACTTCCAACATATTCGTTCTCGTCATTCTCATACGTCCGCCGATACTCAAAATAACGACGGTCATAACGGGCAAGCACATATGACGGAGATAGTCCAAAAGCGCTTCGCCTGCGGTTGCATACGTAACGCCTGCGTCCTTTAATCCCGAAACGGGGAACCAATCCAACTTGATTGCAAAAATGTCCTTCAACATTTGTCCAAAGAAGAAGGAAGGCAGGGATATACCGATTAAAACGAGTACGGTAACCAAATAGTCGCGAATGGAATATTGATGCGTTGCCGCCGTAATACCCAAAGGAATTGCAATCATAAATTCGAATACGGTTGCAATCGCCGCAACAAGGAAGGACGTGCCCAATCTATCCGCGCTGAACAGCTCGGAAAGCACTTCACGTCCATTGATGAAGCTGGTCCCGAAATCCAAACGCGCAATGTTGGTCAGCCATTTCCAATAACCTTGTATAATCGTCCCGTCTAACCCGTAGGCTTCGTATAATTTTCTTTTCATATCTTCTTGCACTTCGATACCGCCCGTCGTCAAAGCAAGAATTTTCTGCTCAACAAAGTCAGTCGGCATACAACGCAATAAGGTGTATAAAATTAACGAAACGCCCAACAAAATCAGTATGGAAGCGCCTAATCTTTTCAGTATATATTTTAACATCCTAACACCAAATTAAAGATTTTTTATCGAGCTACGGAGTGGGGGCTACCCCCCTTCTCCGTATGCTCTTCACCTTTTCTGTAATTACTTTACAAGTTCAATTTCCCAGATTTTTTCAAGGGGCGAGGAATAAGGATTTACTTCGTCATTCAGACCCTTGAGTGTATTTTTGTTGTATGCATACAACGTTTTACGCTGATATACAGGCATTTCGATTGCCAAGTTCAATACGAGTTCCATTGCCTCTTCGTACATCGGCTTTCTCAATTCTTGGTCCATAATCGAACGTGCATCGTCAATTAACGGGCTTAATTGATTGTAGATGATATCGTATTCTTCACGGCTAGGGTCGGTTTTGATTTCACGGTAACCCCAAGCGTAAACGGAGGTCGCCTTCGAATCCTTATGGTAAACCTGATACATATCGGGGTCAATCGTCGAACCCCATGCTGCTGCCCATACCTGCAATGCACCCGTAGAAAGCTTGGTGAGCGCCTGCGAGTCTGCCTTTACTTCTACGTTCCAACCCAAATCGTTGAGGATTTCTGCCGCTTGCTTGAATACCGCGTACGTGGGGTGTTCGGAAATCGACGCACCTGCAATCGTGAACGTGTACTTCAAGTTCGCGTCATCGCCTGCATTTGCCATGTATTCTCTAATCTTTGCTTTGGCTGCGTCAACACTCGTCCACTGCGTCCAAGGAACAGGGCTTGCCTTCGGCGTGCCGTTTTGTTCACGAGGATATGCCCAGCTTACGGTAGAAATCGGCCAGTCAATCTTCGTGCACGTATTCGGTGCATAGAAGTCAAGTGCAAGCTCCGTCTGCATAGCCGCCATAATCGCACGGCGAATCCAAATATTTTCTACCTTACCTGCGTTGATACCGATATAACCGTAACCAAGCTGCCAGGAGTCGAGCTGCTTAAAGCCCTGCGATTCCATCGACTTCAAACGGTCAGAGTTTGCTTTCGTGAATTGAGGCGTGATATAGTCGACTTCACCGCTTGCAAGCTTGTCGATTGCGTTCGAGGAGCTTACCACCTGGAAACGAAGCTTGGGCGCTTTTACGTCAAACATAAAGTTGTCGTTCGCCTTGAAATATACGATGTTACTATTCCAGAACGAGCTACCAGAAGGATTGTCTTCGTTCTTGCTGTTGGTTG
>JAFQVL010000079.1 GCA_017408045.1 Clostridia bacterium | reverse complement strand
TTTCCGAGCCGTTTTCAAATACAAGCGAGATAAGGCAAACGAGCATTTGTTGCAGGGCGCGTACCCGTTGTACGCAACCAAAACAAAGCGCAGTTTAACGCAATATCGCGCAGTATTTCAAAACGGCGGTTCAAAAATCAAACAGGTGATGTGATAGAGCCTTTTTGAAAAGCAAGCCGTTCGTCGCCGTTCTCTAAATGAATGATACCGCAGTAGATAAAGCCTCTTTTTATTAGCGCCCGTTGCATGGGCAAATTGTCGCGGTGGGTGTCTATGCGCAGGTTATGGCAACGGGCAAAACATTCGTCGATGCAATACCCGATAATTCCCTGTCCCTGCTTTGCTACCGCTATGCGGTGTATGACGCCGTAAGGCTCGTCCGAGAGCCACGCCCCTTCGTAGATTTTCGCATAGGTAGGGTCTGGCTCTGTCGAGAACATGAACACAGCAACGACTTCGCCGTTCTCTTCCACAACGTAGCCCACTCCCTTTTCCATATCCTCACGCGCCGTTTCTGCGTTTGGCTTGCCCTCGTTCCATTGATTAGGATTGCCCGCCGCACGCGTAACCTAACGAGAGTCGAACTCGCTAGGTTAAACTCCTTTGCATTTTCGTAAATTTGCCCGATTGCCACAAGGTCGGTGGCTACCGTCTTTCGTATCCGCATATATTTGCTCCGCCTACCAAGTGGTTAAACTTCAATGGTCGTTGTGGTGCTGTTCGTATAGTGTTTTCTTTGGCGAATACTCTCGTCGCGCAGGTATGCGTTGTAATCGCAACCACCTTCACCCAAGCACCATTGATAGCGTTGCCCCGGCTTCAAACCCAAAAATCTTCTCTCCGAAGTCGGCCAAAAGCAAATTTCGGGGTCAACGATTTGATACAAGCGCTTGTTGCCGCCGATCAAACCGTGGTGGGATACCTGCATAATATCGCTCTTTAAATAGTCGCCGTAGCGATCCGCCAAATCTCTGCACACGCCCGTTATACAGTCTGCAAGCAGCAACAAAGTTTTGCCGCTGGCAAACTTCATTCTAATCGCCGCGCTGACGTCGTTAAAGGAAACGTACGGGAAAGGGAAGGTATCGTCCAAGGAATACAAAATTTCAATCTCTACCCCTTCGTAATAGTAGCCTTGCCCCGTATGCAACGTATAAACCACCGCATTCGGATAACTGCCCGCAATCGCGGTTTCAAACGCCTGAATTTCCGCCTTCATTCTAGGCATATCGCCCATTGCCACCTGCACCTTATCGCAGTTGATAAATTGGTAAGAGAACGCCGCTACTTCCACTTTGTCCTTATATTTGGACAAGAATTCTGTCGCTAAGCCGATATGGTCGTCGTCCGAATGGGTGAAAATCCAAAGCGCAATCTTCGGCTTGCCCGTAGGCGCTTTTTCCTTCAAAATTGCGTACAGTCTTTCCACCGCTTCTTCTTTTTGCGCGCCGCCGTCCACCAAAATATACTCGCCGTTTGCAAGTTGCAGAATATAGCACATCCCGTCGTGGAGTTCCATCTGCGTAAAGTTGGGCGCAACCACGGCAGGTTGCATCGTTTCCACCGCTTTTACCGCAGGAACTGCCGTCTTTTTCTCAACGGTGATAAACACCGTACGCATAAACGCATCCCAAAACACCGATACGCTGCTTTTCTCGTTTTCGTAGGCGTAATAGAGATTGGTGTTGTAGCCGTATTCCGAGCCTGCGGAAATTTCCCTTGCCGCGCACTTACGATACCCCATTTCTTCTAACGTCGCCGCATACTCTCTGCATTCGTCTTCCGTCGTGTTGGCTATACGCAAGCGCATATCCGACTTCCCGATCGAGCCGATAGGATAACTCTGCCCTGCAATCGTTTTATAGGCAACCATTTGGATTGCATCATTTTCGCTCATGGTTCATCTACTCCGTTCGTTTATACAATCGGCTTACAGCGTACCACAAGGCCTGTGGTTGTCGTCTTTCGTGTTTACCTCTCCGTCTTATTTTACGACGACTTTGCCAAGCACGGCGTAGTCGCCGTCCTGCTCTGCATTCGTCGCAAAGACCACGCTAGGGTGTTCGCCGCCGCCGATACCGACTTGCAATTCGTATTCCCCTGCGGACATCTCGCAAGGAATCTGCACTTTCAAGGTTTCGGTGTACTTACCCTCAATCCACTTGCGAACGTCTACGTCCGTTGCAAAGGTCTGTTCTTCTCCCTGCTTTTTCAAGCGAATATACAAGGGCAAACGGTTGTAGATAGGCGCAACGCCCACGTTGTCTACGCTTAAAGAAACCGTCAACGTTTCCCCACGGTTGACCGTATCCGCCGTTTCCACTTCGTCGATGACAAAGTGATAGCCCATTTTCGCAATCCATGCATCAATCTTATCCTCAATCTCATAGGGCATGGGCAAATACTTCGTGTTGAAGGTACTCATGTGCCAAGAAAGCGTCATTTCAATGAGCTCGTCGATATCCCAACCCTTTCTAACCCATTCGGAAACCCACCAGTAGCTTTCAAAGGATACGGGAGAGGTTTTCCAAAGGTCGGCAGGTACTAACGGAAATGCTTTTGGATAAATTTCGTTCATATGCTTACGAGAGCCGATTGCATCCGCACGCCAACCGATTTTTCTCTGCGATCCGATATGGTTGAGCATCGTGAGATTTACGAATTGCCCCAACAATTTCGTGTTCGGGAAAACGCGCACGTAGATATCCATGAGCGCCTTCATATCCTCTTCCGCAAACAATTGACTGCCTTCCCCCCAAGCGCCGCCGATGGATACGTCCACGCAATCGAGCGTAGGGTCTTTGTCAAAACGCTGTCCAAGCGCTTCAACCGCCATACCAAACAATTTCAAATACAGAGGATCGCTAGGGGAATCCTTGACACGCATTCCTTCCGGTCTTTCGGGGCAGGGCATTATCTCTCGCAACCAGTCGGGAACGTCGTCACGCGCACAGGTGCTATGCGGCATCAAGCGGATCATCACCGTCTGCCCTTTTGCTTTCGCTTGATCCAAAATATCTTGGACGAAAGCGTAATCGTATTCCCCTTGCTTGGGTTCAAAATGTCTCCATAAAAAACGGATATAGGCAACCGTTTCGTCGGGATGAAAGCCCTGCTCTCTACCCTTTTCCTCTACCCCTTCGGGAACAGGGTAGCACTCAAACGGCTCTGTTTCACAACCACAAAGAGGCTTATCCTCCACAATACAATCCGAATACAACGGATCGTTTCTAAAATGGTTAAAACTGGTAAAACCGATATACGGATTTTGCTTTTTTTCTGCTTGGTACGAAAATTGTTTTTTCATCTTTATTTTACCACGACTTTGCCAAGCACGGCGTAGTCGCCGTCCTGCTCTGCATTCGTTGCAAAAACCACGCTAGGATGTTCGCCGCCGCCGATACCGACCTGCAATTCGTATTCCCCTGCCGACATCTCGCAAGGAATCTGCACTTTCAAGGTTTCGGTGTACTTACCCTCAATCCACTTGCGAACGTCCACGTCCGTTGCAAAGGTCTGTTCTTCGCCCTGCTTTTTCAAGCGAATATACAAGGGCAAGCGGTTGTAGATAGGCGCAACGCCCACGTTGTCTACGCTTAAAGAAACCGTCAGCGTTTCACCACGGTTGACCGTGTCTGCCGTTTCCACTTCGTCAATCACAAAGTGATAGCCCATTTTCGCAATCCACGCGTCGATTTTATCCCGCCATTCCCAAGGAATCGGCAACGATTTCGCGTTAAACGTACTCACGTGCCAGGATTGCAACGTGTCGATAATTCTATCCAAATCCCAGCCCTGTCTTTGCCATTCGCCAAGCCACCAATACGCCTCGAACGATACGTGGCCTTTCTTCCAAATATCCCCCATTTTTTCGACTTTAGGCGGGAGCATTTCGTAGGTTAAGTTGGGTCTGCCGATACAGTCTGCGCGCCAGCCCATAGATACTTTTTCGTTGGAATGCGCCACAAGCCAAGGAATACACGTTTGACCAATCAATAAGGTGTTCTTGAATACGTCCGTATAAGTATCTACGAATTTTTCCAAATCTTCTTTGGTGAACCAGTCCACGTGGCTGCCTTCCCCCCAAGCCCCTGGAAGTGAAATATCCATAAACGCGAGCGTGGGATCGCTGTCAAACCTTTCGCCAAAAGCGCGGACGGTTCTGCCGAAATACTCTAAAAATTTAGGGTCTTTGGGGCAATCTTTTACACGCATACCTTCGGGGCGGGCGGGACATTCGATTTTCGTCTTCAACCAATCGGGAACGTCGTCGCTTTCTCGCGTGCTATGTTGCAGTATGCGGAACATAACCGTTTGGTCGTTGTCGCGAGCCTTTTGCAAAATATCTTCGATAAAGGCAAAGTTATATTCCCCTTCTTGCGGTTCAAATTCCTTCCATAAAATGCGGATATACGCCACCGAACAATCGGGATAATAGCCTTGCGCCCTGCCCTTTTCTTCAGTCGTTGCAGGAACGGGATAACATTCTACGTGTTCTGTTTCCGTCATATTATTTTCCGGACGAACAATCAAATCCGAATACAATTCATCATTTCTAAAATGCTGAAAGCTTGTAAACCCGATGTACGGATTTTGCTTTTTTTCTACTAGGTATGAAAATTGTTTTTTCATCGTTTTTTCTCCTAATCTGATAGACCGTCGCCCGTTAATACAATCGACTTACAGGTTTTTTACGCTCTCGAAGAAACACTCTGCCATAAAGCGATGCCCGTCGTCGTTGGGGTGTAATCTGTCCGCCGAAATATGTCCTTTGCCCTCTCCGTCGCCGTCTATTCTCGGGTCGATTGCCCAATCCGAATATGCGTCGATTACGGCAATACCAAATTCTGCCGCTACCTGCTTGATAGCATTCGCATACATTTCAATACCGCCCACTCTTTCTGCGCCCACCGCGTTGACGTTCGATTCCAACTTGATATATTTAGGGGGAGTGATAGCAATGATTTTCGAAGTCGGATACTTTTCCTGCAACCTTGTAAACAGGTCGTGCACCGCCCCGTAGAAGGTGCAGAGGGTCGTATCCCCCATTTGTCCAAGGGGCGCATCGCCGTTTAAGTAATCATTTGCACCGCCGAGCACGACCACGTAATCCGCCTCTGCCTTCATATCCAACACACGCGTAGCAAAGTACATATCGTGTCTGGGCTTATGCGTCGTAGGCTGGAACTGGAACGCATAGCGCGTGCCGCCGATACCGTAGTTGTAAACGGTAGCGCCACTCAACTTCGCAAATACGTTCGTGTAGCCCTTAGCCTTCGAGGTCGTACCGCGCACCCCTTCCGTCAAGCTGTCGCCAAGGAAGAGGAAGGTCTTGCCTGCAAAGCATTTTTTCGACTCCGTTTCAAAAGCAGCCTCTACCGCTTGGATGGCGATTTTTCTCTCCTCTTCGCTGACAGGGACGTCAAAATCGTCGTAATCGTTTGCGCTGATATCCGCGCCCGTCAACGCCTTGTACCACGTCAAGCCAAGCAAATATCTGCCCACGCCAAGCGCCGCATGGAAAGTATCTCTATGGATCTTTTCCACACCCAGTTTCGTAGCATTGAGCATCGCTCTGCCGCAGGGAATGATCCCGTCTGCACGGATTTTTACCGCTGCTTTCGCGTAAGAAGTTTCTATCGCTTCGAACATATCTTCCGCGTGTTCATAGCCCACTTTCTCCAACCGAGCGCTACCCTCTTCGTACGCCCACGTTTGGTGTATGAAGATTTTTGCGCGAGGGCAATATTTTTTCACGTATTCCGCCAAAAGCCCTAAATAGTGCGTATAGGTGTCGAAATCCGGGCTAAACTGGCTGGCTTGCTGCAACGTAATCACGTCCCAATCGTCGCTTGCAAGCGCCTGGCTAATGCTTACCTTAAAGCCCGTTGACTCGCCGTTAAACTCCAAGGCGTACGCCGCCGCATCCTGCAGAGCGTTTAAGTAATGGGTACGCAAGGAACAGCCGCCGATAAGCAGGTTTACCGTCTTTAAATCAAAGCCGTCCTTTTTTGCAATTCTATGTAAATATCTTTGCGCATCGCAGGAAAAACTGTTTCCTATGGATAATACTTTCATCATAATTTTTCGCCCTGTCTAATTATTTTTTCGCCCAATCAAAGAAGAGGTCTGCATACAGGGATTCGCCCTTCTCGTTGCATTGTTTTGCCGCGCTGCAATGGCGACCGCTCACCAAACGGTATTCGATGTCCGCCTCGGGATTGTACGCCAGCACCGCCTTATAGAACAACTGGTTTTGTTCGTATCTGCACGGCATATCCTGGTCATACAAAACGAGCATCATCTTGCTGAACTTCGTGTCTTCGCCCAGATAATACATAGGCGAGAACTCGTCGATGCGCTGAGCAAGCTTATGCAACCCTTTCTCCTGCTGTAAAACGTTGAAGTGCGAGGTCGTCTGCGCGCTGTCGATAAACCAACCGCAAATATCCTCGTTTTGAATCCCTTCATTCGCCAAAAATTCCTGATTAAAGCAAAGCATCAAGGACATCCACGCACCTGCGGATTGACCCATAATCATGATCTTGCCGTTACTGCCCAAATCCTTTACGTAGTTCTTCACAAACGCCGTAGCCTTTGCCGCGTCTACAAGGAAGTCGGGGTACTTTGCGTTCGGATATTTTCTATACTCTACGGAAGCAAGCGCATAACCTCTGTCGGTAAACAATTTGGCAAGTATATCAAAGGTCGGGCCGCTCTTTGCGCCGTGGTCCAGTCCGCCGCCGTGGAAGTTGACGACCGTCGTAAAGTTATCGGTATCCGGCAGATAAATATCCACCAAGGTTTCTTCGTATTCGCTGTATTGTACGTCTAAAAATTTTCTCATTTTTTTTCTCCATTTTTAAATATAGGCCATTATAATGCAAAAGTCCAAAAAAGACAAGTAAATTTACAATGCAAATTAAAAAAATAAATTATTCAAGTTATCCTTTTATTTTTTTGCTATCAACGAACCCTGATATTCGTTTAAGAAATTCTCCGCCGCCTTTTGGAACACCGCGTATACTTCGTTGCCTTTGAAGGCGAACTGCGCACTCATATTCCCAAAGTATCGGTCAATAATTTGCACGAAGAGTACCAACTCGCGCTCGCCATACCACGCCAAAGAAACGGCGTCGTCGTAAGTAAACCCGTTGGTGGTCGCCATTGCACCGTATTCATCCGAGTAGCCGAATTGCGGGAACTTTCCAAAGGCGTTGTGGTTTACGCCGAAGGGAATTTCCTTGTCCCCCTGCGCGTTCGTATAACGGAAGACGCCCTTGGTGGCATTCTCGAAATGGAAAGAGAACTTCGTGATTCCCATCGGGTTTTGGTTGCAGGTGTATTCCACGCCGTTAATCTGTTGACGAAGGGGAGAATCTTCCAAACCTTCCACCGAACGAAGTTTCAACCCCGAAACATAGGTTTGCAGTTCTTCTTGCGCCGCTTTGTCTTCCGGCAAGGGTTCATCTTGTAAGCCGAGGGCGAACATTTCCTCCAACAAAATAAACATCAGTTGTCGCTGTATCTTCGCGCTTTGGTTGCAGGAATTGATTGCAAACAGCAGGTCTTTTTCAGGATAGAAGACGGTAATTTGGTCGCCCATACCGACGAAGGCAATACCCCCACCGCACACACGCCAAATTTGATAGCCGTATCCTTCTTGATAAGCCGAATAATCCGCAGCCAACGACGAGCCGGCACGGTTGCTTGCCAAAGCGCTGGTCGCATCACGCAGGTACTTTTCGTTCATCAAGCGTTTACCTTTCCAAACGCCGTAATTCATCACTAAACGCCCGAAAGCCGCCATATCGCGCAGGGTGCAGACCATAGCGGAATCGCCCCAAGAATCGCCGTTTGGCGTCTTTAAAACGGTTGCCGTTTGGAAAGCGCCCATCTCATTGAACAACTTTTCCTTTAAGTAGTCGAGCAGCGGTTTTTTCGCCAACTTTTCCACCAGAGCGCACAGCACCTGCGAACCGGGGCTGTCGTACGCCCAAAGCGTACCCGAAGGGTGGAACGCCCTTTGTTCGTTCATATAATGGTGGGTTCTATCGGGGTCGCCGCTCACAAACCAACCGGACGAACGCCCGACCGTCAGCATCGTCAACATCTCACGAATCGTCTGTTGTTTGAGATATTCGTGCGTATCGCCGTCGATTTTTTCGGGGAAGTAATCCACGATTTTATCGTCCAAGCAAAGTTTGCCTTCCTCTTCCAACAACCCGATTGCCACGCCGACGAAACTCTTTGTCTGCGAATACTGTCTATGGCAGAAATCCTTGTGAAAGGGTTTCCAGTACGCCTCGGCGAAGATTTTATCCCCACGCATAAACAGCACGCTGTGGGTGATAGCGCCACGCTTTTCCAACTTTTGAATAAACGACTTTACCGTTTTGGAAGATATACCCGCCTGCTCCGGCGTAATTTTTTCAAACATCGTTTTTTCTCCTTATTGACGAATCCGTCATTTTGATATACGCAATATAATTGAACAACCCAAAAGCCACCTTGCGGCGACTTTAGGGCTGTTTTTATCGTAATGTTTAGTGAGAATGCAATCTGTTATATTCCTCAAACAGCTGCTCGTAGTTATCACGAATTTCCGCAAAGGAATACGGCCGCTTATTCGGATCGGCAACGACCTCGTAGGTAAACGCGCCTTGGTAGCCGATCTGTTCCAAAGCCCCGATTACCTTCATCCAATCAATCGCGCCCGTCTTCGGTAGCCAATGTTTTTCCATCGTGCCGTCATAGTCGGATACGTGGATATTTCTAAGCCACTTACCCAGCGCAACAATCGCATCCTCGGGCTTATTGTAAGCGAAGTGATTCATATCAATACAGCACTTACTGTTTTCCACTTCCTGCAAAACTTCTTTCATCGCGTCAATCGTATTCGGATAGGACGTTGAGGTCATATTTTCGATACAGACGTTGCTGTCGGTAGCGGCAATCATTTCGCGGAAGGTCTTGAACAGAGCAGGTTTACGCGCCTCAACCATTCCTTCTTCCGCCCTGCCCACCTTGCTGTGGAAGACGTAGTTTCTCGGCTTAAAGGGGTTGCACACCTCTATCAACTTGCGGAACTCGTCGCTCGCCCAAGCGCGCACGCCCTCGTCGCAACTACTAATGTAGATAAAGCGTTGGAACGGCATATGAACGCTGTTCAAAATCAAGCCTTCGTCCAAAACCGCTTGCAGAGCGTCTGCCGCAATTTCGGTCGCTTTTTCCATGTTAAACTTATAGCCGCCGACGCCGCCCATCGAAACTTCTACGCTTTGAAAGCCTAAGCGCTTGATTTCCTTCAATTCTTGATAATAGTCCGGATTGAACGCTCCTTTGAAAACGAGTTTCACGCTCGTACACAACTCTAAACGATACATAAAAAATCTCCGTTATTTGTTATAATGCTTTCGCAAGGCGTTATTCCCAATATTTGGGGAATCCGTTCACGTATCTCCAATACAAGTTATTCGTATCGGTGGGTTCATTTTCCGAATAGAAACCAATCCTACCGCCCTTGCCCGGATCAAGCAAATGCTCGTTTTTTTCTTCTACAAAGTCAATTGCATCCCACTGTGCTTTCGTGCCCAAGAAGTACATTCTATACGTCCTAAATCCATCCCAGCCATCCTTTTTTAAGAAAGCGGCTTTGCCGACGGTCTTGACGCTCGGGCCAAAGACGACGGAATAGAGCGCGGCGTTGTTATAAAAAGCATAAGCCGCAATGGTCGTCAAAGCGTTTCCAAGTTTCAACGTACGGATATTATAGCAGTTGCCAAACGCCTTAGAGCCGACTTTCGTACAGCCGTTGCCAACGACAACGCCGGTGAGGAACTGTTCGTTATAGCAAGCAAATTCAGCAATTTCGGTGACGTCGTCGGGAATGACAATCTCAGTCGAATCGTCAAGAATGACGGAAATCAGAATCTTTTTCGAGCCTTGGTTGTAATATACAAGACCTTGTTCATCGTGGGAGATTTTGCTCGCTTCGCCTGCCAAACGCACGTCCCAAGCGTTTTCCGCAACGCGACCGTACGCATCAGAACCAGCGCTAATCGGCAGGTTAGACTCATTGATAACTTCACGCAACACTTGGCACTTATAGAAAGCGTTCTCGCCGATTGTCTGCACGCCTTCACCAAGGGTAACCGTCGAAAGTTTACGGCAACCTTGGAACGCTTGAGTACCAATGGTATGCACCTTATCGCCGATAATAGCCTCGCGCAAGCGCAAGCCGCCGCCCTCTTCCGTATCATCTGCAGAGAACGCCGATTCACCGATCGACAATACGTCGTCGCCGAGATCCACCACGCGCAATCTGCTGCAATTCAAAAAAGCATTTTTTGCAATATTCGTAGGCGCGCCGTCGGGGATAATTACGTCCAACAAATTTGCGCAATTCAAAAACGCATTTTCGCCAATGGAACGCAAGCCCGTACCGAAATTGACCGTTTGCAGGCTGTTATGGACTTCTCTATCACTCTTGCCCTCGAAAACGCTCTTACCGATCACTTCCAGGGTATCGGGGAAGGAAATCGCCTGCAATTTTCTGCAATAGTAGAACGCCCTGTCGCTGATCGTCGTAAGGGAGTCCGAAAGCGTAATCATCTTCAAACTATCGCAGTATGCAAACGCCTCTTGACCAATCGAAACGACACCGTCGCCCATCGTAACCGACTCCAAACGGGTACAACTTGCAAACGCCTTGTCCTCGATAAGGGTGATACTGTCGGGGATTTCGACAATGCCGATTTCCTTGTTTCCGGAAAACGCCTGCGCCGCAATCGTGGTAACAGGCTTACCCTTATAGGTATCGGGGATAATCAGTTCCCCATCTTCGTACGTACCGATGCCAACGACGGTATAAGCGTCGCCGTCCAAGCGATATTCCAAAGAAGGGTCGGACGGCGTGTTGTCGCAAGCCGCGAAAGCGCCCAAACCCAAGGTCAGCGAACAAGCGCCGATAAGCAAACCTAAAAATCTTTTTTTCATATATTTATCGAATTTCCTTTCGTTTTTTTCAATTTTATTGACAACCGACCTTTCCCGTGCTATAATAGTGTATATATATTACACAAATGCACGATTTAATCGCATAAAAGATACAAGAAGGGGGTTATCTATGTCCTATTACAACATACGCTATAAACAGCAAGATCCTGGGCGCAGTATGCCTCAACTGCACACGCACGATTTTTTTGAAATCGAATTTCTTGTCGCAGGCGAAAGAGATTACTTTACCAAAAGCAAAATGTATAAATTAAAACAGCCTTGCCTACTGGTATTACCGCCGAACGCCACGCACAAGTTTGAAACGCACGGCTGCGAGGTATACACGCTGCAAATTTCGCCAGAGAGCCTCAGCGAAGACCAACTGTATTTTTTACAATATCTTGCGCACCATGAAGTGATCCACTTCCCGCAAAGCAAGTTAAAAAAATTGACGGCAGCGTTTGCGGAGTTGGTAAAATTATACGAGTCCTTCCCTTTTAACGCATACAAAAAGATGCGATTCAATTTGCGGTTAGGGACGTTATTTGCGATGATTGATTCGTACGCAGACCTCAAAGGCGAAACCGCCAACTATTCGCTTAGCGAAGGGATTACTAGCGCGACCGCACCCGTAATATTGAAAGTGCTCGATTATCTACATATCCACTATAAGGAAAGCTTTTCCTTAGATGATTTATCCGAACAGTTTCACGTATCGAAATCGTATTTATCTTCTTCCTTTTCGCGTGCAACGGGCACGACGATCTTTCAATACAAGTTATCGTTGCAGCTGGAAGAAGCCAAGCGCCTTTGTCGTGAAACGCGATATTCCTACGACAAAATTGCCAAAATGACAGGTTTTTCTTCGGGGAACTATTTTCGGCTGATATTCAAAAAGCACGAGGGGCAGACCCCCAACCAGCACCGCTATAATTCCTTAGAAAAACGCAACAAGCATAATTAAGCAATACAAAGTAGCCATTCCGTAAGCCGCCAAACCATTGGCGGCTTACGTTTTTTTGGCTATCCGTTTTTAATCACACCTACCGCAAAACGCGGTAGGTGTTCTTTTTCCTTTGTAAAAACGGTTTATCCGTTCTCACCGATTAAACGGTTTTCCAACTAACGCCGATTTTGTCATTTGCTTCCCAGCAACCGGATGCAAAGAAGTTCGCATAGTCGTGATCCGCCCACGTACCAGTAACGTGGCCCTTATCACTCTGCGTATACAAATAGACGCCCTTGATTACCTTAAGGTTGTAAAC
>JAFQVL010000078.1 GCA_017408045.1 Clostridia bacterium | reverse complement strand
TTGGTTAAATCCCTCACAATTTCCGAGGCAAGGATTAACCCTGCCACCGAAGGAACAAACGCCACGCTCGCAGGAACAGGCTTGCCCGTTTCCGCGTCCGTTGCCCTGACGGGCTGCGGCTCTTCTCTCGAATACACCACCTTTACGTGTTCAATCCCTAATTTTTTCAATTCTCTCCGCATCACGCGCGCAAGCGGACAGACGGTGGTTTTTGCCAAGTCCGCCACCTCAAATTGAGTGGGGTCCAGCTTATTCCCCGCCCCCATGGCTGAAATCACGGGTACGTTTGCGGCTTTTGCTCGCTGAATAATCGCCAGCTTTGCGCTGACCGTATCCACCGCATCCACCACGTAGTCAAAGGCGGAAAAATCAATCTCCTCGTTTTCAGGCAGGTAGAAAATTTCCTTCGTCCGTACCTTGCATTCGGGAAAAATATCCAGCACACGGCTGCGCGCCGCCCACGTCTTGTATTGCCCCACCGTAGAATGCAACGCAAAGATTTGGCGGTTGATGTTGCTTTCGCTCACCCGGTCGGGGTCTATCAACGTGAAAGCCCCAACGCCACACCGCGCCAAAGCCTCTACGACGTAGCCGCCTACACCACCCACACCGAACACCGCCACGTGCGCCTTATGCAGTTTTTGTAAACCGTCTGCGCCCAGCAGCAGTTCGGTACGGGAAAATTGCTCCATATTATTTTCTTTTCTTTTCAATCGCGTTTTGAATGAGCTTTGTAATTTCGGTGAACAGCATTACCGAGAAAGCAAGCCCTACGCAGATCAGCAGCTCAACCCAAGTGATTGCAGCAAATTCGAAGATGCCTGCAAGGGGCGGAATGAACACTACCGACAAGGTAAGCACCAACGAGAAAATCGTAGCAGCCCACAGATATTTATTCTGCTTTTTCAAGGTAAACACCGAATGACGGATCGAACGCACGTCAAACGAGTGTACCGTTTCGGTCAGCGCCAACGTCAAGAACGCCATCGTCGAACCGTACGCCTGCCCGAGTTCCGCATTACCCGCCGCCGTGCCTCTGGCAACGCCGATATAGAACCCAATCAAGGTCAAAGCACCGATAAACAAACCCTGCAGTATAACGTTCAAGCCCAACCCGTGGGAGAAGATACTCTCCTTATCATTACGAGGAGCGCGCTTCATCAGGTCAGATTCTCCCTCTTCCATACCCAGCGCAATAGCAGGGAAGGTGTCCGTGATAAGGTTGATCCACAAAAGGTGCATCGGACGGAGCAAAGTCAAAAGTGGCGTCAACAGCGTCGCAAAGAACACCGAAACCACCTCTGCCAAGTTGGACGAAAGCAGGAACTGAATGGTCTTACAGATATTGTCGTAGATACGTCTACCTTCACCCACCGCGGATACGATGGTGGCAAAGTTATCGTCCTGCAATACCATATCTGCCGCGCCTTTCGTGACGTCCGTACCCGTGATACCCATACCGATACCGATGTCCGCGCTCTTGATGCTGGGCGCG
Source organism: Clostridia bacterium (assembly GCA_017408045.1). Lineage (GTDB taxonomy): Bacteria > Bacillota > Clostridia > Christensenellales > Borkfalkiaceae > Scatosoma. The sequence continues at coordinate 4,728 of JAFQVL010000078.1, read as the reverse complement.
TCGTTTACGCCGTCGCCCGTCATCGCCGTGATATAGCCCTTCTTTTTCCACATGGTAACGATGCGCACCTTGTGTTCGGGCTGCACGCGTGCATATACGGAGTATTGAGAAATCTTTTCTTCAAATTCCTCGTCGGAGAATTCTGCCATCTCCGCGCCCGTGATCGCTTGCGACTTATCGGTGATGATACCCAGCTGTTTGGCAATTGCCACCGCCGTGTCGATGTGGTCGCCCGTGATCATTACCGCGCGTATACCCGCGTCCTTACAGAGGGTGATAGCGTCCTTAACCTCGGGACGGATCGGGTCGATCATACCCGTCAAGCCGATAAACGTCAAGCCCTGTTCAATGTCCTGCGGTTCAAAATTCTGCGGGACGGTATCGAGTGGCTTGAATGCCGCTGCAAGCACGCGCAACGCCTCGTCTGCCATCGCCTTGTTTGCCGCCAAAATTTCAGCGCGTTTTTCTTCGGTTAAGGGCTGAATTTTGCCTTCAACAAAGACATGGGTGCAGTTTTTCAAGATTTCATCGGGTGCGCCCTTCGTATATTGCACGATGCCGTTTTCCCCCGAATGAATGGTGGACATCATCTTACGCATGCTGTCAAACGGAGCTTCTGCAACGCGTTTTTCCGCCTTGCCCATTTCCGTTTTATTCAGCCCCAACTTATACGCATAGTTGACTAGCGCACATTCCGTCGGCTCGCCCACCGCTTCCAACTTCTCCGCATCCAGCACCGCGTCGCAGCATTGTGCCATCGCGCGGGCAAGCAACGCCTCGTCGTCGCCGTAATGCTGAACAACGGTCATCTTATTTTGCGTGAGCGTACCCGTCTTATCCGAACAGATAATCTGCGTACAGCCCAGCGTTTCCACCGCCGTCAAGCGTTTGACAACGGCATTTTTCTTCGCCATTTTCGTCATACCCATCGACAAAACGATGGTAACAACGGTAGCAAGCCCCTCAGGAATCGCCGCAACCGCCAACGAAACGGCTACGATAAAGCTATCCAAAATGACTTCCATATCCCAACCAGCGCCTTTGCTGATGAGGTTGAAGATGAAAATGAACACCGCAATACCCAACACGAGGAAACTGAGGATTTTCGACAGCGAGTTCAGCTTTTTCTGCAAGGGCGTGGTTTCGTCCTGCGTCTGCGCCAACACGTCTGCAATCTTACCCATTTCCGTCTGCATACCCGTAGCGACGACCACGGCAGTAGCTCTGCCGTAAACGATGGTCGTACCCATGTAGACCATATTCTTTCTATCGCCCAGAGGCACGTCTTTGCCGTCCTCGCAGGTAAGCACCGCCGCATCCTTGTTAGAAGGCACACTTTCGCCTGTCAGAGCCGCTTCTTCCGCTTTTAAGGACGCGCTTTCCAACAGTCGGCAATCGGCGGGAACGCTGTCGCCCGCTTCCAAAATGATGACGTCGCCTACGACAAGGTCCTCGCTTTTGACGGCAACCAACTGACCGCCACGCAGCACCTTACTCGTTGCCGAGGTCATCTGCTTTAACGCCTCGATTGCCTGCTCGGCTTTTCCTTCCTGCACCACGCCCAAAATCGCGTTCAAGAGCACGACTGCAACGATGATGAAGAATTCGGCAAACGATTCGTCGCCACCGCCGATACGGTCGAGAATAATGGTAACGAGATTGACGCCAGCCGCAATCAAAAGAACGATAATCATCGGGTCGGTCAACTGTTCAAAGAACCGACGAATCCAACCCTTTTTCTTCCCTTCGGCAAGCTTGTTTGGCCCGTTTTCTTCCAGGCGTTTTTGCGCCTCCGCTTCCGTTAAGCCGTCCGCGGTGGAATTCACCGCAGATAACACCGATTCGGCTTCTTGCAAATATTCCTTCATAGTTTTCTCCTTTGCCCGATTTTAATCGAGCCACGGCGGAAAATAAAAACTCACACACCATACCTTGCGTAAATTCGCCTATATAGTGTATGAGTCTCATTTCAAAAAACGAACCCGAACACGGATTTTCCGCGTCGTGATGACGAAATTCGCTCCGCCCTGCCGCCGCAGGACGTAAATTACTCCCTCATATGTGGTATTTAAAGAATACCACATTTGGAAAGGATTGTCAATGTTTTACTATAACTATTTTCGTTTTTTTACCTATTTTTTATACGACGTGTTCCGCAGAAAATTCAACGTAGGGAAATGCAAGCAAGACCAGGAGCACGCGGATAACCTGAGGGAGTTTACTGCGCGTAAATGACCGAGGGTTGCCACAGCGCGACGAAGTATTGCGCCACATTTTGTAATTAGCCGTTGGAAAATGCAAGCAAGACTAGGAGCGCGCGGATAACCTGAGGGAGTTTACTGCGCGTAAATGACCGAGGGTTGCCACAGCGCGACGAAGTATTGCGCCGCATTTTATAGGCTAAACGCCGTTGGAAAATGCAAGCAAGACCAGAAAAACCGAGCACCTTGATAGGAGTGTACTGTGCGTACACGACTGAATGGCGCGCAGGTTTGACGAAGTATTGCGCCGCATTTTATAGGCTAAACGCCGTTTGAAGGCCAGGTTCGATTCGCCTTAAACCACGCCGTTTCCTTTAAAATGGTGTTGTTGTTAGAACAGTTCACCGTCAGCGCGCCACCCATAGACGAAACCACGATATTGCCATTCATGGACACGGTTTGATTGCCTGAATAGTTAACCGACAAACTGGTTACATAAATCTTATCGGTATAGGGCGCGACACGATTGATAAAGTCCTGCGTCGGGAAGGTATTCAACGGCTGTGCGTTAAATTCGCTGCTGCCTGCACAACAACAAACGCAGACGATTTCGGGTTGAATTACGCTCATCAAAGCGGTATTAGAAGAAGTTTTACTGCCGTGGTGTCCTGCCTTATACAGTTTTACTTTGGGCAGTTTATTGCTTTGCACTAAGGACTCTTCACCCGATTTTTCCAAGTCCCCCGTAAAGAGATAATGGTTATCCCCCTGCGAGAACATTACGCATACGGAATAATCGTTTTCGTTGGACGTACTCTCTTCATAATACTTTTGATAGAGCACGTTCATCGTGATACCATCGGCAATTTCAATCGAACGAGTCAAACCCTGTTCTTCCTTCCACCATTCGAGTGCGGTATAATGCTTTGTACCCTTTGCTATGATATTGCTACGCTTTGTTTCATAATTGTTATAAATTTGGGTAGATACACCCTCACGCGGGAAATCAATTAGCGTACCGATACGATACACGTCGAAAATTCCTTGATTGTTGTCGCCTACAAAGCCTGCAATATGGTCCTGGTGCGCGTGCGTTGCAATGACGTATTCCAATTTTCCGTCCGTACAATATTGATTGACGTAGTTGCTAATCGTAGTAGCAGAGTCCTTTCGAGAACCAGCATCAATCAAAATATCCGTATCCCCTGCCTTGATATAGGTGCAATCGCCCGTATATTTATTGCCAAGTTCCAAGAAATGAATATCCAGTTTCGCCGTTTTATCGTCAGGCAATTCGGGGTCAACCGTACCGCCACCGCCAGACGAGCTGCTATTTGAGCTACCCATAGAACCGCCGCCCGTAGAGGTAGAGCCGCCCGTGGACGAACCGCCGCCGGTAGACGAGTTGCCACCCGTGGACGCGCCGCCTGTCGAACTGCTGTCGGGCAATTCAGAACTACCCCCACCGCTCGTAGAGCCTTCCCAAGAAACGCTACCGCTGCTTGGCGTAAGCGCGCTGTTCAAAGCGTCCAAGAACGCATCGCAGCCACTCAACGATAGAGTCATTGTCAGCGCCGTTAAAAAACAGAGCGCTTTTTTCAAAAATTTCTTCATAAAATTCCTTTTTGTGCGTGTATTGAAATCCGTTTTAAAAAGCCGCTGCGTATACGCGCAACGGCTTTTTGGTTATTCCATTACATGGACTCGTGAATCGTTCTGGAAATAACGTCGTCCTGCTGTTCCTTCGTCAGCTTGATGAAGTTTACGGCATAGCCGGAAACACGGATCGTAAGCTGAGGATATTTTTCAGGATGCGCCTGCGCGTCCAAAAGAGTTTCGCGGCTGAATACGTTTACGTTGAGGTGATGACCGCCTTCGCCAACGTAGCCGTCCAACATACTAACAAGATTGTCAATTCTGCTCGACATAATGATATTCTCCTTTTATTTTTATTTTTTTTGGCAGCAACCGCCACCGCTGATTTCAAGCAACTGCTTGAAGGTATGCCCGATTAGTCCTCTTTACCGAGGGATGCGGGCGTGATCGAGAAGGTGTTGGAAATACCGTCTCTGGAATATTCATAAGGCAGCTTTGCAACCGAAGCAAGGGATGCCAAAGCACCGTTAGAATCTCTGCCGTGCATGGGGTTCGCACCGGGAGCAAGAGGCGTACCGCCACGTCTACCGTCGGGGGTATTACCCGTCTTCTTACCGTATACGACGTTGGACGTAATCGTCAAAATGGACGTCGTAGGTACGGAATCACGATAGGTGTACTTGCTCTTAACGAACGTCATGAACGTCTTCAGCAGCCATACAGCCAGTTCGTCCGCTCTGTCGTCGTGGTTGCCGTATTTAGGGAAGTCGCCATCGATGCGGAAATCAACCACGATACCTTCCTCGTTGCGGATAGGATATACTTTCGCGTACTTGATTGCGGACAAGGAGTCTGCTGCGCAGGAAAGACCTGCAATACCCGTTGCGAAGAAACGGCGTACTTTCGTATCGTGCAATGCCATTTCCAGCGC
>JAFQVL010000077.1 GCA_017408045.1 Clostridia bacterium | reverse complement strand
CCCTCAGTCATTTACGCTCAGTAAACTCCTTCGGGTTTTCCTCGTTCTTCTTCTCTTGCTTGCATTTTTCTACGGCTAAAAAATACGGTGTAAAAAATAAAAAAGGGGGGCAGGTATCGTTTTACCGCCCCTTGAAACATCTGCTTATGTACAATCCTACCTTTGACATTCACAAGAAAAACCCGATTATTTTGGGGATTGAGTCCTCTTGCGACGAAACGGCGGCGGCGGTCATCCGCGGTAGAGAAATTCTCTCTGACGAGATTGCTTCATCCGCTTCCACGCAAGCGCTGTTCGGGGGCGTAGTGCCCGAAATAGCCTCTCGCGCGCATACCGATGCCGTGGCAGAGGTCGTTTCGCGCGCCATTGAAAAGGCGGGGATTGTGGCGCAGGAGATTGACGCGGTGGCCGTTACCTACGGCGCAGGGCTGCTCGGTGCGTTGCTCGTGGGGGTGTCGTTTGCAAAGGCGTTTGCCTATGCGCTCAATAAGCCGCTGATAGCCGTCAACCATATCCGTGGACATATTGCGGCGGCGTATTTGGTGGAAAAGACGCTGAAACCGCCCTTTATCACCCTGCTGGCAAGCGGCGGACATACGGCGATTTTGTATGCAAAGACAGAGGCGGAATTCGAGATTTTGGGAGCAACGTTGGACGATGCAGCAGGTGAAGCGTTTGACAAAGTGGCAAGGGTTTTGGGACTGAAATATCCTGGCGGGCCGAACGTGCAGCGGTGTGCGCTAGACGGCAAGCCGTGTATCCCGATGCCAAAGATGCTCAAAGGTGGCGGTGGCTATAACTTCTCTTACAGCGGTTTAAAGACGGCGGTCATCAACTATTGCCATACGAAGGAGCAAAAGGGTGAGGAATATTCCAAAGCGGACGTTGCCTGCTCCTTCCAAGCGGCGGCAATCGACGTGCTGGTAGACAAGGCGTTGCAGGCGGCAAAGGAAACGGGGGTGGATACCATTACGGTAGGCGGCGGCGTAGCCGCTAACGACTACCTGCGTTTGACCTTAACTTCGGCGTGCCAAAAGGCAGGCTTGAAGTTGGTCTTGCCTGAAAAACGCTACTGTACGGACAACGCGGCGATGATTGCTTCCGAGGGCTTGGTGCAATATAGGCTTGGGAACTTTGCGCCGATGAACTTGAATGCCAAGGCGTCCATTCCTCTGTCTGCGACGTGGAAGATGGGAGAGGGCAAAGTATGATGGCGGCACTCTTACACGCAACCCACGAAACGCATACCTTTTGGGAGTTTGTGTGGGAAAACACGCAACACGCATTTTGGGACACCTTGCCGTTGCTCCCTTGGTTGCTACTCATTTACGTCGTTTTGCAGCTGCTGGAAAATAAGACGAACCTCGCAAGCTCAAACCGTTTAGGCGGCGGATTAGGGCCTGTCATCGGCTCGGCAACGGGGTTGATTCCACAATGCGGTTTTTCCGTGTTGGCGGCAAAATTATACGAACAGAAATACATCACGGTAGGTACGCTGCTGGCGATTTTCCTCTCCACCAGCGACGAGGCGTTTATCATCATGCTCTCGTCCGGCAGAGAAGATGCGGCGATTTCGGTGCTGAGCATGGTCGCCGTCAAGATTGTGGTGGGGATTGCCGTAGGCTATGCCGCAGACGGGATATTAAAGTGGATAGGTAGGGAGCAGGTACGCCTGCAAGCCCATTCGATTGATACCGTTCTCGGCACGAAAAAGCCACAGACGGTACGGGATATTTTTATGCTGCGCTACTTTGAGGACATGGGCGCGGCGGACGGTTGCTCGTGCGGAAGAGAACACGACGATACCCGTCCCTTTATGACCTACGTAGTCGGTCCGATTTTACACGCTTTGAAGATTGCGGTGCTGATGTTCGTCTTTAACTTTTTGATGGGGGCGGCGATGCACTTTATCGGGGAGGACAACTTTGCGGCGTTTATGGATCGGCATTTGTATTTGCAGCCCATCCTCGTATCCTTGGTCGGGTTAATTCCCAACTGCGCTTCGTCCGTATTTATCACAACGGCGTATTTAGAGGGGACGATTGCCTTTGGCTCTTGCGTGGCAGGGCTTTGCGCCAACGCTGGGCTTGGGTTTGTCGTGCTGCTTAGAAGCACGCAGAAATGGAAACGAAACCTGTTGCTTATCGGCGTTTTGTACGCCGTGGCGGTGGCGGTAGGGTTGCTTTGCAACCTTGCGTGGACTTTGGTGGTTTAAAACACCCTCATTTAGGGTTAAGAATAGTTAGATTAAGTTTTACCTTTGGAGGTATACGATGAAAGAAGTACAGGTACTTGGCGTAGAGAACGAGGAACTGAAAATCGCGCTTAGCGGCGACATTGACGTCGGGAACGCCGACGAGTTTTTCGCGGTGGTGGAAACGGCGTACGCGGCAGAAAAAAAGACGATCGCCTTTGATTGTCAGCAACTGTCCTTTATCGACAGCACCACCCTCGGCGTGTTCGTAAAAATTACCAAATTGACCGAAGCGGACGGCAACAAAGTGCGTCTGCTCGGGCTGCAGGCGCGCATTAAAAAACTGTTTACCATCTGCGCGCTCGGCTCTCGTATGGAGATTGCATGATGAATACTTTTTCCTTAAAAATGCCGTTGAACGGCGAATATATGACGACGGTGCGCTTGACGGTAGGCGGACTGTGCGCTTTGGCGGAATTTGACGTGGACAGCGCCGAGGACTACAAGGTATGCGTGACGGAAAGTTTGCTCATATTACAGCGTAGTGGCTTTACGCACGCCAGCGTAGTATTTACGGTAGGCGAAACAATCAAGTGCCGCCTGACGGGGGAAGGGGCTTGCGAGCCAACGCCCTCTGCGGAAGATGAGATTTCCCGAGCGCTGCTTTCTGCTCTGCTTGGAAAGGTAGAATATACGAAGGATGAGGCAGGTAAGGTGCTTGCCATTGCTTTTGAGGGCTAACGACGGACGAAGAATATGGCAGACAGCGTAAACGAACTGTTTAAAAAATACAGAGAAACCCGCGACATTTCCCTGCGAAACGCCATCGCGGAAAAGTATCTGTACATAGCCGAAATCTTAGCCAAACGATTTGTCGGGCGAGGGGTCGCATACGAGGATTTGTTGCAGGAGGCGTCGATGTATTTGTTGGAGGCGGTAGAAACCTTTGACGAAACGCGCGGCTTGCAATTTTCCACTTACGCCACGCCCACCATCACGGGGAAGCTGAAAAACTACTTCCGCGACCACGCAAGGTTGGTGAAAGTGCCGCGGCGCTTGAGCGAGGTGAATTTGGAGATTCGCCGCTTTGCCGAGGACTACCTTTCGAGGTACGGCAAAACGCCCAGCGTAAGAGAAATCGCAGCGGCGCTCTCGTATGAAGAAGAAGAGATTGTGCAGGCGTTGGAAGCAGGCAACACCGTTTCTCTGGACGCGCAGATGGGCGACGAAGGGGGGAGAACGCTTGGCGATACTTTGCCGACGGACGAGGAAGGCTTTGCTCGATTTGAGTTAAAGGAAACGCTTGCAGCGGCAACGGCAGACCTTTCACCGCTGGAAAAAGCGTTGGTAGAGTGTCGATTTGTAGAGGAGCTTTCGCAGACGGAAACGGCAGAACGTTTGGACGTATCGCAGATGACCGTATCCCGTATGGAGCGTAAAATTTTGGCGAAGCTGCGTACGCGACTGCAGGGATAGGAGTGAAAGAAAAACAAAGGAGGGCGCAAGGAATGTGGTTTGAAATCGGGGCGATGGAAGATTTAAAAAAAGCCACGCAGGCAATCTGTCAACGTTTAGAAGAAAATGGCGTACCGAAAGAAAAGATATTCGATTGCCGTTTGGTCGTCAACGAGTTGGTTGCCAACGTTTTGCGCCATTCGGACGGCACGGCCTCGGTGAAGGGGAATATCAAAGAGAGCTGTATTGAAATTTTCGTGCGCTCTACGAAAGTCTTTATTCCGCCTACGGTCAGCGCGTGTTCGCCTGCGACGGCAGAAGGGGGCAGAGGGCTGTATCTTGTGGACAGCGTCAGCATTTCCCGTACCGTCAGCCCCGACGGCGAAATTAAAGTGGTCATACAATATTAAAAGGCTATGCGGTAAGCATAGCCTTTTTTCACGCATTAAAAAAGAAGAGCGTTTTCGCTCTTCTTTTTTTGAGTTCAATAGTTATTGACGGATGGAGAACTGATAGATTTTTTCCATCAAGCCGTCGGGGATTCTTGCACGCAAGCTGCCAAGGTTGACGAAAATCTTGCGGAAGAATACTTTATTGTCGCCGCCGATTTTGTATTCAGGGATTTCAGGCAGTTTGTTTTCCGAACGAAGAAGGAATATCTGCGTAAATTGCAATCTTTCTTCGGAAGTGAGCGTGCCGATAAAGGCGTCGAATGCAGAGCCGTAAGCATCGCTTTCCGGCGTAGCCACTACGGGTACAGCCTCGGGCGCAGATTCTTGCGCAGGTGCTTGCGTAGGCGCGACTTCCTCAACCGCTACGGGTGCAGCCACAACGGGTGCAGCTACAACGGGTGCAGGTGCAGGCTCTTCATCAAGAATGGGGGTAGGCGCAACGGGAGCAACCTCTTCCACTTCGGGTTCGGTTTCTTCTTCCGCCTCTTCCTCTTCTTCCTCAGCCGCTTTTTCTTCTTCGTCTGCTGTGGTTTCCTCAGCCGCTTTCTTTTCTTTGCTTACGCGAACGCTGACGACTACGGTTTCTAATACCAACATCAAGAGTGCTGCAGCAGCGGTGATGATGCCGTAAATCAAGAACACGGACAAGGTTTCTACAAGGAAGCTAAGCACGATGATAGCAGCGCCCATGAGCAACATAACTACACAACGGATGATGTCTGCGCCGAGCACTTTTCTTGCCGCGATGCCCATAAAGGAAAGTACAACGCAAACAGCGTATGCGCAAATTGCGCCGAACATAATCCATTTATACAAAATGTTTTCTGCAATCAATGCTTTCACCGCTGCGTTTTCTACACAAATCGCGTAGAGGACAACGCCTGCGGATGCTACCGTCAAAAGGAAGATGAGCAGGCCGACAAAGGCGCGCTTACCCGATTTTACAGCGGCAAGGACTACGAACATTACGAGGGCGAACGCTGCTGCGCCAAGAATTGCGTAATCCAACGTTTCGACAATGTTCATTCCGCAGTATGCATAAGGCAACAGCATCGAAAGGGCATAACCTGTATAAGTACCGAACTCGATAAGCAAAATCATACGGGTGATGGTCGGCGCGGCTTTACGTGCGAAAATGGCAACGATGCCTGCGATGATACATACCACCATAGATACGGGAATCAGGTACAGCATGACGCTAGCGGTAATCCCCAAAACGCTGTTGCTTGCGGTCATCATAGGTATGACGCCAAACAGTTTGGATACGGCAAAACCCTCTTCGCTAAACATTTTAATGAACAGGTCGAGCAGTTTGTGGTTTTCCAAAGCGAAGCCGTTGCTAAGGGTCAATACTTTCGTTTCTAAGAAGTAGAAAACGGCAACGGGCGCAAGCGCCAACAGGATTGCGACGATGCGGTAAAAGATATTGCGGCTTTGCGCAGGGGCGGGCGTTACGGAAACGTCGCTTGCTGCATTGAATTCAGCCAAATCTTCGTACGTAGCATCATTTTCTTGAACGGGAGTTTTGGTGCTCATAAAAAATACACTCCTTATAATAATCTCAACATCGTATTGTATGCGAGGCGGTCGTTTGGAATACGCAAATACCATCTTTTGACCGCTGCGCGCACGCATGATATAATGTGGTTATATAATTATAGCACGATTCCTTTTTTCTGTCAATAGCGAATAAGGGCTTTTTTTTAAAAAAACGCACAAAAAAATGGTGTAAAATGTATACTTTTTGTAGAAAACTCTTGAAAAAATAGGTTAAATACGCTATAATGATAGATAGAAAGTAAGAAAAAGGATAGGCAGAAGATGACGGAAAAGATTACGGCAGAAATAAAATCCCGCTTTTACGTAGATGCGGCTTGTCGAAAGGCAATGGCGGCGGATATGCGCGAGGAAAAATGGTGGACGGAGGACGGCAAGGTGCTGTTTCGCTTTGCGTATAAAGGGAGCGATTACGTCGGCATTCTTACGGGGGAAACGGACGAAAACCGCAGTATTGCGGCGCTGCTCGTTAACTATTTTGAAGGAGAACTTGACCGCCTGGCAGACCTTTCTAAGCACGACCGTTGGCGCGCCGTGCTGCTCGGAGAGGGGACGGTTCGTTCCGTGTATCGCTTTTTGTCCAAGTATTCGATCAAGAACGGTTCGTGTTTTGCGTTGGCGATTCGCGTTCCTCGGCTGGTAGACGAGGCGATGGAGGTGCTTGCGCAGTATTCAGAGGTTTCCTCGGATGCCGTCGTAAAAATGGACGAAAGCACGATAGCGCTTGTGCGCTATACCTCGACCGAGGAGGGAGAAGAATACCATTCTTCCTTTGAATTTGGGGAATTTGTCGCGCAGTTTTTAAAGGAAGAGCTTGGGATAGATGCGAAGGTCGGCGTCGGCTCTACCGTCAAGGAAATCAAGGACGTATCCCTTTCCTATACGCAGGCGGCGAATGCGCTCCGTTATGCGGAAACTTTCTCCGTGCGGGGCAAGGTATATTCCTATCGGGAATTTGTGTTGATCAAAATGATAGAGGAGTTGTCTTCCCACAAGCAGGAGGAATATTGCGCGGAATTGATGGACGAGGCTGCACGCGAGGTGTTTGAGGATGAGGAACTTTGTTTGACGGCAGAGGAGTTTTTACTCTCCAGCTTGAACGTCAGCGAAACTTCCCGAAACTTATATATGCATAGAAACACCCTCTCCTATCGTTTGGATAAAATCGAAAAGGCAACGGGGTTGAACATTCGGCATTTCTCCGATGCGGTGTCTTTTAGAGTGTTGTCCGTCTTATATCAATTATTGAAAAAGTAAGAAAAGAAACCTAAGCGAGTTACGCTTAGGTTTCTTTTTTGTGGAGGTCCTTAAGCTGACAAGACTTGAACCTTTTAGGTTTTGACGGCGAGAAATCCCCAAATTGTGCAGGATTTCCTCTTGCAATACATGCAGTATTCCTGCGCGAAAATCCTTTCATTTAAGAAATTTCGCGCTCGTGAAAACTGCATAGCATCTTAAAATAGGGATTTTGTGATGCATTTAGGCGGTGGCGACCGCCGCCGTATCGGCATACTGCAAGGGCGCAACCGTCTTAAAAGCGCGCAAAATAACATTTTAAGACTGAAAGGTTCAAGTCTTATCAGCTTATGGGGACGATAGCCGCCCCGTACAAGGTGGTTGTGCTATGTTTGCGAACAAGAGTATCGCTTGACGGTATAAATATAGCCTTTGATTGTGATAGATATACGAAAATTGCGTGAAAAAACGGCGAAAAATAGGGGATTTTTCGCCGTTTTTTGTTGTTTTTTGCGGTTAGTTTACCTTTGCAAGACTATCCTTTGCCTTCTGCGCCACGTTCTCCGCAGTAAAGCCGAAGTGCGCAAACAGCGCCGCCGCAGGCGCAGACGCGCCGAAGGTATCCATCGCAATCACTTCGCCGTTATCGCCTGCATAGCGATACCAACTATACGGACTGCCTGCCTCTACGCAAACGCGCGCTTTGACGGTCGCGGGGAGAATACTTTGTTTGTATTCCTCGCTCTGTTTTTCAAATTCCTCGATGCAGGGCATAGAAACGACCCTTGCCTGAATTCCCTCTTCCAAAAGCATCGCTTTTGCCTTCACGCAAAGTTCGACTTCCGAGCCGCTTGCAATCAGCAATACGTCGGGTGTGCCCTCGCAGTCCTCTAAGACGTAGCCGCCTTTGAGCGCCTCTTTGCCGCTGCCGGCGTACTGGGGCAGACTCTGTCTGGTCAGCGCGAGCACGGTGGGCTGGTTGCCCGTCATTGCGGAAACCCATGCTGCCGCCGTTTCCTTGCCGTCCGCAGGGCGGTAGACCTTCATACCGGGAATAGAACGGAGCATAATCAACTGTTCAATCGGTTGGTGGGTAGGACCGTCCTCGCCGACACCGATGCTGTCGTGGGTCATAATATAGGTTATGGGCAAGCCCATCAACGCCGCAAGGCGCATCGCGGGCTTGCAGTAATCGGCAAACACGAAGAAGGTGGCGCAATACGCTTGCATACCGCCGTGCAGCTGCATACCGTTTGTCATCGCCGCCATGGCGTGTTCACGAATCCCAAAGCGCACGTTTCTGCCTGCGAAGTTGTCGGGTGTAAAAGCCCCGAAAGAATGGGTGTCCGTATCCTTCATATCCGAAAGGTTGGAAGGAGTAAGGTCTGCCGAGCCGCCGATAAGCATAGGAATTTCCTTAGCAATCGTGTTCAAAACTTTCGCGGAGGTCTGACGGGTTGCCATCGGCTTTTCAAACTCGTACAAGCCTTCTATGCTATCGAAGTCGGGCATTTCGCCGTTTAACATTCGCTTGTATTCCGCCGCCAACTCTGGATAAGTCGCTTCGTAGCGTGCGAAGGTTGCCGCCCAAGCCTCTTGCTTTGCCTCGCCTGCGCGGGCAGCCTCGGCGCAATGTTCGTATACCGCTTGAGGACATTCGAAGGGGGGATACTCCCAACCAAGCTTCGCCTTTGTTTTTTCGAGGTTGTCCTTGCCAAGGGGAGCGCCGTGCGATTTCGCGCTGTCCTGCAAGGGGGAGTATTGTCCAATGTGCGTTTTACAAATAATAATCGAGGGTTTATCCGTTCTTGCCTTGGCTTTTTCAATTGCCGCAGAAAGCGATTGAATATCGTCGGGCTTTGTCGCGAGGTCTACGTGCAGCACCTGCCAGTTTTGCGCTGCAAAGCGCGCGCCGACGTGTTCCTTAAAGGTGATGTCGGTGTCCCCTTCAATCGTGATATCGTTATCGTCGTAAATGAGAATGAGTTTCCCGAGTTTATGCGTGCCTGCAAAGGAGCAAGCCTCGTAGGAAATCCCTTCTTCCAGACAGCCGTCGCCACAGAGTACGTAGGTGTAGTGGTCAACGATGGGGAAATCAGGGCGGTTAAAGCGCGCCGCAAGGTTTGCCTCGGCAACTGCCATGCCCACGGCGTTGGCGATACCCTGCCCCAAAGGCCCGGTGGTCGTTTCAATGCCGTACGTATGCCCGAATTCGGGATGTCCGGGCGTCTTAGAACCGAGCTGACGGAAGGACATCAAATCCTCTTTTTCCAACCCAAAGCCGTACAGATGCAGCAGGGAATAGTACATAGCAGAGCCGTGCCCTGCCGAAAGCACGAAACGGTCTCTGTCTGCCCAACTTGCATCCTGCGGATTGAACTTCAAAAAGTTTTGAAAAAGGGTGTAAGCGATGGGCGCGCAACCGAGGGGAAGACCGGGGTGTCCGGATTTTGCCTTTTCGATTGCCTCTGCCGACAGTACGCGGATTGCGTTGATAGTGGTTTGTTGAACGTTCATTTCCTATATCTCCTGCGTTGGCGCGCGTATTTTTTACGCCATGCAAACATTATAACCTATTTTTGTGTTTTTTTCAAGTCTTTAAACGGAAAAGTTGACGGTTTTTTTCGCGATTCTGGCGAAACCGAGCAATTTACTTGACGGAAAGGGAGAGGCGTGATACAATATATTAAGCAGAATGTTTGTTTTGTTATGTTTTTTGTTTGTTGAGTAATATTAAGTATTTATAAAATATTATAAGATATATCTATAAAAATGAATGCAACGCGCGGTACGGTTGCCACGGGCAGCCGTTTAATAGGGAAGAGAGTATTGCTCCGCTGCCCCCGCAGCCGCAAGCTGATGAGACCTAAATCTTTCAGGTTTTGACGGCGAGAAATCCCCTAACTGTGCAGGATTTCCTCTTGCAATACGGACGGTATTCCTGCGCGAAAATCCTTTCATTTAAGAAATTTCGCGCTCGTGAAAACTGCGAAGCATCTTAAAATAGGGATTTTGTGATGAATTTAGGCGGTGGCAACCGCCGTCGTATTGGCATACTGCAAGGGCGCAACCGTCTTAAAGGCGCGCAAAATAACATTTTAAGACTGAAAAATTTGGGTCGCATCAGCTTGCGAACGATTGCCGTATTCCATTGCCGATAGGTGAGAAGGGATAAGGCGGGCGTGCGATAAGCGCGCCAGGTCGTTGTAAGCCGGAAGACCTGCCGAAGATAGACGAAGTCTTTTTGTCGAATGCGTTGCCTAAGCGCTGAATTTTTGCGGGGAGGCAAAGATAGGGCAGGGGTTGCCGCGCGAGGAAGCGCGGTGGTTTTGCGATGTCGTTTTTTCTCCGTAAAAAATAATTCATTATTTTTAATGCCACTAAATAGGCGGCGAAGGAGAAAAGGTATGAAGAAGTTTTTTGTGACGATTGGTATGCTGCTTAGTATGCTGTTTGCGGCGGCTTTTTGCGTAGGCTGTACCCCGTCGGAAGGTGTCAAGGTAAAGGCAACCGTGCAGGTGACCGAAACGGAAATCGCAATCGTTGTAGAATCGGTAGAGGGCGATGCAAAGCTGATTGATGCGATGACGGCGTTGCAGGAAGAAGGTAAGCTTACCTTTGTCGCGGACGGTCAGGGGATGATACAGAGTATCAACGGCAAGGAAAACGCCGCAGACTGGTCTCACTACTGGGCGCTGTATATCTCGGATGCAGAGCTTTCGGATATGACCTACGGTATTGAATGGAATGGGCAACAGCTTGGTTTTTCTAACTTTGGCGCAGAGGCGTTGCCTATTGTTGAGGGCGGCGTGTACGTGTGGTTGTATTATCAGAGTCTTCCTGCATAAGGACGGGGCAGGTACGCAATGAACGGAAAAAGCAGCTTTAAAAGCGGGGTAATTCAATCGGCGAAGGAAGTGGCAAGGACGGCGGTATTCGTCGCCCTCGTCATCGGTTCGCAGTACGCGCTTTCCGCCGTTCCCTTTGTTGAGGTGGTTAGTCTGCTGTTTATATGCTTTGCGTTCGTCTTCGGTGTGGTGCGCGGAGTGGTTGCTGCGGTGGCGTTCTCTCTACTTCGACAACTGTTGTTTGGGTTTTATCCCGTAGTGCTGATATTGTATCTCGTCTATTTTTCGATGCTTTCGGTGGTCTTTGGTTTGTTGCCGAAGTGGTGCAAATGGACGGGGTGGAAATTGTTGGCGGTAGCAACTACTTTGGCGGTGGTGTGCGCGGTGTGCTTTACTCTTTTGGATAATCTTTTAACCCCGTGGTATTACGCTTATACGCCAAAGGCGGCGCAGATGTACTTCAAGGCGTCTATCCCTTTTTTGATAGGGCAGACAATCTGTGTGGGCGTATCGGTGGCAGGTTTGTTCTTGCCGCTAACCAAAGCGTTATTTTTTGTAAAAAAAGCATAAAAAAATTATATAATAAGATATTGCAATTTTTTTCTAAATTTGATACAATAAAACAAATCCTAAAAAATGAGGTAATCAAATATGAATTTTGAACAGGCAAAGGCGTTGCTTGCGGCGCACGGTCAGGAACATCTTTTGCGCTACTACGATGAGTTGTCCGCTGCTGAGCAGGCGACTTTATTGCAGACGATTGCAAACATGGACTGGAGTTTTGAAGAAGAACTGAAAAACCCCACCGATTTGACGGGCGCAGGTCGCGATATTAAGCCTATTAAGGGTATGGACTTGCCTGAAATCGAGGCGAGAAAGGCAGAATTTGAGGCAATCGGCGTGGAGGCAATTAAGGCTGGCAAGGTTGCGGCGGTGCTGCTGGCAGGCGGTATGGGTACTCGTCTTGGCGTAGACGGGCCGAAGGGCGCGTACGACATCGGTATTACCAAGCCCTTATATATCTTTGAGCAGCAGATGAAAAATCTTTTGGAAGTCGTGGCGAAGGTGGGCGCTTACGTACCCCTCTACATTATGACCAGCGACAAAAACCACGAGGCGACGACTTCGTTCTGGGCGGAGCATAACAACTTTGGCTACCCTGCAGAACTTGTCAAATTCTTCAAGCAGGATATGGCACCTGCGGTGGATTATGACGGAAAAATTATTCTTGAAACGAAGGGTATGCCGGCGATGTCCCCCAACGGCAACGGCGGTTGGTTTGCAACGATGAAGCGCGCAGGGCTTGTAGAGGACTTGCACGAAAAAGGGATAGAGTGGCTGAATATCTACGCAGTAGATAACGTGTTGCAGAGAATTGCAGACCCCGTGTTTGTGGGTGCGACGATTGCTACCGGCGTGAACTGCGGTGCGAAGTCGATTTCCAAGACCAACCCTTACGAAAAGGTGGGCGTACTTTGTCAAGACGGCGACAAGCCCGACATCATCGAATACTACGAATTGACGGACGAAATGGCAAACGAGAAGGACGAGAACGGCAACCTTGCTTACCGCTTTGGCGTGATTATGAATTATCTCTTCCGCCTTTCCAAGTTGGAAGAAATCGTAGAACAGAAAATCCCCGTACATATCGTAGAAAAGAAAATCGAATGCCTTTGCGAGGACGGAATTACGAGAAAGCCCGACAAGGAAAACGGCAAGAAGTTTGAAACCCTTGCGGTTGACCTTGTAAAGCTGACGGGCAGCGTATTGCCCTACGTGGTCGTTCGCGAAAAGGAATTTGCGCCTATCAAGAATAAGACGGGCGTGGACAGCGTAGAGAGCGCAAGAGAACTCTTAAAATTGAACGGAGTGGAACTGTAATGGCAACCGATTTGGTCGGAAACGTAAAATTGCAAAGATTTATCGAGCTGTTGGCTCAGCTCAATCATCTTTCCGCCGAGGCGGTGCAGACGGGGAAGTTGGAGTTGTTGCCGCAAATGAACGTCGTTATCAAGGAAATGTACGACATTCAGCAAAACGGCGAGGAAGAGGCGTACACCGCGATTGAAGAGGACGCACAGATGATTTACAAGAACTTCGACGGTGCGGCGCAGATGCTCAAGAGCAACGAAAACGGCAAAATTGACGAGGCGACGAACCGCTTGGTGAAGGTATTTTTGAAGAACATCTTTCAAGCGACGGTCAACATCGTGCAGGCGTACGGTTTGGTGTAAAAATGAAGAGTGCTTTTCTTGTGAGAAAGGCACTCTTTTTGTTTAGAAAATATTTTCGGGCAGGATTTTGTAGGCGCGGGGAATGGTTTCCGCCATATCGAGCAGCAACTCAAATTTTGGTAGGCTGTCTTCAAAATTCCCTTGGTACAGATATCCGAGAGCCTCGCCAAGATGATAGTCCACTTGGTCGATGAGGGTGTGCGGCAGCCAAAGATACAGCACTTTCTTCTTTTCTTCCCAAAAGAGTTGCAACGCCGTGCCGTCCTCGTGGGTGGCAGAGCAGTCTTCCGTCTTTTCGTAGATGGAAGTCAACCCTTCGTGAAAGGTGTCGAACGTCTTGTCCACGTAGCAAAGTTCAAAGGTCGAAAAACCGACAAGCAACGCCCCCGAAATTAAAATACTTGCAACGATTTTCATACGCTCACCATAACCTTTCCTGCCAACCCAAAGAGAAAACCCGATAACTTTGTCCGCTTTCCTGCGCGTACACCTTGCCTGCGCCGTCTACCGTCATAACGAGCACTTTTTTCAGTTCGTTGAAGCCCTGCCCCCGTAATTTTTCCAAAAAGTACCCCTTTTCCTTGCCGATAAGCCGCAGATTTTTGTCGTTGAATTTCCCTTCGCAGACGAGCAGTACGGGCAAAGACGGATTTTCCTCTTTCTCTCCCGCGCTATCCTTCGCTTTGGCAAGCGCGGAAAACTTGCCGTTCGATTCGTAGAGGGCGTACTCGACGTCGTCGAGGGCAAAATACCCTGCGCCGCGCATACTTTCGATGAGGTCGGAAACGTCTAAGTTGTTCTTTTTCAGTTGGGTGGCGTCGATACCGTTTTGGTTGATCACGACGCTGGGTGTGCCTGCAAACAGCGTCTTTGCTTTCGGGATGGAGAGGTCGATAAGACAGACCACCTGGTGCAAAAAGTAGATGGTGAGTATGGCGGTGATGCCATAACTGAGCGGAATGGACGAATCCGACATCGGAATGCAGGCAATTTCGGCGATAATCAGCGTAATGACGAACTCATACGGCTGCATTTCCCCGATTTGCCGCTTACCCATCAGCCGCATAATAATCAGCAGGGTTAAAAAGACGATGATTGTGCGTATAATGATAAGTCCCATAAAAAAAGGGTGTGTTTTTTTCGAGCAAGCTATACCCAAAGGGTTGACATTCTTTTCGATACCGAGTATAATGGGTGCAAAGAGTAGATTTTGCGCGTAAAGTGTCGTCGAACGGGACGTTGTCGACGGACGAAGAAACAAAGACGTAAGTTTCGCGGTGCAAGGTCGCGTCCGCTAATGCCGAATAGGCAATTTAAGTGGGGCAGGTATGCGTTGAAATCGTGTCTGTCCACGGTGTGCGGACCTCTCTTTCGGGAGGTTTTTTCTTATGGATACAAAGCGATTTTTGGTTGGAATGCTCGCGGAGAAAAAGCGGAGCGTAAAACTGGCGTACGTTGCCGTATTGCTTGCGGTGAACGTGGCTGTGAATGCAATCACCTCGATCCCCTTGGGGTTCGTACAGTTTTCCTTTACCCTTTCCGCCGTTGCGTTGGCAGGGATACTGCTCGGTCCGCTGTTTGGCTTTGCGGTTGGTTTTTTGGGTGACCTCATTGGATTTTTCCTTGGCGGCGGCGCAGGATATACGCCGTTTGTGGGCTTGGCGATGGGGCTGGTTGCCTTTTTGTACGGTGCGATTTTTTGTCTGAAATGGCAGGAAAAATGGGCTTGGTGCGTAAAAATTGCCGTTGCGGCGGTACTCTCTTTCCTTTTGGCTACGGTAGCCATTTCCACTACGGCAGGTTTTTTCCTTTGGAACAAATCGGGGTTGCCTTTTTGGGAATTTGCGGTGGCAAGATTGTTCGTCGGCGGTCAAGTTTGGAACAACGTTATCAACACCGCTTTGCTGTACGTCGTACTGCCAGCGCTGCATAAAATCCCGATTTTTAAACTGGGAACGGCAAAAAATTGATAGAAAAGAAGGGAAATCGCCAAGGCAAAGCCTTGACGGTTTTTTGTTTTTATGCTACAATGGTGGGCAGAAGGTAAAAGACTAAAATACATTTTAGTCTAACGAACCCCACGTTCGTCCGTCTAAGGAGAGCAATATGTTGCAGAATTTACTAAATCCAGGGATTAAAATTACCGACAACCTGACCATTACCTATTATGCGATCTGTATCGTATGCGGAATGATCGTGGCGTTTATGTTGATTTCGCTGCTGTTTAAGCGCAGAAATATGTCCCCCGACCTGTTTTTGACGCTGTTTTGCATCTGTCTGCCCATCTGTCTAATCACGACCCGTCTGTTTTATTGTATTACGGACGGTATGCCGATTGAGGAGTGGTTTTCTTGGGAGAGTATTCAAAAGGGCGGCTTATCAATCGTCGGCGGCATCACGGGCGGTTTGATCAGCGTGTTTGCATTCTGTATGATTCGCAAGGTCAACTTCTTCCGCATAGGCGATTGCGTAGTCGTAGGGCTGTTGGTGGCGCAGGCAATGGGCCGCTGGGGGAACTTTTTTAACCAAGAGGTCTACGGACAAGAGGTGGTAAATCCTGCCCTGCAATGGTTTCCCTTTGCGGTATACATCGACGCCGTGGGGGAATGGCATTACGCCTTCTTCTTCTACGAGAGTATGTTTAACCTCGCGGTGGCAGGGCTCTTATTTTGGAACGCTTGGAAAAACCCCTACAAGCCCAACGGCGTGAATACGGCGGCGTACTTTACCGCGTACGGCTTAATCCGTTCGATTATGGAGCCGCTGCGCGATCCGCAGTATATCCTTGGCGACGGCATACAATGGTCGTTCGTCTTTTCAATGGCGATGCTAATCGGCGGCTTGATTTGGCTCATAACCCTGTTTATCGTGAATAAGCGTAAGAACGGAAAATTCATCGGCTCGGCAAATGGCGATCCGTACGGAATTACAGACTACATTAAAGACGGCAAGGACGAAATTCCCGTGTACACCACGGTGAACATGATGTGCAAGCTCTATCCCGAAAACTATGAAGACCCTGAGGCGACAAAGGCAAGACTGGAAAAAGAGCGTGCAGAAAATCCCTCTCTTTGGCAAAAAATCAAGGGTTGGTTTACAAAGGATAAAAACGACAAGGACGGTGAATAAAATGAGAAATTTAACGTTGTTAACCGATTTGTATCAAATCACGATGGGCTACGGCTTTTATAAGCACGGTAAACACGAGGACGAAGTGTCTTTCGACCTGTTCTTCCGCAGAAACAAATTGATTACCTATTCGATTGCGGCAGGCTTGCAACAGGCGGTGGAATACCTTTTGGATTGGCATTTCGACGAGGAAGATATTGCGTATCTTCGTTCGCTCAACCTCTTTGGCGAGGACTTCCTTGAATACCTTAGGAATATGAAATTTACGGGGGACGTGTACGCGGTGAAAGAGGGCGAGCCCGTCTTCCCCGGCGAGCCGATTTTGACGGTGAAAGCCCCCCTTATCCAAGCGCAGTTTGCGGAAACGGCGCTCCTCAATATCCTCAACCACCAGACGCTGATTGCGACGAAGTCCTCGAAGATTTGTCGGGCGACGGCAGGCAGCGGCGCGGTGCTGGAATTCGGCTTGCGCAGGGCGCAAGGACCTGACGCAGGTATCTACGGCGCGCGTGCGGCAGTAATTGGCGGTTGCAGCTCTACGTCCAACGTATTGACGGGGCAGATGTTTGGCGTTCCCGTGGCAGGAACGATGGCGCACAGCTGGATTATGGGCTATGACAGCGAGTATGAGGCGTTCAAGGCGTACGCAGAGAGCTATCCAGACAGTTGTCTGTTGCTCGTGGATACTTACGACACTTTGCGTAGCGGCGTACCCAACGCCATTAAGGTGTTCAAAGAGTTGAAAGCGGCAGGGCATACCCCCAAGGGGATTCGCCTCGATAGCGGCGACTTTGCTTACCTTTCCAAAAAAGCCCGTCAAATGCTGGACGAGGCAGGCTTTCCTGAGGCGAAGATTTGCGCCTCGGGCGATTTGGACGAACGTTCGATTTCCTCGCTGATGCAGCAGGGGGCAAAGATCGATATTTGGGGGGTCGGTACGAAGCTGATTACTTCGGAAGATTTACCGGCGCTTGGCGGCGTGTATAAGATGTCTGCCCTCTTCCACAAGGACGGCAGCATCACCCCGAAAATCAAGATGTCGGACAACAGCGAAAAGGTGACCACCCCCGGGTTTAAGTGCCTCTACCGTATGTACGATAAGCACACGGGCATGGCGATTGCAGACCTCATCACTTTGGCGGACGAGGTGATTGACGAGAGCAAGAATATCACCATTTTCCACCCGATTGATACTTGGAAGAAAAAAGAGGTGTACGACTACACTTTGGAAAAATTGCAGCACACGATTGTCAAAGGCGGTAAACTGGTGTACGAGTTCCCTTCGCTCATGGAAATCCAAGCTTTCTCGAAGGCGGAACTTTCCAAGTTCTGGGAAGAATACTTGCGCCTCGATATGCCGCAGGTCTACAAAGTAGACCTTTCGGAAAAATTGCACACCTTAAAGACGAATATGATCAACGATATTCGCGAAGGGAAGAAAAAGGAGTAAGCTATGGCAAAAGCAGAGAAAAAAGAAAAGCAAGAAGGCGTTTTGAAAGGGCATTGGCTTTGGGGCGCGTTGGTTTTGTGTATTTTGTTGCTCATTGACCTCGGCATCAAAATTACCGCGCAGGTGTGTTTTGATATTTTAGACAAACCGGATCTAGTGCTCATTCCCGGCGTTATCGAATTGACGTATACGGAAAACCCCGGCGGCGCGTTTAGTATGGGCGCGGACGCAGACCCTGTTGCAAAGATTGCCGTGATTATCGCTACGGCGGTGTTGATGCTTGCGTGCGTCTTCATATACTTGCGTGTAGACAAGCGCCGCAGCTGGTTGCGTTGGAGCTTGGTGTTTATCGTTGCAGGCGGACTGGGGAATTTAATTGACAGAGTGCTGTTCCAAACCTGGCTGAACAACGGCAGAGGGGTGCGGGATATGGTGCTTGTGGATTTTAGCACGTTGCTGGAAAGCTGGTTCTCTGTTCCTCCTACCAATTTCTTGGATTTTGGCGTTTGCAATTTTGCGGACTTCTTTGTCGTCGGCGGTGTGATTGCTTTGCTCTTATCAATGCTCTTCTTCGATACGGACGCATTCTTCCCGAAGGGAAAGTATAAGACGCTTGCGAAAGAGGCAGAGGAAGCGGAGCAGGCAAAACAGGCAGAAAAAGCTGCGCAGGAAATCCCCGAACCCCAGTCGCCCGAGGGGAAATAAGATGGCGACGGACACGAGGCTTTTCGTCGCGGAATGCGATTATAAACGCTTGGACGTCTTTTTGGACGGACAAACGGAAGAGTTTACTCGCTCACGCATCAAAAAGCTCATTGAAGACGGGCAGGTATCCGTTCAAGGGAAAATCGTCAAGAAAGCAGGGGAGAGCGTACGCGCAGGCAGCGAGGTCGTTCTCACCGTGCCCGAAGCGGTGGAATACACCGTAAAGGCAGAAAATATCCCCGTGGAGATTGTCTATCAGGACGAGGATATTGCCGTGGTCAACAAGCCGCAGGGCATGACCGTGCACGTGGGCAACGGCAACGCCGAGGGAACGCTGGTCAACGCGCTGCTGTATGCGTTGGACAGCCTTAGCGGTATCGGCGGGGTTTTGCGCCCCGGGATTGTCCACCGCATTGACAAGGACACCACGGGCTTGCTGGTCGTGGCAAAGAACGACAAGGCGCACGTATCGCTCGCTACGCAGATTGCTGAAAAGAACGCGCGGCGGGTGTACTACGCCCTCTTAGAAGGGTGTGTAAAGAAGGATAACGGCAGAATGATCACCGACATCGGCAGACATCCGCAGGACAGACTGAAAATGGCGGTATTGCCCGACGGCGAGGGGAAGATTGCCATCACCGATTACGAGGTTTTGGCTCGCTTTGGGACGGAGTTTACCCTCTGCAAGTTCATACTGCAGACGGGCAGAACGCACCAAATTCGCGTGCACGCGAAGCATATGGGACATCCCTGCGTAGGCGACCCTGTCTACGGGCACAAAAAGCAAAAATTTAAGCTTTCCGGGCAACTTTTGCACGCGATAGAGTTGTCGCTCACCCACCCCAAAACGGGGGAGAGAATGACCTTTAACGCCCCCCTGCCCCCCGAATTTCAAGCGGTTTTGGAAAAATTGACCAAACAATACGGGGTATTGCCCTTTTAAAGAGAACGGTATGTTGAAAATTACGAAAGTAAAACGGAATAGCGTAGCCAAGGATTTGGGCTTAGAGGTAGGGGACGAAATCGTCGCTTTTGACGGCTATCCCTGCGAGGACGAGCTGGACTATCTCTACTACGCGGACAAGGAAAACTTTACCATCACCGTACGCGACGGGCGCACGGGCGCAGAGTTGGTCGTCGAAGTGGACAAGGATGAGGACGAGGATATGGGGCTGGAGTTCGTCAAAAACACCGCCGTCAAGACTTGTCGCAACAACTGCGTGTTCTGCTTTGTAGACCAGATGCCGAAAGGCATGCGCGAGAGCTTGTACGTCAAGGACGACGACTATAATATGAGCTTTACCTGCGGCAACTTCGTCACATTGACTAACCTTTCCGAAGAGGGTTTGCAGCGCATTATTCGCCTGCACCTTTCCCCCTTGTATATCTCCGTGCATACGATGAACGAAGAAGCGCGCTGCAAGCTGCTTAGAAACCGATTTGCAGGCAGGATACGCGACCAAATTCGTCGGCTTGCCGAGGCGGGGATCGAGATGCATTGCCAGGCGGTTATCGTCCCCGGTATCAACGACGGCGAGGAGCTTGCCAATACTGCGCGCGAATTGTTTGCCTATTATCCGCAAGTACGCGACTTGGCGTTCGTACCTACGGGGCTGACGAAGTTCCGCGACGGGCTGACGGAGATCCCCGACGTAGACGGCGAATATTCGGCAAAGATTTTGGATTTGGCGGACGATTTGAACGAGGAGTTTGGGGTAAACTTCCTCTTGCCTGCCGACGAATACTTCGTCAAAGCTGGGCGAAAATTTAAGGCTGTGGAATTCTACGGCGACTTTGAACAGATTGAAAACGGTATTGGTATGACTTCGCTCTTCCTTTCGGAAACGGATAAGGCGATTGCGCAAATTTCCAAAAAGAAAGGGGGCAGGGTTGCGTTAAAACAGCCCAAACGGAGCGTGATTGTCTGCGGCGTTAGCGCGGCGCAGGTGATGCAGGGGGTCGCGAAAGCGGCAGAGGCTGCCGTCGAAGGCTTGGAGGTGGACGTGCTGGCGGTCGAAAACGACTTCTTTGGGCATACGGTCACTTGCACGGGGCTGTTGACGGGCAAGGATATGCTGGCGGCGCTTAAGAAATATCTGTCGCAGAACACGGCGGACGAGGTTTTGCTTGCAGGCAATACGATGAAAGAATTTGAGGACGTGTTCCTTTGCGGAATGACGTTGACGGAGTTGGAGGCGGCGCTTGCGCCCTACGGCGTGAAGGTGCGCGTCAACCGCGACGGCGGCGCAGGACTGGTGAAAATCCTGCGCGCAGAAAAATAAGTACGATTTACAAGGAGGATAAAAATGGCAAATCCTTTGGTTGCCCTCGTAGGGCGTCCCAACGTGGGGAAAAGCACGTTTTTTAACAAGGTCGCCGGTAGAAAAATCTCGATTACCGAGGATAGACCGGGAGTCACGCGCGATAGGCTGTACGTGGATGCGACGTGGCGGGATAAGACTTTTACGATGGTGGATACGGGCGGTATCGAGCTCAAGTCCGAGGACGTTATGTGGAAGGAGATTGCAAAGCAAGCGGAGGTGGCGATTGATACCGCTGACGTAATCTTGTTCTTTACGGACGGGAAGGAGGGGCTGCATCCCTCTGACTACGACGTAGCGGATATTTTACGCCGCTGTAAAAAGCCCGTAATCTTGGTGGTAAATAAAATTGATAACTACGCGCCTGAAAAGGTGTTCGAGTTCTACTCCTTGGGGCTGGGCGAACCGTTCGCGGTGTCCGCAGAGCATTCCACGGGGATCGGCGACGTTTTAGACGAGGCGATGACTTACTTCCCTGACGGCGAAGAGGAGAAAATTCCTTCCCTCAAAATTGCCGTTGTTGGAAAACCGAATGCAGGGAAATCCAGCCTTGTCAATAAACTGCTCGGCAGCGAGAGAAGTATCGTAACCCCCATGGCAGGTACGACCCGAGATGCGATAGACACGCTGTTTATGCGCGGCGATAAGGCGTATACGATTATCGACACGGCGGGTATCCGCAAGAAAAAGAACGTCGATGACGACGTGGAATATTACAGCAATATGCGTGCGTTTGATGCCGTTCGCCGCAGCGACGTTTGTCTTTTAGTGGTGGACTCTGCCGAGGGCTTGACTGAGCAGGACGTAAAGATTATCGGCTACGTACACGAGCAAGGAAAACCGTCCGTCATCGTGATGAATAAGTGGGATTTGATTGAAAAGGATACCCACACCGTCAACCGTTTCGAGGCGCAACTGAAAGAGGATTTGAAGTTCATGGACTACTACAAGTCTATCTACATTTCCGCAAAAACGGGGCAGCGTGTCGAAAAGATTTTGGCAGCGGCAGAAGAGGTGTATGCAAACGCTTCTTTCCGTATCTCGACGGGCGCGCTGAACGACTTGATTTCGGACGCCGTGCGCATGCAAGAACCCCCTTCTTATCAAGGCAGACGTATGCGCGTGTATTTCTCGCAACAGGTTGCCGTTCGTCCGCCGCTCTTTGTACTGCACGTCAACGACGAAGGATTGCTGCATTTCTCGTACGCTCGGTATTTGGAAAACACGATTCGAAAGGCATATGATTTTACGGGTACGCCCATCAAAATCGTCGTGCGTGAGAAAAAGGACGAGGAGTAAGTATGAAGGATTTTGTGCTTTCCGAGCCTTGGTTCTGGGTGATTCCCAACTGGGTGCAACTCGTTCTAATTGCGGTAGGCGGATACCTGGTAGGGTGTTTTAGCGTTGCAAGGGTGATTGCACGGCTAAAAAAACGGGATATTTCCAAGATGGGCAGCGGCAATCCCGGCGCGATGAATATGACAAGAGAATTCGGTATGTTGCTGGGTATCCTTACCTTTTTATTGGATGCCTTCAAGGCTGGCGTTCCTGCCATTATCGTTTACCACCTTTACAACCAAGGCAGTTATACGTCGATGGACGGTATGGGCAATCTGACGTTTACGGGTGCGGTATTTGCTTCGACCAAAATTCCCGTTGGGCTGGTTGCGGCGTTCCTCTGCGGAGCGTGCGCCGTGCTTGGGCATATCTATCCTATCACCACCCGTTTCAAGGGCGGCAAGGGCATTTCGTCGGGGATTGGGTTGTTCTGGCTGATGCTTGGGGTTGCCAATCCTTGGTTTTTGCTGATTGGGTTCGCGGTGCTTATTACTTTGCCGTTCACGATTACCTTGATCAAGGTGGGATCGCTTTGTACGTTGACCTACCTTACGGGGTTTGGTGTATGGCAGATGGGGACTCTGTATGCGGTTCACGGCGCGCAGAGCCTTTGGATAACGCTGTGCGCGGCGCTCACGTTCTTGGTTGTGTTGGTTTCTTGGTTGGCGCATTGCAAGAACTTGCGCTGCTTGCTATCGGGGGAAGAACACCCCACGGTGATGATCAAATTCAAAAAGAAGGCAAAAAAAGTTTAAAAAACACAATAAAGTGTGTATAATAATAGTGGTAGGGCAAAAAGCCGTTGCCGCAATAGGATACACACCAAATGGGGGTGCACCGGGTTCGATTGCCGGTGAGCGAAAGAATAAGCATACCGTAGACGGAGTGGCTACGATAAAACATTCCACCTAAATTTAAATGCAGATAACAATGCAAACTACGCTCTTGCAGCGTAACTTCGTTTTTTAACGAAACGTCGCGCCTAATTTATCCGTCGGTTAGGGTCGCGGCGTCAATCAGACGGAAAACTCTTTGAAAAATCGGGCTGTGTTTTTGAAGGAGTATTTAGCGGCCTGCGTACCGCAAAGCGTGTTTGTCCGCGTTGCGGGAATAAGAAAAGTAGACGAACTAAGTATGTAGAAAGTT
>JAFQVL010000010.1 GCA_017408045.1 Clostridia bacterium | reverse complement strand
ATTTTACAATTTTATACTTTTATTACAATTTATTCTTGATATTTGTAAATTTCTGTAATATACTTAAACCAACAAAAGTTAAGAAAGGAGGTGTGCTATGAAAAAATTTTTAAGCGTATTTCTGCCGATATTCCTTATTTTCTGTACAACTTGTACATTTGCAAAAACTTATAAAGCAGTTAGTGCTTCTTATTCTATTTTAGTTAACGGAAAAGAATGTTCCTTCGATAATCCGGTACTTACTGTAAATGGTAAGACCTATCTTCCTCTTACTGAAATTGCAAAGGCTTTAAGTGTTGAGGTCGTTTGGGATGAAGAAGAACGTCAAGTGGAAATTACCGCCATCACCCCCCAAGTCAAAGATAAAGCCCGTTGCTCGATATACGTAGACGGGCGGTTTTACTGCGGCCTGGCGTTGGAAACGACGGTCAAGCATCGCCTGAAAGTGGGGCAGAGTGTGTCCGAAGAATTTTTGAGCGAAATCCAGTTGGAGAGTGAAAAGCGCACCGCTTTCGATAAGGCGCTCACCCACCTTTCCGCCACGCAAAAGACGGAAAAGGAAATGCGTGATTACTTGCAAAAGAAAGGGTATTTGCCTGCTACCATAGAGTACGTGTTGGAAAAGTTGCGCGGCTACGATTTCGTCAACGACGAGGAATACGCAAAAGCGTACGTTTCGGCAAAATCGGGGCGCAAAGGAGAACGATTGTTGCAAAGAGAGCTGCGCGCCAAGGGGATTTCCGAAGAGGCGGCGGAGGCGGCGCTTTCGGGCTTGGACGAGCAGTCGCAGATAGAGGCGGCAAAAGGGTTGCTCGAAAAATATTTGCGCGGCAAAGCGGCGGATACGGCAACCTTACAAAAGGCGTATAGACATCTTTTGTCCAAGGGCTTTTCGTTCGACGTGGCAAAGTCTGCCCTGTCGGTGATTTGGGACGGGGAAGAGCTGGAATAAGGGGGCAGGTGTGTGATGAAATATCAGGAATATCGGTTTGACAGTATCCCCTCGACGCAGGATTTTCTGCGCGAAAAGCGCGCGCTGGGCGAAAACGCCGTGGCGGTGGCAAGGTCGCAAAGCGGCGGTAAGGGCACGAAGGGTCGCTCGTTTGAAAGTAGGGAAGGGGGACTTTGGCTGTCCATACTCCTCTTTCACGAGGGTGTGCTTGCGCAGGACGGGTTTTTGATGATGGCGCGCTCTGCCGTGGCGGTGTGTAAGACGCTGGAAGACTACGGCTTGCAACCCAAAATCAAGTGGGCAAACGACGTGTTTGTCGCAGGGAAAAAGATTTGCGGCGTGTTGACGGAGAACGTCTGCCGCGGCAATCTTATCACTTCGACCCTGTTTGGTATCGGGCTGAATGTCAACAACGCTCTTGGCGAGGAGTTGCAAAATATCGCCACCACTTTGCGCGAGCAAACGGGCGTGGAATACGACTTACAAGAGGTCGAGGGGAGGCTGCTTGCCCACTTTTTTGCTCCCTTTGCTTTTTCGGAATACGTCGAAAGGCTGGCGTTTTTGGGAGAAGAAATTGCTTTCTGCGTGGGCGAAAGTACCTTTGTCGCTACCCTTTTGGGAGTAAGCGAACGCGGGGAATTATTGTTGGAAGTGGACGGACGGAGCGTAAAGTATGCGTACGGCGAAATATCGCTGTCAAAAGGATGGGAACGGGCATGAGATACGTATTGACAACCGAACAGATGCGTGAGGCGGATGCTTTTACCGTGCAGGATTTGGGCGTGCCTACGCTGGAACTCATGGAAAGGGCGGGCTCTGCCTTGAAAGCGCAAGCCGAACGGCTTGCGCCGACGGGCAAAATCTTAGTGGTGTGCGGCGGCGGAAACAACGGCGGCGACGGCTTTGTGTGCGGTAGGTTGTTGCTTGCCGCGGGCAGAGAGGTGGACGCCGTTTTCTTTGCGGAAAAACGCACGCACGAATGCGCTGTTAATCTGTCTGAATTTATGCTGAACAACGGCAAAGTGTACGCGGAAATCCCCGACGGGGAGTATGCCTTGGTTGTGGACTGCTTATTCGGGACGGGGTATCGCTATCGCGAGGACGAGCGTACGGCGGCGGCAATCCGCAAAATCAACACCTTAAAAAAACGTGGCGCAAAGGTGCTGTCTGCCGATATTCCGTCGGGCGTTTGCGGCAACAGCGGCATCGCTAAGGGGGAGGCGGTGGACGCCGATTGTACCCTGTGCTTTGGAGAGATTAAGGCAGGGGCGGTGCTGGCGGACGGCCTCGATTATGCAGGCGAAGTCGTGCGCGCGGACATCGGGATCGTGCTGCCCGCCTTCGATAAGGAGGGACACGGCTATGCACGGCTCGTCGAAAGCACGGAAGTTGCCGAGCATATCCCTAAGAGAAAGCGCAATTCTCATAAGGGCAATTACGGCAAAGCCACGGTGGTCGCAGGCAGCGAAACATATACGGGCGCGGCGTATCTATCCACGGTGGCGGCGGTGCGTAGCGGCGCAGGGTATACCACTCTGTTGTTGCCGAGCGCGCTCTTTCCGCTGTTCGCGTTAAAAATCCCCGAAGCGTTGCTAAAAAGAACGAACGACGGGGGCAGGTACGCATTCAACGAAGAAATGATGGCACAAATTCCCAAGGGCGCGGTGGCTTACGGTATGGGTATGGACGTTTCCGAGGAAGTGGCGAAGGGGGCAGAATACCTGCTTTCCCACCACGAGGGAACGCTGATTTTGGACGCAGACGCGTTAAATTCCTTGGCGGCTTATCGAAAAGACGGTTTGTCGAAGCTGTTGCAGAACGCAGGTTGTGAGGTGGTGCTGACACCCCATCCGCGTGAGTTTGCGCGCCTCATCGACCGCCCCTGCGAGGAAGTGTTGGAAAACGCTCTGTCCTTGGCGCAGGCGTATGCAAAAGCGTGGAATGCGACGATACTTTTAAAGGGCGCGGCGACGATTTTGACGGACGGTAAACGCACTCTTATCAACACCACCGGCACGGCTGGTCAAGCCAAAGCCGGCAGCGGCGACGTGTTGTCGGGGGTGATTGCAGGGCTTTGCGCCTCGGCATTGAACGGCTTTGACGGCGCGGTGTGCGCGGCGTATCTGTGCGGCAAGGCGGCTGAGCTTGCCACCGCCGACATAGGCGAATATTCCTTGACGGCAAGCGACGTCGTAGGCTATCTTGGGAAGGCGTTTTTGTCCTTGCGTGGCTGAGGCGGCGCAGGGTCATTTCCCGAAAATACGTACGGCGGCAGACGCCGCCACCATCGCGCAGCCGATGACAAGATAATAGTAAGGAAACGGTGAAAAAAGCGAGGATAGGAGAAGCAGCGCACCCCCCGTCAAAAAGGGTTTAGCGTTGCTTTTTTGTACCCAAAGCGCAAAAAGCCGTTTTTTCTTTTTTGTGAACGCCTCCTCTCCCTTGTACTTTTTAGGCAGCCGTTCGCTTTCCTTTAATTTTAGATAGATTTCGGGCATGGTAAGTACCTTGACGGAGAGGGCGGAAGATAGCCTTGCCGCCGTTTTGTCCAACTCGTTGCAAAGCAGCACGGGGACGCGGCTGTCGTCCAAGGATAAGAGGGGCGTCAGCGCGTCTGCGGTCAGCGGAGCGAGGGTGAAAAGGCAATAGACGACTTGGCTGTTTGTGTAGAAAAACGGCTTGCCTGCAGAGAGTTTTTTACCCTGGATTTCTTCCCCGACGAGGGGGTGGGCGCTCTCCATAAAAAAGTTTATTTTCTCCTTTGGAGAAAGCAGGGTGAGATGGAGCAGTAATTGCTCCATTTCTCGTTTTTCACTCGCCTTTAAGGTGGCGGTGGCGTACTTTTTTTTCAGATATGACCAAGTGAGCATACTTACACCCACGCCAAGCAACAGGCTAACGAGCGACGCCCAAAGCAGGGGAATTTGTCGGTAGCGAAGATAGCATAAGCTTGGCAAAAAGGCGGCGGTGAAAGCAAAGGCGGCGTCGGAAAAGCAAGCGAGTTTTTTCATAAAAATTCTCCTTTCTTTCTTTTTTGCCAAAAAAATGACGGTGTAAACTTGAAAAAAACAAAAAAATGATATATAATAGTACTAAGATAACGGTAAAGGATAAACGTTGCGTATGCGTATAGGCATCTTTGGCGGGTCGTTTGACCCCATTCACAACGAGCATATTTCGCTGGCAAAGCAGGCGGTTGACGACCTCGGTTTAGACAAACTGTGGGTGATTCCTGCGGCGAACCCTCCGCATAAGCCTTGGCGCGTGTTGACCTCGGACGAGCACCGTTTAGGGCTTTGCCGTTTGGCGTTTGCGGGCGAGGAGAAGATTGCCGTCAGCGATTACGAAATTTTGGCAGGGGGGACGAGCTATACCTACTTGACCTTGCGCCATTTTAAAGAGCTGTACCCTACGGCAGAGTTCTATCTTTTGGTCGGGACGGATATGCTGCGCAACTTCCCCCTTTGGAAAGACCCTGAGGAGATTTTAGAAAACTGTACTTTGGCGGTGTGCGCCCGTGCGGAAGACGAAGACTGGGCAAGCCGTGAGCAGACGGAGTTTTTTAACCGTTTTGGACGAAATTTCGTCGTGCTCTCGTACGAGGGGAAGGACGTTTCCTCTACGAAAATTCGCGTTTTGGCGGGGGCAGGGTTGGATATAACTGCCTACACGGATAAAAATTGCGCGGCGTATATCGAGCAAAATCGACTGTATAAGGTCAAGGGTGGCGCAGAGTCGCTTTCTCTGCAAAAGCCCACTCGGCAGGCGCATACTCTGCGCGTGGCAAGGCTTGCGGCAGAGCGCGCGGCTAGCTTGCCTATCTCCGAGAGAAAGGCGGTGCAGGCGTGCCTTTTGCACGACTGCGCAAAGAACCTGCGTTTAGACGACCCATTGCTGAAGGGATTTGTCGCGCCCAAAGATTGTCCGCCTGCGGTCGTGCATCAGTACGCAGGGGAATACGTCGCAAGGACGGCGTTTGGGGTGGACGACGAGGAAGTGTTGTCGGCGGTCGCTTGCCACACCAGCGGCAAGGAAAATATGTCCCTGCTTGACAAGTTGGTATTTTTGTCGGACTTGGTCGAGGAGGAGAGGACTTATCCAGGCGTGGAACGCTTGCGGCAACTGTTTTGGCAGGATATAGACGAATGTCTATTGCAATCCTTAAAGGACACCGTGGGCTATTTAAAAAAATCGGGGCAGCCCGTCTATGAAAAGACGTTGGCGGCGTTAAAATACTATGAAAAAGAACAAAAAGGAGAATGAAGATGGAAATGACGGATAGCAGAAAATTAGCGCTTACCGCATGTAAGGCGCTTTCGGAAAAAAGAGGTAGGGATATCGTGATGCTGTACGTGCGTGAGCGTACGGCGCTTTGCGATTATTTCGTTATCGCCAGCGCAGGCAGCGCGGCGCAGATTAAGGCGATGGGCGAAAGAGTAGAGGAGCTTGTAGAAAAGGAGCTCGGTATCGAGCCCACCCGCGCCGAGGGCGTTCGCGACGGCAGATGGGGGATTATTGACTACGGCGACATCATCGTGCACATCTTCAACGACGACACCCGTCTGTTCTACCATTTAGAACGGCTCTGGTCGGACGGCGAGAATATGGAAAAATATGTCGACGAGGAGTAAACAACCTCGTAGCATTTTTTAATTTTTAGGAATGAATGGAGGTTAGCTATGAAAAAAATTCTGGTTTCCTTACTGAGCGCTTGTTTGCTTGCGGCAACGGCAATCGGTTTGACGGCGTGTGGCGGATGTCAACATATCTTTACGGAAGAATACGTCGTGCAAGAGGCAACCTGTACGTCGGCAGCGTTGCACGGCTATAAATGCGTGAAATGCGGCGAAGCGGACGAATTAAACGAGCCGTTCTCTTACGGGCAGCCCTTGGGACACGATTATGCGGAATACGAGGTTTCGACGTATCCCATGTTTGGCAAGGGCGCAGCGCAATCCACCTGCTCGAGATGTCCTTCCGTTGACAATAAGGAGCTGCCTGCAATCGGCGGCAGCGCGTACACGTCGGAAACGGTGGACGAACACACGGTACGATATACCGTATCCGTGGGAGAAAACGCAAGTGTTTCCTTTGAAGTGCCCACCGATTATACGTACGAGGCGATCATGGAAGAGGGAGAAATCGTAGGCGTTTCCGCCGTGGGTCGCAAGTCCAGCATCAAAGACGTCGTAATCCCCAGTACATATATGGGTTGGAAAGTCCTTTCCGTCGGCAACGGTAAGAGCAATTTTCAGGGCTTTAAAGGCTGTCAGACCGTCGTTTTGCCCGAAGGCATAACCGAAATTTCCAGCTATGCGTTCTACGAATGTCAGGGCTTAAGGGAAATTACCCTGCCCACCACTTTAAAGGTGGTAGGCGAGGAGGCTTTTTACGATTGTAGAAGTCTGCTGAAGGTAAACGTTTCCGACTTGGCGGCGTATTGCTCTGTTGAAATGAAGAATAGCGCGGCAAGTCCCTATTATTATGCGAGCTATTTTGCGTCCACCGCGCCTTACTTGTACGTGGACGGTTCTGCAATCACCGACCTTGTCATTCCCGAAGGGGTTAAGACCATCGGCAGCAACGTCTTTTACGCCTGCGAGGGGCTTACCTCGCTGACGATTGCCAGCACGGTAGAAAACATCGGTGATTCCGCCTTCCAAAAAACGTTGTTGACGCAGGTGGATATTCCCGCTTCGGTGAAAAGCATCGGCGCATGGGCGTTTGCCGATACGGAAACGTTGACTTCCGTTTCCTTACATAACGGCTTGCAGTCGATTGGGCGATATGCCTTTGAATTATCCGGTATCACGGCGATAGAGCTTCCTGATAGCTTGACGGATATCGGGGAATATGCTTTCCGAAGAAGTGCGTTGACGGAAATCGTCGTTCCTGGCGGCGTGAAAACGCTCTGCGAAGGAACGTTCTCTGGCTGCGAACAGCTGGGAAGTGTCGTGCTTTCGAACGGCGTGGAAACGGTG
Source organism: Clostridia bacterium (assembly GCA_017408045.1). Lineage (GTDB taxonomy): Bacteria > Bacillota > Clostridia > Christensenellales > Borkfalkiaceae > Scatosoma. The sequence continues at coordinate 1,209 of JAFQVL010000010.1, read as the reverse complement.
GGAAAGAACGTCTTTGAGAACTGTAAGGCTATGCAATCGTTGTGGGTAGGAAATACCCTGAAAACGGTAGAGAATCAAGCCTTTGGTTTTGTGGCGGAATTCAACCTTAAGCAGTTGCATATTGCCGACCTTGCCTCGTGGTGCAAGGCGGATATTATCGGGTATATTCCCGTCTACAATACGAGCACCGAAATCTACCTTGGCAACGAGCTGTTGACCGAGGTGGAAATCCCGCAGGATATTACGGAAATTAAGGATAACACCTTCCGCGGCTGGAACAATTTAGATACGCTGACGATTTCCTCAAATATCACCTCGATCGGGGAGTTTGCGTTTGCGGGCTCTACCTTGAAAGAGATCGTTTTGCCTGAAGGGCTTACGGCGATTGCGGATTACACATTTGATAACTGCAGAGCCTTGACGAAGGTTGCAATGCCCGACAGCGTTGTTTCTATTGGTATGCATGCGTTTAACTACTGTTCTTCGCTTACGGAAATTTTCCTGCCTAAGGGGTTAGAGAGTTTAGGTGTCTCGGCTTTTAACGGCTGCGGAAGTCTTGTGAATGCTTATTATGAGGGCTCTATGCAGGAATGGGAACAGCTTATAGAAAAGAGCGTGGATCTTTCTGCCAGCCAGTTGTGCTACTATACGGAAACGATGCCGGGGGACGTCCTGAACAAATACTGGCTGTATAACGAGCAAAACGTACCTACCTTGTGGACGTATGAAACTACCCTTGAAGGCAAAACGTATTCCTATCTCAGCACGGAAACGACGGTGTACGAGGAGTACTGGACGTTGCTCAAACAAATGGAACAGCAGGGTATGCTTGAATATATGTTCGAAGATACTCAGCAGGTGGAGATGATTACGTCCAGCGCAACCAAGGAAGAATACGCCGAAAAGCTGGAAAAATTCAGCGCCTCGATCTTTACCGATTTGAAGGTATCGTTTGCAGACGGTAAAGTGACGGGTACGGAAGCAGGCGAAGTGGCGTTCACTATGGACTACGTTGAATACGACGGGGTGGTGTATTACGTCGTGGATGGCAATATCCAACTGGAAACGCCTGCGTTTTATATCGACGCACAGACGAATACGATCTTCGAGTATACGGAAAGCACGATTGAGGTTGGTAATACTACGTATAAGACGACAAATGTTAAGCATAGCTATCAAATAGCTGCATAAAAAAGAAAGATAAAGCAT
>JAFQVL010000076.1 GCA_017408045.1 Clostridia bacterium | reverse complement strand
TCGTCGGGCAATTTGTCCAGCGTTGGTACGATTTTGTCAAACGGTCAAGCGCTCTTCAAGATGGGTATTCCGCACGTTGCGGCATTCCCTGCAGTATTCCTTGCGTTGTTGCTCTTGGCGTTCAACCTGTTCGGTAACGGCTTGCGCGACGCATTTAACCCCTCGCTTAGAGGTTCGGAGGATTAAAGTATGGAAAAGAAATTAGAAGTTAAAAATCTCGTTATTTCCTTCCGTACGCAAGCAGGTAAGGTGCAGGCGGTGCGCGACATCTCCTTCGACCTGTATAAGGGCGAAACCTTGGCAATCGTAGGTGAGTCCGGCTCTGGTAAGTCGGTAACCTCTAAGGAAATTATCGGTATTTCCGCGAACAACGCCATTATCGAACAGGGTGAAATTCTGTACGACGGACAAGACCTCGTGCGTATTCCCGAAGAGGAAATGCACAAACTCCGTGGCGACAAAATCGCCATGGTTTTCCAGGACCCTCTGTCCGCGCTTGACCCCATCATGCGCACGGGTAAGCAAATTACCGAGGCGATGCTTTTGAAAAATAAAGCAAAGCGCAAGGAAGGTAAAACGGCGTTCAATCATATGCTCGTCGTGCTTGCCGATATGATCAAGGCGGCGCTGAACGAGAAAATTGAAGCTGGTGTGGACGTAGAAAAATCTACCGCGTACCTTGCAAAGGTAGACGAGGTAATCAAAACCTTCGACCACTTCAACATTCAGGCAATCCGTTTGGAAGAAAGCTACAACGACGCGCGCAACGCCGCAGAAGAGTTGATTTCCATCATCGACGATACCCTGTTCCTCGCAGAAAAGAAACAGAAAATCGACCTTAGATTTATTCTTGGCTCGCTGGCGCGTAAGCTGAAAACGGTGCAGGACGCATACTTTGCAAGTAAATATATCGACGTGTTGAACGCGTACACGGTACGCCTCAATGACGCGAAAAAGGCTGTAAATGCAGAAATTAAGGTTGGCACTCGTTTGAAGGCGTTGGTGGGTATGGCTACCTTAAAGACCGACGCGTCCGAAACGTTGGTAAACCTTTTGGGCGAGGTGCGCGCTACGCTGGCGGAAATGCTAGCGCAGACGCCGTATAACTTCTTCCGTATCGGCTACTACGTATACAAAAACCCCGAGGCAGACCTTAGCAATATGCCTGCGGACGAGGCGAATGATAAGGCGCTGCAATACCTCATGGATAATTTCATGACGGAATTCCTCGAAATGGAAAAGGCAGCCGTTGAATATTCCATTCGCAAGAACACCGAGGCAAAAACGGCAGCCGTTGCGGCTTTGGAAGAGGCAGTTGCCTTCTTCAAGGCGGGCAATTTTACCGCGAAAGATGCAAATGCTACCGTCAAGGCGATCACCAAGGCGGTGCAAGAGGCTATCAACCCGATGGAAATCATCAAGGACAGCGTGGCGCATACCTTTAAGGGCGCGATTGCTAAGGAAGTGGATAACTACTTCTTCTACTTGAAGAATAATCCGAAGGAAGAGGCTCGTTTTGCAAAGCAAACCGCAAAGCGTGATGCGCTCATTGCTAAGGGCAAGACTGTGGATTGGAAAGTCGTTCCTAAATTCATCGTTGAGCCCGAAAAACAGATTGAAACGATCGTTTCCGTATTGATGCGCGTTGTCAATAAGTTCAAGGCGGACATCGAAAATGTCGCAACGATTGACGTGGATAAGCGTTGTGAGGAGCTTGTCGATTACTTCAAGCAAAAGGCTTCGCAGGTCGTCTATAAGCTGACTCAGCGTATCGCTAAGGAAAAGGCGATCAAGCTCATGGAAGAGGTTGGTATCCCCGAGGCGCGTGTCCGTTATAACCAGTACCCGTTTGAATTCTCCGGCGGTATGCGTCAGCGTATCGTTATCGCAATCGCTTTGTCGGCGAATCCCGATATTTTGATCTGCGACGAGCCGACTACGGCTTTGGACGTAACCATTCAGGCGCAGATTCTGGAGCTTATCAACAAGCTGAAGAAGGAACGTCAGCTGTCCATTATCTTCATTACGCACGACCTTGGCGTCGTTGCAAACATGGCGGACAGAATTGCCGTTATGTATGCAGGTAAGATTGTTGAATACGGCACGGCTGAGGATATCTTCTACGACCCTCGTCATCCGTATACGTGGGCGCTGCTTTCCTCGATGCCGGATTTGGATACCGACGAAAAGTTGGATGCAATTCCCGGTACGCCTCCCAATATGATTTATCCCCCTGTTGGCGATGCCTTTGCGGACCGTAATAAGTACGCAATGGAAATCGACTTTGAGATGCAGCCTCCTATGTTTGAGGTTTCGGATACCCATTATGCGGCAACCTGGTTGCTGCACCCGAATGCTCCAAAGGTGGAAATTCCCAAGATCATCACCGAACGTATTAAACGTATGAAAGAACGCGGAGGTGCAGAAAATGAATAACAACGAAGTTTTGTTAAAAGTAGAGCACCTCTGTCAGTACTTCCGTATGGGCAACCGTGATTTTAAGGCGGTAGACGACGTTTCCTTTGACGTTAAGAAGGGTGAGGTTTTCGGCTTGGTTGGCGAATCTGGCTGCGGTAAGACTACCACCGGTCGTTCGATTATCAAGCTGTACGATATCACTTCGGGCAACATCTACTTTAACGGTGAAAGGATAGGGGCAGGTACGCGTTCGTATAAGGATGCGATTAAAAAAGCCCGTAAGGATGCCGCTGCGAAGATTAAGGAATTGCGCGCACAAGCGAAGGAAAATCCTGAAAGAAAGGACGAAATTAAGGAACAGATTGCCGCTGTGCAGGACGAGTGTGCCAGGATTGTGGCTGAAAACAAGCAGCAGATTCGCGAAGCGAATGCCATCACCAGAGGCAGCCGTTGCGTAAAGCAGATTCAGATGATCTTCCAAGACCCCATTGCTTCGCTTGACCCCCGTATGACGGTACGCGAAATTATTTCGGAAGGCTTGATTATCAACGGTATCCGTGATAAGGAAGTCATCAACCAAAAGGTATACGACATCTTGGAGATGGTCGGGCTTGTAAGAGAGCACGCAGACCGCTACCCCCACGAATTCTCTGGTGGTCAGCGTCAGCGTATCGGTATTGCAAGAGCGGTCATTATGGAACCGGAAATGATTATCGCGGACGAGCCGATTTCGGCGTTGGACGTTTCCATCCAGGCGCAGGTTATCAACCTTTTGAATGACTTAAGAGAGCGTTTGGGCTTGACAATCTTGTTCATTGCGCACGACCTTTCCGTTGTAAAATATTTCTCGGATAGAATCGGCGTTATGTACTTTGGTAAGATGGTAGAACTTGCGGACGCGGACGAGTTGTTCAAACACCCGTTGCATCCCTACACGAAATCGTTGTTGTCGGCAATTCCCTTGCCCGACCCTCAGTACGAGAAGAAGCGTGTGAGAATGGTGTATAATCCTCTGGCAGAGCACGATTATTCCAAAAATCTTCCTTCGATGCGTGAAGTTTCCCCTGGACATTTCGTGTATTGCAACGACGAGGAAGAGAAAAAATATAAAGAGCAGTTGCAATAAGCAACGCTCGAGGCAGGTTTTGTGGAAAAAGAAAAGAAAGCATTACTCATTCGATATCTCGTTTGCTTTTGCGTGGCGTCGGGCATAGTCTTGGCGGTGTTTGCCATTAAAGGCTTTTTCACGGAAAATGCAAAAACGAACATACAGATTTTGCACGACGCTTTCTTTACCGCAGGCATACTGTTCGTGCTGTTTTCGGGGATGTTATTTCTTTCCTCGGAAGGAGCGTTTTTGGGCGTAGGCTACGTGCTTGGACGGGCGGTCAAAGCGGTGTTCATTCCCTTTGGAAGAAAGGACCATGAAACGTACGCGGAATACCGTGAACGTAAGTTAGGGACAAAAAAGCCCAGCAGCGGGACTCCGATTTTTCTCACGGGACTGCTGTTCGTGGTTGTTAGCATTATATTCCTCATTATCTGGTATCAAATGTAAACAAAAAGAGAACGTTTCGGGATTTCCGAGGCGTTCTTTTTTCTTGATTTAATTCTTGCAATCAGATAACGCAGGCACGGATTTGGTGATAATGACCACGATGCCGCAATGCTGTAAACTGTGTGGAGCGTACCAAGACAAGGTATACTCCATAAGCGGCAAGGACAAGCGGTTTCCTGCATTGTTCAAGACGGTGCTTAAAAGCGGCTACGCGCTACCGCATCCAAATTGTCGGCACGAGTTTATTCCGTATTTTGCCGAGGCGGAAGACCCTGCGGATTTGGAGCGTATGATAAAACAAAGCCGTATCAAGTACGATAGCAAGGGACGGCTTGCGGACGTGCGAACGCAAACGGACATTGAGTTGTACCAAGCGTGGCAAGCAGGCAATAGGCAACGCAATACGGAGTACTTGGAATATGAGGAAATGAAAAAGCATTACGCTGGGCGTGAAAGTGAAATGCCGTATAAGACCCTTGCGGCGTTTAGAACGGCACGGCGTAGGGATGAACTTTCCCCTGCGTACAAGGCTTGGCGGTATCGGAAACAAGATGCAAGGCAATACGAACGATGGGCGCAAATACTTGGCAAAGAAAATATGCCAAAAGACGTTGACAGTTTCCAAGAAATCAAGTATAATAAACACAAGCAAGCAGAGTTTCAATTTTTTCAACACTACAAGTATGCACGAGAATCGGGTGATATTTCTGCATTGGTTGATTTTAACCTTTATACAAAAACAAAGAAAACAATGCAGCACAAGTTTGTTGGTCAAATCGCTGTGAATGGGACGAAAATCTCATCAATATCAAACCATTTTTTGGATAGGCATTTTGGCACAATATATCGCAAAAGCAAGAAAGACCCCAAGCACGAAGGCGTAATGATAGAAGAAATTGAAAGTGCTATAAAAAACGGAATTGTTTGCGACATAAAAACAGACGCAAAGGGCAGAAAAAGCCAAAAAATATACATTAAAGGGAAGGTAGATATAACTGTCAATCCTGACACGGGGGAACTTATACAATGCAACAAAATATCAAAATAACAAGCGAGCAAATTGAAAGATTACGTCCTTATATGCCAAACATAGACGAGTGCTTAAATACAATGGATTTGGAAGAGTTCTTGCGAGAAGTTGACGATGCGGAAATTGCTCAACTTGACGACAATTATAATTCAACAACTACAAGCAGATTAGTCAGAGAATTATACATAGAGATTGAGGAGCAAAACTAACTAAAAATAACGATTAAAGCGTATTGCTAAGGCGATGCGCTTTTTTCATACAAAAAAATAAGGAGAATATTATGGAAACAACAGCAAAAGAAAGAGTAGAAAAGGAACTTGAAGAACTTAACGAAAAAATGACAAAGCTTTCTTCGTTTCTCTATGGTACGGCAATTCTTGCCATGGGCTTGTCGGAAGAAATGACTTATCAAATGGAATCGCAACTATATTCTATGCAGCAGTATGCAAAATGCCTGCAAAAACGATTGCGAATTTGGGGTAAAACCGATAAAGAGTTGCGAGAGATTAACGAGGCTAAGCGTATCGGTTAAAAATTAAATAAAAAACAAAAAGGGCAACGGGTTTATCCGCTGTCCTTTTATTATGCCATTTTAGCGCAACGGTAGCGCAACCGCCTTGTAAGCGGTAGGTTGTAGGTTCAAATCCTACAAGTGGCTCCACGCTGGCAAAAAGAATATTGCTTTAAATCAAACATCCTCTATGACACACCCTAGTTTTTATAATTTTTTTCGCTGTACTCTTGCAAACGTTGTACGCTTGTGGTATAATGGTTAAGCTGACAAGACTTGAACCTTTTAGGTTTTGAGGGCGAGAAATAAGGAGAAGGTTATGGCGAAATTGTATTTTAAGTATGGCGCAATGGGCTCGTCGAAGACGGCAAACGCTCTAATTACGAAGTTTAACTACGAGGAACGCGGAATGCGAGTATGGCTTATCAAGCCGTCCGTGGACGTACGCGATGGGGCGGGCGTAGTGCGCTCTCGTATCGGGTTGAAAGCGGATGCAGAGGTGATTACCCCCGACAAGGATATTTTTGAGGAGTACAAAAAGCGTGAAAATTGCGACGTTATCATCACGGACGAGTGTCAATTTTTCACTCCCGAACAGATCGATCAACTTCGCAAGATTGTAGACGAGGGGGATATACCCGTGCTTTGCTACGGTCTGCGCACGGACTTTTTGACCCATATGTTCCCAGGCAGTCGCCGTTTGTTTGAGGTGGCGGACTCGATTACGGAAATCAAGACGATTTGCTCGTGTGGTAAGAAAGCGATCGTTAACGCCCGTATCGACGGCGAGGGCAAAGTGCTGACCGAGGGTGGACAGATTTTGTTGGGTGGAAACGACTCGTACGTAGCGATGTGCCATTCTTGCTGGAAAAACGCCATTAAAAAGGGCTAAAAGAGCGGACGACGGAAAGAGGACGGGAAGGGCGCGAATCGTCTAAAAAATGGGCGATTACAGCGTTGTTAGGTTGATTGATAAAATCGGCAGAAAATCTTTGTAAGGTATTCAAAAAGGATTGACTTTTCAAAAGGCATTTGGTATAATATATGCGTTTTCTGTGGTAGGGGCGGTCGGCGGATAGCCTAGAAATTACCGAATAACTACCGAGAAAACGCAACAAAAAATCGAGGCGTAGCGCAGCTGGTAGCGCGCAGCGTTCGGGACACCCACAAGGGCTTTCCTTGGCAGACTTTTTCGAACCTCTGAACGCCTTGACAACACTGACAATTCGGGCAGTATCATTTTATAAAAAACGTTCGAAATAAGTGGCTTGACCACATGTTTGACCACTTACGAAAATAGATAAAAACTTAAAAAATCGAGGCGTA